>CANGNB010000137.1 GCA_947454545.1 Oligoflexaceae bacterium
ATTCTGCGCGTTCAGCATACAACTCGCCCATGCGCAGATAGAGCTCGAATTTGCGAGGCCCCTGCATATTGGGGGCTGTCATAAGATTTTGAATAGAACTGATCGTTTGCAGGCGCAGCTGGTCTGCCTCACGCAGTTTTTCTGGCGGAATGCCCTGCCTATTTTCAGAAAAGTATGCAGAATGCTCTGTCCTGGCTGGTCCAAGCTGCTTTTCTTTCTTATCCCCTTTGGCGCTGAGGTGACCCGAATACAGGGAGGAGGCCATGAGGAAAGCAAAGAGGGTCATAGAAAATTTTTGCATCGGTTTCTCTAGCTCCTATGAAGGCTGACGAACTTTCGGTCGGCAGCTGCATCGTTTAGATTTTGCACTCTGGTTCAACATCGATGACCTGATACCCCAACTCATCCCACCAGTATTCGAACTTATTGTCCTGCCAGCTTTGAGTTTTGCGACTCCATCCTACAAAGGCATCCTTGTCAGTGACTTTGGTGACTTTGGAATCAGCATGGAGCTCCCGACCCAGGATCTGTTCTTTTTGGCTCATCAACAGTTCAAGGTAAAGAAACTGTGATTGAGAGTAAATCTCTTCGAAATGATCTTTGAGCTGACGGAGCTCGCCCAGATAGATTGTTCCAAGTTCTGTTCGCTGTGTTGTCAACCGCTTTCTCAAGAGCGTTTTGTAGGCTTCGATATCTTTGGTGATCCCAAATATTCCATAGGTATCAAGATTATTGCGCTCTTCGATAAGATTCGCGTACTGATCTCTTGCTAGCAGCATGGAATCTGTTTCTGCCGCTGTCTTTAACACGCTGATGGGAATCCCTATCGATTCGGCCGACACACCTGCGACGAGGTTCTCGAAGAGAATGTAGGCTGTCTCGGGGCTCAGTCTTTGGCGATCGAGAAAGCCCGAGAGAGAGTCGACAGCATCCCTATGCTTTTCTGAGAAATCGGCTAGTGCCGCTCGTGCGTCGTCGTAGCGGCACATCCAGTAGTACATAATGGATTCGAGGACTTTGGCCTCTGGATTGAATTTGTAGCTAAAATACGGAGAATTGGCCCCATAGAGTGTCCCGAGACCATGTTTGATACTGCCAGCCATAAAGAGAGCCCAGGACTGTTCGAAGAGTGCATCGTAGAACTGAGTGCTGTTGCGAGGTATCAATCGATATTCTCGCACCGCTTCCAGGAAACGTCCCTGCTGATAGTAAAGACGTCCAAGGGCCATATGCGCATAGTTTGTGAGATCATAGATCTCGCGTCTGCTGAGATCCGAGAGATCTTGGACGGTCGGGCTCAACATCGCCCTGAGTAAGGCTTCAGCATCTTGAGCTCGGTTCTGCTCAATCGCGATCAAAGCCAGTTGGTATTGGCCTGGCATGTAGTAGCGATCTTGCATGACGAGCTTTTCGAACGAGGCTATTGCAGTCTTGGTCTGGCTTTTTTGTAAATGGGCATGAGCTATGATGTAGTTCCAATTATTAGCAAATTCTGGCGGCTGTCCCTCTTTGCCAGCGAGCTGCAGCGAGGTTTCTTCGAGGATGCTTTGAATCGACTTGGCTTTTGTGATCTGCCACAGATTTCGCCAGACCTTTGCATACTGTTCCCCGAAGGGTTCACGGCTTAGGGTCAGGGCTTTTTCCGCAAACTCAGCTGAGAGTGCTGGATAGCCAGACTCAAAGAGGAGTTCAGAGCGAACTCGATAGAGCTGCTCGAGTAGATCAGGCGCCAGCTCAGCTTCGTTGTCTTCAAAAGTCTTGAGTGCTTCCCACATCGCTCTCTTCTGGAGATCCGATTTTGCGTAGGCCTCGAGGGTAGCTCGCAATTTTTTGTTCAGTTCTTGATTCTGCTGCACTTCGACTTTGGCTTTGGGGGCTTCCTTTTTTTTGCTAGCCTCTTTAGCCTGAATCACCCCAGTCGTTAGACTGAGGCAGAGCAGCACTTGGGGAGAGCCTTGTTTGAGCCAGTTCATCAAGCTAGTTTTCATACCCGGCTCCTAAAAGAGAAAATAGCTAAGGCCGAAGTCGACCGAGTATGTATTCTTACGATAGGCCTGGTTGTTGCGCTGTTCGCTGTAGATGCGATCGCGAAAGTCGACGCGAAACGAAAGACTTTTCTGCCAGTAAAAGCGTTGACCCACTCCCCAGGTGATTGCTTTCAAGGTGCCTTGATCTGTCGTTACGTTTGACATCCCAACATTTAAGGCCGCATCGGAGTAGATGATGAGCCAGTCCGCAAAATTTATCTTTCCATAAAAGGGTGAGGTGACAAGGGTTAGGTCTGTCACCTTGCCGATACGATTGACTTCAGGATCGACTTTTACGCTGTCTCCGACGTTATTCTTGTAGGTCAACTGATTGAGAGCCTTCCTATCGTCGGAATTGGTGACCCGTGAGCGAAAGCTCTGAGCTTCGAGACCGAACCATTCATTCACAAAGAAGCCGAGGCGATAACCCGTAAGCGCTGTGTTAGTGTAGGCTTCGTTGGTGACGATGCCATAGACTAGGCCGAGCTCTGGGCGCAAAGCCTTGAGGAAGTATCTGTTTTGCAAAACAGTGACGGGAGTTTGCTGAGTCTTACCACGAATTTCTGCGGGTTCGACGTCCGCAGCCTGGAGTCTCTGGCTCAGCAGCAAGAGATTCACGCAGCACAAAAGAGTGGCAGCCATCCCAAAAAACGTTTTCATATGAATCCTCTAACCAAGGTCCCTAGAATCAAGAACCTTCCTTAGGAGGAAAGTTCGGGAAACACATGCAAAAACCTTAACTCTTCTCAAAGTCGTCGTAGGGAATTTGTAAATTCCTGAAATATTAACGGATTTTTGCTTCTCTCAGAGGGGTATGGGCAGATGAATTTTGGGTCGGAGTTTGCTAAGACCCCAGCGTTTTGCGAACGGATTCCCCCTTGCCTCCTATTCTAGCAGAGGACAGGGGGTAAGAATTGCCCAGAGGATAGAACTGTGCTTGAGGCCTAAGCTTCACTCAGCGCGTTGAGGCGCGGCGTTTCAATTCCGATTCTAGCAGCATGAGCTCGCGGCTACTTTGTCCGGCTACGGAGCTGTTTTCCTGAGCGCGCCGTGTAAGATAGGGCAAGAGCTCATTGATGGTCCCGTAGGGAACATACTTTGCGACTGAGAAGCCAGCAGCTGCCAGGTTATAGCTGAGGTTATCACTCATGCCGAGAAGCTGGGCGAAAAACACACGCTCGTCCTGAGGTTTAATGCCCGCCGCTTGCATCAGCTGGGTGAGGAGTTTGGTTGAGGCCTCATTATGGGTCCCAGCAACAATGCTGCAGCGATCGATCCGCTCGATGCACTGCTGTAGGGCACGGTCATAAGCGGCATCAGTAGCAGCCTTAGAAGGATTGAGAGGTGATGGCCGGCCCTCAGCGGCTGCGACTCGAAGCTCTTTTTCAAGATACGCCCCACGAACCAGTTTTACGCCAACATGAAAATCCTGTTGTTCGGCTAAGTCCAGCAGAGCTTTGAGGTAGTCGTTGCGATCGTGGCGATACAGTTGGACCGTGTTGTAGACGATCGCTTTCTCTTTGTTATGCTGCTTCATCGCATTGTAGACGAGGCCATCCACTGTATCTTGGATCCAAGATTCTTCGGCATCGACCATGACCCGAACCTGCTTGCGAGCTGCATGCTGGGTAATATCCTGGAAGCGCTCTTCGACCCTGGCCCAAGCCTTGCGCTCACGTACGCTAAGATCGGCCTTCCGTTCCACTTTGCTCAAGAGCTCAAGAGACGCTATCCCAGTAGGTTTAAATACAGCAAAGGGGATATGAGAACTTTCAGCAGCCATGTCTATCGTGCGTTTGATCTCTGCTGCAACAAGGTCGAAGTCTTCTTCCGTACCACCACCTTCGCGAGCAAAGTCCAAGATTGTTCCAACATGGTAACGAGCAAGAGAGTCAATGCGACTTTTGCAGTCGCGAATAGTTTCGCCTCCACAAAAATGCGAAAAAATAGTTTTTTTAATGAGAGTCTTGACTGGAAGGCGAAAGGTGAGAGCAAAATCGGTGCAAACGGGACCCATCTTGACAATGAGGGGTTGACCGATGATTTTAAAGAGATAGTACGCCTGTCGCAGCTGGGCATTGCTCAGGTGCGAGAAAGCAATCTCTGTGTTGGAAAAATCAATTTCGCTGGATTGACTTGGCGCCATATGATTTGTTCTCACTCCTTCTTCCCTAAGGTTTTAAAAGCTTCAAGCAGGTCGATCGGCACAGGGAAAAAGATGGTCTTTGCATTGTTAGAGGTCGAGACATCAATCATCGTCTGTAGATAACGGAGTTGGAGAGCCGTTGGATTGCTGGAAATTTTATCTGCAGCTTCACGTAGCATCGTTGCAGCCTGGAGCTCGCCCTCTGCTGCGATGACTTTGGCACGACGCTCGCGTTCCGCTTCAGCCTGGCGAGCCATAGCTCTCTGTTGGTCGATAGGAAGGTCAATGTGTTTGACTTCGACCGACACGACTTTGATGCCCCACGAGTCGGTATTTTGATCCAAGATTTTTTGCAGCTGCATATTAATCTTTTCACGCTCAGCGAGCAGTTCATCTAGAGAATGTTCACCTAAGACAGAACGTAGATGGGTTTGAGCCAGCTGTGCCGTTGCATAGAGGTAGTTCTCGACATTGATCACTGCTTTGAGTGAGTCGACGACTTTGAAGTAGACGACGGCATTCACTTTCAGTGAGATATTGTCGCGTGTGATGACATCCTGAGGGTCAATGTCCATGGTGACGACACGAGTGGACATTCTAGCTTCTATTTTGTCCACGAGCGGAATTAAAAAGATGATACCAGGGCCAAGTGGCTCTGGAAGGGCGCGTCCAAAGCGAAAGACAATCGCGCGCTGGTATTCCGGTATGATGCGCACGGCGGACGATAGAAAAAAGAAGGCGAGAAGGAGTAGGATGACAATTCCAAACGACATAAATCAGCCTTTCTTACAGTGTTAATCTAGGAACGCGTGAGAACGCGTTGGGCAACTTTGAGTGTTAAGCCTTCGACGGCAAGGATTTCGAGGCTTTGTCCCTTACAGATGGGAGAAGCCTCTGAGGTGCACTGAGCGGACCAAATTTCTCCATCGATTCTCACCTGGCCTTGACCCTCAGCAAAATCTTCAAGAGCTTCCGCTGTTCGTCCAATCAAGGCAGCTTTGCCTGTTCGGGCTTTAGCTTTTTGATTGCGCATAACAACAAAACTCAACCAGAGGCAAAAGGCTACAATAGCAAGTGCCGAAGGGCCGATGGTGAACCAGGAGATTCCTAGTCCTAGCTGATTCTTGGAATCAATGAGCAGCAAAGAGCCAAAAAGAAAGCCCAGAAATCCTCCGACACCTAGGATGCCAAAGCTTGGAACAAAGAGCTCTGCAACCATAAATCCAATGCTTGCAATGACGAGGACGATAGCTCCGAAATTAATGGGTAGGACAGAGGAAGAAATCAGTGCGAGCACTAAAGAAAGTGCCCCGACCACACCTGGTACGGCAACGCCGGGATGGGTGATTTCAAATCCTAGGCCGAGCAGGCCGATGATAAAGAGTAAATAGAAGAGATTGGGATTCGATAGAATTTCTAGAAAGCGTGCCCGAAGATTTTTTTCGAAGGGAACTTGTAGGGCGTTCTTGGAATGCACGGGTAAAGTCTGCTTGTCTTCAGTGACGATTGTGCGACCATCGATCGCATCCAAAACCTGTCCTACACTTGGGCTCACAAGATCGATGACTTTATTTTCGAGCGCCTCTTCAGCTGTTATCGCTAGAGACGTTGCTACAAAAGAGACTGCCATCTCGGAATTACGGCCTCGTAAGCGAGCGATCGAATCCATAAAAGCAATGGTGTCGTTTTCAATCTTGTCTCTAAGATCACCATCAGATGGAATATTCTGACCATTCCCCTGAATCGGATGCGCAGCCCCAATGTTTGTTCCTGGAGCCATGGCAGCGATGGGAGCAGCGACGGTTAGAAAGGCTCCGGCGCTCCCTGCATGGGCTCCACTTGGGCCGACCCAAACGACAAGTGGGACTTTAGCCGAAGTGATATCTTTAACCATGTCCCGTGTCGCATCCAGGGCTCCTCCAGGAGTGTCCAGGATGATCACGAGACCCGAGTACTGGTCTTGCTCTGCTTTTTGCAAAGCGCTGCGAAGGATGTCAACGCTAGCGACTCCAATGATTCCAATCTCTACCGTCAGCCATCGCGCTTGGCCTTCAGGCGCCGAAGCGGCGATCGCCTGAGCCCATGGCAGAAGGCTCCAACAGAGGCTCCACAAGAGCAAGAGTCGACGCATAAGCTTTCTCCTTGCAAGGCAGTCATGCCTAGTCACACCTTGGTTTTAGCAGAACGCAGGCGTTCCGTCGAGCTCACTCTTTGGCTGCAATATGCCGAAAATAAAAGATTTTTTTAGCCGAGTGTTCGGTGAGCTGAGTTCACAGAACACATTGTACTGTGAAGCTCTAGTCTTCCGTTCGTGGATCAGATATCTCTAGAGCTAGGAACATTGCTTAGGAGGAATTCAAATGAAACGTAGCATGATCAGTTTTTTAGCGAGTCTTTCCCTGTCGACTTTAGCCATGGCTTCAGGAGCACAGCTGCGCTCCGTGCAAAGCAATGGGAGTGGTTGTCCGGTTCAAGCTTCCGGCGCGATACCTTATGGTTTTGACGGGGAGTGGCTCACCATAGACTTGAGCAAAGCCCAGATGAATGTGGCGCGTGGTGAGGGCATCAGTCTTGAAGAGAGTCGCCGGCAATGTGCTTTTACTCTCGATCTGAAAGCTCCCACAGGCTATCGCTTTGCACTTGAGCGGGCGATCAGTTGGGGACAGATGGATGTGAGCGATGGGGATCAGCTGCATGGGACTTTAGAGGCTTTTTTTGCCGGCGCAGGCTCTACAAATCTTTTGCAAGCAAGTGCAGAGGGGTCTGATCAGAATAGCTTCACCTTCGATCGAACGCTCAATCCCTACGATCTGAACTGGAGTGATTGTCACAAAGATCGGTCGTTGGTTGTGAATACAGCAATTCGTGTCAGCAACAACGCTGCACCGCGCGCTCGATATCAAACGTACAGTGCAGCTACAGAAGATAAATTGGCTTTGAAATTTGTCTTTCAGAAATGCCACTGAAAGCAGAGAGGGGAAATGGTGGGCGCTCACAGATTCGAACTGTGGACCCTTAGCTTGTAAGGCTAATGCTCTAACCAACTGAGCTAAGCGCCCTTCCCTCGTGTCAGGAAGATGCTTATCGCAGATTCCTTTTAAGCTGTCAAGACTCAGACTTCATTTTTGTAAAAAGCTTGCGAATGCTTTCGGTGAAGGGTGGTCTGATGACGCCATGCTCCGTGATGATGCCCGCAATCAATTCCGCTGGTGTTACATCAAACGAAGGGTTGCGAGCGTCAGCTCCGTAAGGGGCTACGGCATGGCCTGCATGCTGAGTGACTTCGAGGGGCGAACGCATTTCGATAGGAATAGCTTCGCCATCGGGAGTCTTGAGATCGAAAGTGCTAAGTGGCGCAGCGACGTAAAAAGGTACGCCATGGTGCTTGGCAACAATAGCCAGGGAATAGGTCCCGACTTTATTAGCTGTATCCCCATTTGCTGCAATGCGATCCGCTCCCACTACGACAAAGTCGACATGCTCATAACGCATAAGGTAAGCAGCCGCTGAATCTGTCTGAATACTGTAGGGAATGCCCTCGGCTTGCAATTCAAAGGCGGTCAGGCGCGAGCCCTGGAGATAGGGGCGAGTTTCATCGACGTAGACATGCTCGACGCGGCCTTCGCTATGAAGAGCGCGAATGACGCCTAGAGCTGTACCGTAACCTGCTGTCGCTAAGGAGCCCGTGTTGCAGTGGGTCATCACGCGAAGCTTTTGTCCTTGCTGGGCTGCGGCTCCATGTTGACCTATTGCACGACAGGTCGTGAGATCAGCGTGCTCAAGCTCTTTAGCAAATGTGAGAAGCTTCTCTACTGTGACCTGCATTGTCTGCTGAGGCGCAAATTTTGCTGCCAGAGCTTTGACCGACCGCAAAGCGTTGGCAAGATTGACTGCTGTCGGGCGTGTGGCGTGGAGGCGTTCACAATTCCGATCAAAGTCTGCCGCATAGTCTGCCCAAGCCTTAGCTTTTGCCTGCTGAGCATCGAGGACAAGAGCAAAGGCAGCTGCTGTAGCAATGGCTGGCGCCCCACGAACGGTCATATTTTCGATGGCTTCGGCAATTTGGTGCAAGTGTTCTGCTTGAACCCAGACTTCCTGATGGGGTAGATGGCGTTGATCGATCAGACGAAGGTGATTATCTTGAAAAGTCATGGCTGTAAACATAAGGCCCCCGATGCAAGGACTGGCTCGAAAGGGGGGCAGGATAGGCAAAGAGAAAGCATTTGTCTAGTTTTTAGGTCATCCGATTAGTCTTCGTCCTCGGCTTCGTCGTCCTCGTCTGCGAAAGATTCTGAGTTTCCGCCGAGATTCCAAGCATCTTCCGTCATAGGGGCGAGCTGACTGGCAACGGCTGATACTGCAGTGCTAGAAACCGCTGTAGCAGCAGGTCGTGGGTTCGTCTTCGCAACTTTAGCTAAAGAGCGAGGGGGGCGACTCGCCTGCATAGGTTCCTCATGAGTACTCAGAGGAGCAGCTGGGATGCTGGAAGCCCAGGATGAGTCTTGGCTATCTTCATCATCTCGATCTTGGGTCTCTTCTTTGGCTTTGCGCTTAAAAAAGCCTCTTTTCGTTTTGGTTGGTTGATCGTCTTCGTCCAATCCATCGTGGGGGAGGATCTGTGAGATGCGGGCGACATCTGATTCTTCCTGCGCGATCGTGCTCGCTGCGCGACTCGGCACCCCAGGTGATGTTTGGGTGCGTGGTTCAGGCGGTGGCATAGGTTTTGGAACTGAAGGTGAGCTCTGGACGGGCTTCTTATGCGGCTTTATAGCGTCTTGGACACGAGGAGTTGGAGGAGGAGCGGAACGTTCGACACGGCTGCGCACTTCTTCCTCATCGTCGTCGCCGTCATCGGAGTCTTCGTCATCTTCATCCTTAGGTCGACGTTTTGATTTTTTCTCGAGCTGAGAATGACGACTGTAAAAGACGCTTTCGGCATCTGTGTGGAGCTCTTCCCCGTCTTCTTCTTCCAATCGATTTGAAAGCGTTCTCAGTCGGTGAGCTCGGATAGCTCGGATAAGAAATCCAAGAAGAATGAGACTGAGCCCTATCCCACCTCCAATAATGGGATATTCATAGCGAGACGGTGCTTTCGTCGTTAAGACCGCCGAATGCATCGAAGTGTAAGCGACAGCGAGTTCACGAGAGTTGTCCTGCTCGAAATACTTTGCGAGGTCGGTGTATGTTAGAAGGAAATGGTTCTTTTTCGAGCTTAGGAGAATATGCATCTGCATGAGGTTAACGTCATCTATCTGAAACTCAGTGTAGTACAAAATAGCATCATCCCCGCTCTCCAGCTTGACTTTTTGACCACTGCGGAGACGATAGTTTTGGACTCGATTTGAAGCGTTAGTGAATTTGTCGACAATGATTCGCCCAAATTCTTCCTGACTGATTTCGTCGATATAGCGAGGGCCATTAAAAACCATCACCTGTATCGTTGCTTGATAGGAATCGTTGCTGCCTTGCTTAGGTGCTTTAAAAAGGAGAGATGAGCCTCCCGCATTGCGGAGGATCTCCCAGCCGCTCGGAGGTACCATCGAGAATCCAGCATCCCAGAGGTCTATCCTTTGACCATCGGTGGCTGCCGAGGGTGGATTGTTGAGAGCCTTTAAGCTTGGGCTCAAAAATGCAAGGATGAGCAAGATAAGTTTCAACATCACAAACCTCATCTAGATCACGATATCAGACGTCGCCATTGATCGAAAAAGGGTTGGTAGGCCTCATCGTCAAGGGTATAGCCACGAATTCCCTGTTCGAGCTTTTCCAGTTGTTCGCGTTCGATACGATACAACCCCACACGATCAGAGCCCTTTACAACAAGGGATTTTTGCCCCATGTTTTCAATTGGTACAGTTACGTCCAATCGAATTTGCAGATGCAGAGTGGTCTGCCACCGATGGAGATGATGCCATTCCGGATCGCTCACAGCTTTATAGAGTGCTAACAGGCGCCAATCTCCAGGCTCTTCTTCGGAATGGGCTGGTCCTTCCGAGACAAAGAAGCACATATCGCCTTGCTTTACATATTCGCCCAAGGCTCGCTGCAGAAATTCAATGCGTTCCAAGGGACGCGTATGGAGCTCGTAGGCCTGCCTTTGTGGGAGCTTCAAAAACCAACAGGTTCCACTGGTATCCATTGTATCTTCCTCAAGGCGTGCTAGCAAAGTTCTGGGGTAGGCAGAAGAGAGTCCGAGACTGTTTAATTTCTCAGCAGC
Source organism: Oligoflexaceae bacterium (assembly GCA_947454545.1). GTDB lineage: Bacteria > Bdellovibrionota_B > Oligoflexia > Oligoflexales > Oligoflexaceae > Oligoflexus. Next base: position 10,391 of record CANGNB010000137.1, read on the forward strand.
CTTTCTCAGATAGGTCTTGCCCCGCGA
>CANGNB010000138.1 GCA_947454545.1 Oligoflexaceae bacterium
AAATCTTGACCAGCCATGGAAATCCCCTAAAAATATCTTGTTAATACTCACAGATCAAACATAGACTCTGTCACACGAATAGCCCGATTCCCCTTCAAGAGTCCTGGGATTCCTTTAAATTTCGGAATTCCCTCAACAAGCACACTCAAGGGCAGAGTGGCATCCGTATCAAGCTGAATAATGTCCCCAACCTCAAGGTTCAAGAGATCTCTCATTTGAATTTGGGCCTCTCCGAGTTTAACCACGAGATTGGCCTGTGTTTGCATGATTTGCTCTTTAACACGGTTGATCCAAATAAAGTCTACTTCGAGCTGTTCGCTCTGAAATCCAACGGACAACTTTGATTTGATCGGCTCAAGAGTTGAGTAGGGAATAACAATCTTGATCGTACCCGAGACCTTTTCAAGCTCGACGTCAAATGTGGTTGCAATAACAACATCGGAAGGAGGAACAACAGCGACGAACTGGGGGTTGATCTCTGTACGGCTGTAACCTATTTTCAACGGATAGACCGGTTCCCAAGCCTTCTCCAAGTCATCTATGGCCGAAAGGACTACCCGTCGAGCAATTTTGATTTCTATCTGAGTAAAATCTTTTCCTTCGATTTTCGTATAGGGGACATCATTTCCGCCAAAGAAGCTATCAACGAGAGCATAGAGGAGCTTGGATTCTATGACCATGACTGCTGCCCCACGTAAGGGGTCGAGGCGCAGAATATTCAGACATGAAGGCAGCGGCAGTGAATTCATAAATTCCGAAAATTTCAGTGGACCAGTTGAATTTACACTGAGGTTTGCCATTTTTCTTAAAGAGTTTGAAAGAGTCACTCGAAAAAGACGAATGAACCTATCATGAATGATATCCAGAGTCGGCATGCGACCACGAATGATCCTGTCCTGGTTGGCAAGATCGTACTGGACGACACCACTCTGGGCTTTCTCGCCACCTGTATCTTCATCTGCGTCGACGCGATTGTCAGATACAGCCGAAAGTAGGGCATCAACTTCGCTTTGTGACAATACCTGTTGACTCATGAAGGGGCCTCACTCAATCAGAAAATCGGTTATGTAGACGTTCGTTATCGGAGTGCTCATGTACTGATTTATACGCTTCAGGATCTCTCTTCGAAGGGCTTCCTTGCCATCTGGCGACAGAAGAAATTCCCTAGTTTTGCGTTGAATAATACCAATGACAGCGTCTCTCAACTGTGGTTGACGCGCCTTTATTTCAGCTTCAAGCTTCTTGTTCTTGCGTGGATATTCCAGCTGAATTTCTATTCTGATATAACGATTTTCTAGGGCGTTACCGAGATTCAGAGAGAATGGAGGCAGTTTGTATGTGTCTCCAAAATCTATATCGAGCTCAATCTCTTCCGCTTTTCCGTCGCCTTTCTTGGCATCCCCACCACCATGACCTTCGCCACCTTTGGCCTCAGCTCCATGTTCGCCACCTTTGGCCTCAGCTCCATGTTCGCCGCCTTTGGCCTCAGCTCCATGTTCGCCACCTTTGGCCTCAGCTCCATGTTCGCCGCCTTTGGCCTCAGCTCCATGTTCGCCGCCTTTGGCCTCTTCGCCATGCTCACCCTTATTCTCTTCATGAGATCCAGCTTTTTCTTTACCATGTTCACCCTTGCCAGCTTCATGCCCTTCTTCTGTTGCATGCGCTTTAAGCTCGGTTTCTCCACCCTTTTTCTTTCCACCACTTGTCATAACGAAGGCTGCTGCTCCCCCCGCTATCACGACGACGGCTCCCAGAATCGCAAAGAGCATGAGCTTTTTTTTGCGTTTGGCTGCTTCCTGTTCGGGAGTCAACTCCTCAGCAGGAGCTGCTTCTTTTTTCTCTTCTTTCTTTTCTGCTGACATAAGATAATCCCCCAAAGGCTGAGATCATTTTTCAAGTATCGTGCCAGACTCTTGATGCCTGAAAATTTGGTAGTATTTGAAAGAAGTAAGGGACTATCTTAGGATCTTAGCGAGTTGAGTACTTCACTCAGGAATGCGAAAGAACTCAAAGGATTTTTTGCTTCTCTTTTGGATAATGCCAAATACAAAAAGTTGCTTCCGCCACAAAAATGACGCTCTCAGTCAAGGCCATGACGGAGAGTCAAAAGTTTGAAAGTCACGAGGACTATATTTTGACACTTCCTTATAGACCCTTTTTGCTATCTTTTTTTCTGGCCAGCTCTGCATGGGGACAGGATGGTTTTATCTTCGGACCCGAGATCATCTGTCGTCACCTCGACCTCGGCTCTAGGACGCTCTGCCCTAAGCTGACCCATCTTCATCTCGGCTACCGCTCGGACTTTGACGAGGGACCTCACTGGCGCCTCATTTACGATCCCCTTCATCCTCAGAAGGCAACGTGGAATGATACGAAGAGCCTGGAAGTACAGTATCTTCCGGAGCATCATTCCTGGCTATCTGACTATGCCCTGAGGTTTTCCCTTGGCTCTGCTATGGAATTGAGCTTTGAAAATTGGTCTGGCACGACCCTGCTGCCCGACGCAAGTGGTATAAGCTTCTCACGGGCATTGCAAGATACATCCTGGGATCAGTCAGCTGCACGTCTCACTTGGGTCAATCCTGACCTCCGCATATTTGCAATGAGTTTTGTCCTAGGGCTGGGTGAAGGCGAGAGATTTTCAGAAACGGATAGCAAGCCCTATTACGGCTTTCTTGCTCGAACCGAACTCGCACCTGCGCTCTCCATGCAAGGAGGTTGGTCTTACGATAGTGATTTCCTCAGTAGCGATGCCTTACCATGGGTAGAACATCTTGAGAGACAGCGGGCATCGCATGGCTTTTCAGCTGAGAGGCAGTCTCTCGCTCTATTTCTTGACGGGTCGTATCCCAAAGCTCGCGGCCTCAGGCTGAGTGCAGGCTGGCAGCGAACACGCATCCATGGACCTGCTGCTGATACCGGCGTTTCCCCTCGCGCGACATCCCCGGTATCGTTGGCCCTGGACCCAACTGAAGTTATTGCTGAAGCCCTCGGGGCCCGAAGTGACCTGACTCGAGAGACCCAGTCTTTAAGTGCCTCCTATCTCATTCTCGGAAGCTATGTCCTCGCTTTTCATAAGCAGATCTTTCAGGCTAAACTGCATGGGTCGGGAATGTTCTCTTCTTGTTCCGCCCTGGATGCAGACGGTCTCTGCGCTGGTCCAGCTCAGCCCCAGTCATCTCTCCGAGTGAATGCTCTGGGCTATGGGATAGGTCGCATGAAGGAAGATAGCTGGACCTTGATGCTCGAAAGTTTCCAAGAGCAGTATGATAAGCTGTATCAGGTATATCATTTTGCTCCAGGTCGTAACGATCGACAAAAGGATCTTCGAGTTCTCCAAATTCGGTTTGTTGGCTCACTCTGAAAAATCTTGGTTTTGTATTTTTCTTGGGAGCTGCCTGGCCATATGGTATAAGATGCCCCCTGAAAGCTTAGCAAGGAGATAGCATGACACTTCGCAGCAAAATTTTTGTTCTCACCTCGATGGCCCTAGGCTTCACCCTATCGGCATGTCGTTCTTGCACAGAACAGCATAACCCTCGCCCACTCCAGGAGAAAATCGCTCAAGAATCCGAGCGTGCTAATGCTCCTGTTGAGAAACTCAATGCCGATGGCACTGCTCCAGCACCTGCTGCCGAAGCCGCTCCAGCTGCCGCCGCAGGCGCAGCCACTAAGACTGCTGGTGTCCAGAAGTTCGAACAATTTTGTGCCGCTTGTCATGGCGTCGATGGTCAAGCCAACGGCCCAACGGCCCTAGCCATGAATCCTAAGCCCCGGAATTTCACAGACGCGAAATGGCAGGCCTCTGTCGATGACGCCCACATAACCAAAGTCATCAAAGAGGGTGGCGCTTCCGTTGGCCTTAGTTCAACGATGGCCCCGTGGGGAGCAGTTGTCAGCGATCAAGAAGTGAAAGAGATCGTTGCTCACATTCGTTCACTGAAAAAGTAAGTTTTTGCTGTAAATGAAAAAAGGCTCTCCCTAGGGAGAGCCTTTTTAGTTTTTACGATTATTCTTCGATAAAAGCAGCATGCAGGGCGCGCGAAGCTTTTTCAGCATCTGCTTCGGCAACTACGCTAGAAATTTTGATCTCAGATGTTGAGATCATATGAATGGCTACACCCTCTTTCTCCAAGACGGTGAAGACCTGACTCGCCACACCGGGATGACTCTGCATACCGAGGCCAACCACTGATACCTTGGCGAGCCCACGTTCGGCAGTGCATTTTACCTGTGGTCCTAGCTCTTCACACCAACGCTGCAGCATATCCTGAGTCCGAACAAGATCAGCTGCTCCAATGGTGAAGCCGAGACGCACGCTATCGCTTTCTTCGTGTTTATTGTGAACTATAATATCAACATTCACGCCACTTTTAGCGATTTTATCAAATACAGTCGCGATGAGACCGGGCTTTGATGGCAAATGGGTAAGACTCATCCGAACGACATTGCGGTCGAGTGTTACTCCAGAGACAACTGGGGCCTCAAGTCTACGTTGCGCCTGAAAACTCATAATTCTAGTCCTCTGATGATCGTTCGGTTGGAAGGTGCTGCGTACGATAATAGGCATTTGATATTTAGCGCCAAGCTCGACACAACGGCTGTGGAGTACTTTGCTGCCCAAAGAGGCCATCTCCAACGCCACCTCAAAATCCATCTCTTCGACAAGCTTCGCCTGCGGAACCACACGAGGGTCCGCGGTATAAACACCATCGACGTCGGTATTGATTTCACAGAATCCTGCGTCCAAAGCAACGGCAAGTGCAACCGCACTCGTGTCACTGCCACCGCGACCAAGGGTCGTGATTTCCATGTCTTCGGTCACCCCTTGAAATCCAGCGACGACAGGTATGATACCCTCTTCCCAACATTTATAGAGCTTCGTGCAATCAATATCTCGGATGCGTGCTTTCGAATGGAGACTATCCGTGACTATCCCAAGCTGATAGGCCAAAAATCCGTAAGATGCCACTCCCTCTTTTTCGAGAGCCGCAGCCATCAAAGCTACCGCTACCTGCTCCCCAGCAGAAACGGCCATATCGTAGTTTCGGAGGGAGGCGTGCGGGTTTATACCAGACACCAAATCAACCAAACGGTTGGTTTCCCCAGACATTGCCGAAACGACTATAGCCACCTTTTTCAAGCCCTGTTTATGCTGCTCAGCGACACGACGCGCGACGTTTTGAATGCGCTCCAGACTTCCGACTGAAGTGCCCCCGTACTTCTGAACGACAGGCTTGTCTTGAACAAGATGGTACATACGAATTCTTGGCTCCCTTTGAGCAAAAGCTGACGAAAAACACGAAAGAATCTTCGATTTCCTCTACCGCCAGGTATATACTAGATCATTTAGGCTTGCAAAGCACCAATCCAAGTATAGCCAACGGGTTTGTAGGAAAGGGCCTCGATCTCATGATACTGATTACCGGAGGAGCCGGATTTATCGGCAGCGCCCTCGTATGGGGCTTCAATCAGGGCGGACACAGGGATATCGTCGTTCTGGATCGACTGGGCTTAGGCGACAAGTGGAAGAATCTGAGCAAACGTCAGATCAGTTATGCTGTGCCCAAAGATCAGTTCCATAGCTGGCTCGAAGTGGATCAGCACCCGCCTATTCAAGCGGTGTTTCATCTTGGGGCCTGCTCGAGCACGACTGAGCGCGATGCTGATTACCTGATGGACAATAACGTCCTATTTACAAAGCGACTTTGGGATTATTGCACCACCCAGCGCATTCCTTTTTTCTATGCTTCCTCTGCCGCCACTTACGGCGCTGAAGAAGAATGCTTTCTCGACGACCACAGTCGCATCGAAGGACTGCGCGCTATTAACAAGTACGGCTGGAGCAAGCAGCTCTTTGATGCCTGGGCGATTCGTCAGCAAAAAACACCTCCCCATTGGTACGGATTTAAGTTTTTCAATGTCTACGGCCCCCAAGAATATCATAAAGGGCCCCAGGCAAGCGTTGTACATCATGCCTTTCCCCAAGTAAGAGACACGGGACGCCTACGCCTCTTCAAATCCTACCGACCCGATATCGAACACGGTCATCAAAGACGAGATTTTGTTTACGTTAAAGATGTCGTTAACGTCTTGCTGCACTTTTATCAGCATCACAAGCAGATTCCATCTGGAGTCTATAACTTAGGCTCAGGCGAAGCTCGGAGCTTTGCTGATTTAGGTCGGGCCGTGTTTTCAGCTCTAGAAAAGCCAGCTGAATTTGAGTGGGTTGAAATGCCCGAAGGGCTAAAAAAACAATATCAATACTTTACTCAAGCGGATCTTACCAAACTTCGGCAGACCGCCGGCTATAAAGAGCCCTTTCACACTCTTGAAGCTGGCATTCGCGATTATGTCCAAAACTACTTGAGCCGCGACGATTCATACCTTTAATGAAAGGCGGGAGCAGCCATGATACCCCCGAGGTCTCTTGCTTACTTGATGAGCTTTTTAGCCTTGGGAATCTTTGCTCCCCCCTTATTTGGACAGGGCGAGCAGACAGCTACTTTCGCCGATGTTCGCTGGGAAGGTCTCGAGCGAACACGCAAAGCCTGGATCGAATCTTTCACCGACCTTCACTGCCCCTGTCAGCTGAGCTCAGAAGATCTTGTGCGCTTGCGAACCAAGCTTCTCACAACCCAAGTCTTTCAGTCTGTCGAAATTAAGGCAGAGTCATCACCCCAAGACCCAAATGAGACCCTTTTGGTCATCAGCTTGAAAGAAAAGTGGACGGTGATCCCTGTCGTTCGCGGAGCTTTTGGAGGAGGAACGCCCCTCGTCGTAGCAGGCATTTACGATACCCACGCCTTCGGTCAGCTCATAACCATGGGTGCAGAAGCACGAAAATACGGCAACGCCAAGCCAGGAGGTGTTACCTGGATGAGAGCTCCGCGTTGGCAAAAGGGACGACACTACTGGAACCTCGAACTTTGGCAGGAAGAGCGCCTCCGTAGCTTCTACGATGCCAGGGACAAACCCATTGCAACTCTCCAGAGTTCTGCGAAGCAAGTCGTCGCAGAAGCGTTGTGGCCATTTTTTGAACAACCCAACTCGCCATGGCAGTATGGCATAAAATATACCTATCGAAATCAGGAGACCCTCACGTGGCGCGATCCTTCGGTTGCTCCGTCCCTGCACCTGAACCTAGGTCCCTCGCAGCGCCCCCTCATCAAATTTGTCTATGACGATCTTACGGTTGAAGGGATCCAACTCAACGGCCTGCGATCTCTTTGGAGCTTTGGAGCGAGCCTTTACGAGGGGCAAACCCATGCCTCAGGCGAACAAGAGCTGTTTGCCTACAAGATTTGGCAGCAAAATTGGAATCTGAGCTGGCATCACTGGCTAGGAATGAGCGATGATGTTAGGTATCAAAGTCTGTACTATCTGGGGGGATTTGATTCCATTCGAGGTCTCCCCGATGGGACTTTGTACGGAACCAAAGCTGCTTATGCCAATCTCGAGCTCCGTTGGCTGGCTTCAAAAGCCCCCTATACTTGGTGGCAAATCGCCAGTTATGTCGACTACGGAAGTGCGGGACAGAGCTGGGCAGAATTGGAGCAGAAGGATCGCCTCTCGGCGGGAACCGGGATACGGGTGGCGATTCCTCAGGTCAATCGCCTTATGTTTCGCCTGGATTATGCTTGGGGTCTTTCCACGCCGCGCACATCCAGCTTTTCCATAGGCATGAACCAATTTATAGACCCCTATCGCCCTTTATGAAAGGATTGTGGAATGGATGTTCAGACTCAGATTAGAGAAAGTATGCGATGGCTTGAGGGCGTGGAAGACGGAGGCGTTCCCACTCAGGATCTTTTCCAGATTGCGGAAAAACTAGATCCCGTCATCATCAGTCTGATGATCCGCTACCTTCGCAAGAAATACCCAAGCTCAAAGCCTGATTCGGGCGCTGTCATGGGAAGACTTGTCGACTTGGGCAGCACTTATCCTGGAATCACAACAAAAGCTAAAGAAGCGGAAGCTGACCCGATCAGCGAGTGGTTCACCGAAACTTATAACTTTGGTGAGTTCTATCAAAAGCCAGAAGAAATGGTTCAGCTGATCGTAGACAAGCTCGAAAGCTGAACAGTAAGAGAAAGTCTCGCGAGTCCTGTCCCTAGTTATCAGGGACAAGACTCGGCATTCCCAGTTATTGTGCTGATGCTCCTGCTTTCTCTTCTTGCTTGAAAGCTTTCTGGAGATGAGCAGGCAAGTCCTTCTTCATATCCACACCAAGCACCGTTGAAACCCCACCTTCTTGCATAGTGACGCCGTAGAGCTGGTCTAAAACTTCCATGGTTCGGCGGTTGTGCGTAATGACTATGAATTGGAAGCGATGAGACAAAGCTTCCAAGACCTTGTTGTAGCGCCCAACGTTCGCTTCGTCCAAAGGAGCATCAACCTCATCAAGGAAACAAAATGGCGTAGGCTTGGTCTTGAGCAGCGCAAAAATGAGAGATATAGCGGTCAGAGCTTTTTCTCCCCCTGAGTAAAGATTCATGCTTCGAGGCTTTTTCCCTGGCATGCGCACCATGATTTCCACACCAGCTGTCAGAGCATCTTCACTGGTAAGTTCCAGTTTAGCTTCACCTCCAGGGAAAAGAATCGGAAAGAGCTCGATGAAGTTGCTGTTTACAACTTCAAAAGTTGCAAGAAATTTTTCTTTTGAAGTTTCTTCGATCTCATCGATAGCCTCTTCCAAAAGGCTAATACTTCCCAAAACTTCTTCTTTTTGAGCTGCGATAAATTCATGGCGCTTTGATATACGCTCAAACTCTTCGACGGCGACCATGTTGATAGCGCCCATACCCTCGAGCTGCCCACGCAGCTTACTCACTTCGCGCCCACATTTTTCAGCATCGAAGTTCGGATCTTCTTTAAAATCGAAGCTCATAAGATCGACCGAGTATTTTTCTCGAGCCTGATCTAAGAGACCACGAGACACCTGTTTGAGGCGCTCAAGTTCAATCGATTTTTTCGACTTTGTCTTCTGCATATCCATCTGGCGGTCTCGGGCTTCGCGCAAGCGGTGCTCCAAGACTCGCAGTTCCTCGATCACGCCAGCGCTCTGCTCACGTCTTTCTGACAGCTGAGCCTCCAGCTCTTCCCGTCGTCGAATGTAAACTTCGATCTCTTGAGTGGCCTGAACCTGGGAAACTTCCGCCTGACTGAGCTCGGCATCTACACGCGCTTTTTCCTCGTAACGCTTGCTCATCACACCCTGCAGCTTGAATAACTGCTGCTTGGTCTGCTCCAGGCTTTCCCTGAGTCCGGTGGAACGAGTTTCGATTTTTGCTAGCTCGAGCTGTCTTTGCTGGTGAACCCGCATCACCTCGTCACGGCGCTCCCCAATACTCGAAAATTCCTCATCGAGAGAATCAAGCTCACCCTGCTGCTGCTCCTTCTCTTGGCCCAAGGAAAGACGAGTTTCTCCGAGCTGCTCCAGCTCACGCATCAGTTCTTTTTCCCGATGATCGAGTTCGCGAACTTTCTGCTCATTTTGCTCAAGCAATTCTTTGACATTAGTTTGCTGATTTAAAAGCTGCTGCATGTTGGACATAGCCGAAAGGGCTTCTTGGTTCTGCGAACCCAACTTATCGGTAAAGTCCTTTAAAAGCAGCCTTGCTTCCGTCTGCTGCTGATCTAAAAGATCAGCCTCGTTCTGGACAAGAGCAAGAGCGCCTTCACTCTCTTTCAGCTGCTTCGCTAACTGCTCGATTTCCGTTTTACGACTGAGACTGCCTTTAACTGCAGTGCCATTGACGACAAGGTCGTCTTTCGAAGCGACGAGAACACCCTGCCCTGTAAACAGGATGATGCCTTGAGGCAAAGAGGCAAGCTCTTCTTCTCCTAAAGTCACACTTGGCAGATAATAAAGTCTTTGCAAAATAGGCTGAATCCAGGATTCAGCTCCGGACTGAATTTGCAAAAAATCACGACAAGGCAGAGCTTCGTAGCGATCAGCCCACTGTTTTATAAGCTGGAGATCTTCTTGCCCCCAGAGCGAAAGAACACTGATTGGCAAGGTCGCCATCTGCTCTTGGTTGACGAAGCGAATCAGCTGGTTTAATTCGCCGACACTCGGGATGAGAAGTCGCTCGGACCATTTTTCAAACGCATGGATAGCTCGACTGGACCACTCTTTGATCTGCTCATTAAAACCGATATAATCGATCAAAGTACCCAGCATCAAATCTTTGGCTTCAGGATACTTAGCGCAAAGTTGCTTAACACTCGAACGAATATCACCAGACGAAGCTTCCATCTCTTCGAGAGATCCCAGACGAGCTCTCGCATGAACATAAACTTCTTTATGCTCATCTCTTAGCCGTATTTTTTC
>CANGNB010000139.1 GCA_947454545.1 Oligoflexaceae bacterium
CCCGATGTTTAGAGTTTTATGAGGCGTGCGTGATCCACACGATAAAAAACCGTGTGCCGTTTGCAACTTTTGTAAGTGTCTGTATTTTAATATAAAATTAGGGTGCCTGAGGATTGGAAGGCGGTGATCAAGTCGCGAAAACAAGGCCTTTAAGTCTAATGCGCTGAAATATAGAGAGAAAAAGATTTTGTCGGATTAGGCTCCAACGCGTGTGAGAGCTTGAGCTATGCCCTAAGATGCTGGGATCCTAAAGTTTCTTGTGATCTGAGCCGAATCTTACCCTAGTACTATCAGAGGATCCGAGTGTGAGTAAGACCCGCGAGTCCTGGCGTCGACCAGCTATTGACGAAATGAAACGGACGGTCAAAGCCGAGCTGGACCAAGTGCTCGCTGCTTCGAACGAAGCGGCACGACTCAACTATATTCTCGAGCAGATTCAGCTTTTGGAAGAGGCGAGTGAAGGATCGTCGCATCTGCGACGCTTTGTGCTCGTTATGTCTGCGCTTGTGCACCATGAACGTTACGGGGGCCTTTCGAAAAAGCAGATTCAGGATCTCGGCGCATTGGGACAAGCCATCCTTCGCGTCGTGGGGGTCAAGACGGGGCATACGCCCACCTCCTTTCTCTACGCGGAGATGCATGCAATTATGAGCGATATCCATTACAGCAATGGCGAGTTCCTCTCGTCGCTGTGGGAACGTCAGCTTGGGGCTCATGCGGCTGTGATGACGGCAGAACACCTTTCGCGGCAGAACTATGGCATGGGTCTGAGTGCTCTGCGCCTCGGCAATATTACTTCGGCGGTGCAGTGCTTTGAAAAGGCGCTTGCTGAAGGCGAGGATCAGGGGCATCACGATAGAATTCGCATGCATCTGCTCAAGGCCAAGCGGCTCAGTGGGGATCGTGAAGAGGCCTATGCGATGATCACCCGCTGCGCGGCTGAGATGGAAGATCAAGCCTGCCTCAATGAACTCAAATGGGAAAAGGCTCTCTTGGATCTCGCCTCATCGCAGGATCTGGGCGAACTCTTTGCGCTCAGTAAGCGCGGTCAGCCTCTGCATGCGAGCTCCTATCTTCTCGAGCTGTTTTTGTGGACCAGTGCTCATGCCAAGACCAAGTGGAGCGAAAAAATTGCTAAGGTCAGTACCCTAGGTTCCCAGCGGAGTCTAGATTTTCACCGCTACACTCACCTCTACGCCGTCGCTCAGAACATCGAACAGGCCTACGATGTCGAGATCCCTTTTGCCAAACGTCTCCTTGATATCAAAAAGATATTGCCGCGCATCCAGCTCCTCCGACAGGTCGACCAAGAGCTCCTCGCTTGGCTCAGCCTCGCTCGCTGGCTCTACCGGAGTCATCACTATCCGATGGCGAGCATGATCTTTCATGAGTATCAAGCCCTATGCCTTAAGCTCAGTCGTGGCGCTTCACGCGATGTGCTTGGAATCGCACAGGATTTGGCTGAAGTTGACTGGCTGAGTAAGTCCGCTTAAACAGGCTGATCTGATCGTTAAATCATAGACTTACACAGGATGTTAAAGACCCGGGTGCAAAGATCCGATGAAGGGCGCACGGGGAAGAGATCTTTTGTGGATCGGAGGATGAGAGATGACAGTTCGCCAAGGACTCATGACGTTCAGCAAAGCCCTAGGGCTTTTTGCTATTCTTATAAGCTGTACCCAACAAAACTGGTCGCCGAGTGCGAAGACGTCTATTTCCAGTACCCAGGATGCGATACCTAAGGCGAGCGATCGTCCGACAGAGACGGGTGCAGGTGTTCCTGGCTATCTCGTCAACTGCTCAATCCTGGCCGATCGAGCCGCAGTCGATGTCTACGTGGCCTGTGGTTTGGTCGATGCCGAAAGTCAGCCAGTTCCTGCTTCAGGTAACGATGCCTGGTCGCGCTATAGTCTGACACCACCAGCAGCAGCTCCCCAGAGCCTGCAGGTTAAAAAGATGCCGAGCGATCAGCCTCAATCGTTCGATGTGCTCTTTGAACTTTCTGGTGCGGAACGAAGCATCTTGGTCGATGTCGCTTTGGATGCGCGCTACTCCTATCAGGATCCGGCTGGTGCGGTGATCAACAGCAAGCCGCTCACCAGTAGCCAAGGCACGGCCGTTGTGGCTCCGATTCCACCCAGTGGGCAGGAGTGCAAAGAGGGCGTGCTTCAGGATGGGATCTGCTTTTTCCTCACAGCTCGCTCTTGCGATAACGCCTGTGATCAGCTTGGCTCCAAACCCCATGCCGCAGTCGTCGACAGGTTTGGGATGGGCAGTACTAGCAATGCCGAGGCCTGTCGTGCTATGTATCAGCAGCTTAAGGGTGTGAGCTCGGTGCGCTTTGGGACGATTACGACCATGTTTGGCCTCGGTTGTCATCAGGCCCCCACCGGTGCGGTCCTCTTTGATCAAGGGACCACCCATCTAGGGACCTACCCGGCACTGGGCGGCAATCGCCTCTGTGGGTGTCAATGAAGGACAGGCATGAGCCAAAGCTTGCAGGCAGATCGACAAAAGTCTTTTCTTACGATGGGACAAGAGCCGCCCCTCGTACTCGTCTACGAAGATCATGCGCTGATTGCGGTTCATAAGCCCGCCGGTCAGCTTTTTCATGGCTATACCAAAGGGGCTCCAGGGCCTCTTGCCGATCAATTGAAAGCCTACATCAAAGAACGCTACCAAAAGCCCGGCAAGGTCTATCTCGGTGTGGTGCATCGTTTGGATCGACCGGTGTCCGGTCTGTGTATTTTTGCTCGGAACTCGAAGTTTGCCAGTCGGCTTTCGGAGCAATTTCAAGATCACAGTTTAGAAAAAACCTATCTTGCTCTCGTCGAGGGTGTACCGGCCCTCCCCGAGGCTCAGCTCGAAGATACCTTGAGCTTTGCTGCAGACGAAGCTCAGGAGACGGCACACGATAAAGTCTGCACACTCTCCTATCAAGTCATACAAACTGCGGAGCAGCGCTCTTTGCTCGCGATACGCCTGGGAACAGGCCGGCGTAACCAGATTCGACGCCAGCTGGCGCTGCATGGTCTGCCCATCGTGGGAGATGTGGAACATGGTGCTAGGAGCTTGATCCCAGGGACAGAAGCGCTGGATCCCAGGTTTCGCCCTATCCTTTTGCATGCGTGGCGCCTCCGCCTTCAGCATCCTTCAAGCTTTGCTCCCCTAGAACTCCGCACGCCCGTGCCCTTTTACTGGGAGGCTTTGGGCTCCTCTTGGGACCTCTCACAGATTCTGCTATCCTAGGGCTTAGTTTTTCTCGTCTGCACATGAGGTCATCGCTATGCTCAGGGATACCATCCTTGCCAAGGGATTTTCTGGATTTTTAGCAAGTCTCCTCTTTTGGGTTCAACCTGCTGCGGAAATTCCTGATCTGCGTCACTGGTCCGATCAGCTGAGCTTTGCGGTGCCGAGCTTAGCCGATTTTGAAGCCTATATGAGCGAGCAGGATGAAGATGCGTCCTGGAGCGAGCTGAAAGACGCTGCCACGGAACGACAAGAGCGTTTGGCTAAGCTCGATGAAGCCGCTGATGGTGAAGGTTCTCAAGGGCAGATATTTCGGATTCAAAGGGAACGGGTCAGTATTCTTCAGGAAGACTTAGTTTATAGACGCTTGCAGCGTGAACAGGAATTTTTTCAAAAATCCAATCACTGGCGTGCCTTGGATATGGATCGTGCCCGACTTGCAGAAAAAGATCAGCGCGCGCACGATATCGCCCTCAAGATCCTGAATATCACCCGCGATATCGTCAAACAGTTTCCATTTGAAGAAGATACCAATTCCTATCTTTTGATCCGAGCGATGGTGCGGGTGCAGCACAGCAATACCAATCTTTTTTTCGAGCAGTTTAAAAAGAAATTTCCCCAATCACCCCATGCCCCACTGGTCTACCATGTGATGGCAGAGGGATACGCAGCTCAAAAAAACTGGCAAGCCGCTGAAGATTTACTCAAGCAGGCTATCGAATTCAAAGAGAGCCCGGCACGGCCCTACAGTATTTTTCGTCTGGCATGGCTTCATATCGAAAAAGCGCTTGCCGAGGCCGATGCGGTGAAGAAAGCCGAGACTTTAGATAAGGCGGTGGCAGGCTTTCGCTTAGCGACCAAACTCCTTCATGATAAACCGCAGAAAAAAGGCCTGTTCCCCCTTGCGAACCAAGCGACCATAGATCTCGCCTGGACGTTCGCACTGCAAAAAAAGCCGGAAGAGGAGGTTCGGGAGTTCTTTGCTAAAGCGGCTCAGCCTTTAGCTTTTGGTGATTATCTGTACTACTCAGCCTTGGAAGCGGATCGAGCTGGGGATTTTCCTTTGGCCGAAAGCCTCTGGCAAAAACTTGCAGAACAGTCTCCACTGAGTTTGGAGCGTCCTCGCATTCTCTTGAATCAAGCCGAGCATGCTCGTTTGAAGGGTGATCAGCCAGCGATGCTCTCTGTTTATAAGCAGCTGCAAGCTCTGGGAGAGCCGGAAAACCCGTGGGCCAAAGAGTTTTCTGATCGGCCAGAAGAGGGTTTAAGAGTCAAGCAATGGACCGCTCATCATCTCTCTTATGCAGCGCAGATGGCCTATCTCGCGGGAGAAGCTTTGCCGGAAGGCAAAGCGAGAGCTCAGGCTCTCGCTTCGAGCGAGGAGCTCTATAAGCTCTATGGCGAGTGGTATCCCGAGGGCAGTGCCCGCGAAGAGGGAACTTATTATAAAGCTCTCAGTCTCTATTTTAAGGGTATGTATCAAGATTCGCTTAAGCTGCTCAGTACGATCGCAGATAATGAAAAGAGCCCTCTGCAACGTGAGGCCTCTTACAATGCGGTTCTCGTGGCAGCCGCCTTTGATGAAAAGCAAAAACTGCCCAAACTTCCTCCGCTTGGTCAGGCGAAAAAGCCCACAGCACTGACCCCTTCCAAAGAGGCTCTGCTCCAGCGGACGGAAACATACCTCAAGCGCTTTCCAGACGCTCAAGAAAAAGCACCTTTCGAGTATATGCTCGCTCAGATGTTTTTTGAGTTTGGTAACTATGCTGAAGCTGTTCCACGCTTTACCAGTGTGATTATGGATTTTCCAGCGACAGAGCAGGGGGAGACTTCCCTTCATACCCTCCTTCAGTACTACGTTGAGACCATGCAATGGGATGTCCTCATTCCCCTCTGCGAGGAGTGGATGAAAAACAAGACCTTACGGGCCGCTGGCCACCGTAAGATTTTGCGGCAGACTTTGGAATATGCCCGCACCCAAAAGCCCTGAGAATTTCAGGTAGAACGGTCCGTTTAAGAGACTCTGCCAAGCCCCTGATCTTTAGACCTCAGCGAGAGGTCCGATACCTCTCCGTTGACGATACGGTGGGCATAGGACATACCATGGGCATGGCGAGAGTATATGCGGCGAAACTTGCCGTCCAGATCTTCGGTCTGGCTTGCTTAAGCTTCCTTGGCTTTGGCCTGCCTAAAATAAAGGCAGATGAGGCTGTTCCGCGCTTCATCGATCTCAGCAGCTGGGATGGGCAAGCTCGAGAACTCAATATTCCCTGGGATTTTTACGAAGGCCAACTTCTGACAGGTTCAGAGGCACCAGCCCTCGGAGCCCTTGCGCTTATTCCTGGAATTCCTTGGTATCAAGTGAAGAACGCAGACGGCAAAGTTTTGCCAAGCTATGGCTATGGGACCTATCGGCTCGAGATCCATGGGCTCAAAGTTCGGGAACACGCCTTTACACTGCTCTTGCGTGCTGCTGGCTCCGCCTACCAAGCGACTCTCTATCGTAAGGGATCAGCGCAGAGCCTTGCGACGGTGAGCTCAGGGCATGTGGGACGCTCGGAAAGCGAGGAGATCCCTGCACGCACAGCTTCTGTCCTGCGCTTTACGCCTGAAACCGCTGGTGACTTTGTGCTGCTAGTGCAAGTCTCTAACTTCACCAACTATGCGGGTGGTCTTTGGTCAGCTCCCCTTATCGGCTATGGGGAGTTGGTGACGAACTTTACCGAAGGATTGACTCTCCAAAATGCTGCGGTGATGGGATGCTTGGGAGCTCTGGGTCTCTATCTCTTCTTTCTGTGGCTCCGTCGCAAAGAGTCTTGGGAATCGCTTTGTCTAGCCGCTGCTGCCGCTCTGGCTATGGCGCGCCTTCTAGCGACGGATGATCAGCTCCTGCGATTTATGCCCCCAGGAAGCTATCTTTGGTTTCGAAAGCTCGAGTTTGCTGCTATGCCTTGGGGGACAGCAGCTATGCTTGGTTTTTTTATTCTGGCCTATCCCGGTTCGCCCCTGCGAATACCTTGGGCAAAGATCATGATGATGCTAGGGGGGCTCTTAGGGCTGCTGACTCTGCTCTTGCCTCCCAAAGTCTTCACACCTTTTTTGGCAATCTATCAGCTCTATCTGCTGCTGATTTGGATCTGCTTTCTTGTGGTGATTGTGTCAGCTGCGCGGCGCCGTTTACCTTCGGTCTCACTTTCTCTTGCTGGCCTGAGCATCATGCTGGTCTGTCTTATCACGGATATCCTCATCGTTGCTAATCTTGTTCACTTGGGAACTTATCTGACGCCCCTGTCCATTGCCATTATGATGGTTCTTCAATCTCAAGTTGTTGCTCAACGAGCAGCTCGTGCGTTTGCTGATGCTGAGCGTATGACGATCGAACTCAAAGAGCAGGAGCGGGCCCGGACGCTCTTTTTCCACAATACGTCCCATGAACTCCGTACGCCTCTCAACGGAATCATAGGCTTTCTCGATCTGATGCGGGATGATCGCTTTGGTGTCGTGCCGCAGACTGTAAAGACCCAGATCCAAAAAATCCTTCGCTTAGCCGAATCATTGAAGCTTCAGGTCAATACCATCCTGGATTTAGCAAAATCAAAGCGTGGCGAACTCAGTCTGCGGATTCAAAATCTCACCTTAGGTGAGCTCAAAGACGAAATTGATCAGCTCGCAGAAGGTCTGTGCCTCAAATCCCCCCAGCTCCAGTACCAATCGAGTCTGAACGCGGGAGAAGAAGCTTTTTACGGCGACAAAGAAAAGCTCCTGACCATTTTACGCAACCTCATTGGCAACGCGTTTAAATTTAGGGCTTCCGATCGAGAGAACAAGGTCGAGCTGAGGCTAAACTATAGTCAGGGAACTCTGCAGATTGAGGTGGAAGATACGGGTATTGGCATACCCGAGGCCTATCGCGACAAAATCTTTGAAGAATTCGGACAGGTTGATGGGGATGCACGCCGCTCCTACGAAGGTACAGGTTTGGGGCTGAGCATGGTTCGTGACCTCGTCAAGCTCATGCAAGGTACTCTTCGCGTGAGCTCAACAGTCGGGGCAGGCAGTACCTTTAGCCTCTCGATCCCGACCCGACGCGCTGAAGACATCAGTTTAGAAAGTGCGAGTGGAGAGGACAGGGAAGCTTCCTCTTTGTCTGAAGAGTCGTCTTCGCTACCTCTTAATGAGAGCGAAAAAACACCTGCTCGAGAGCTTTCTCAAGGGGGCGAAAACGATTTTGATATTTTTGTGATAGATGACAACGAAACCAATTGCGAGGTGATTGCGGGTATTTTGGGAGCTTCAGGCTATCGCGTCCGTTATGCCGTGAGTGGGCGTTCCGGTCTGCTCGATATGCGCAGCAAGCGACCCGATCTTTTGCTCCTGGATATGATGATGCCAGAGATGTCTGGTGAAGATGTGATCCGTGAGTTACGCAAGGATCCCTTGCTGCAAGAAGTGCCGGTGATCCTGATCACCGCTCGAGCCAGTGAGGAGGATCGCATTGAGGGTCTTAAACTCGGTGTCGATGACTATCTGCCCAAACCTATTTTTGCAGCTGAGCTGCGTCTGCGGGTACGCAATATGGTGCTGAGGCACACGCTCTTGCGTAAGGTCGAGCGCAGCGAGCAGGAGCAAAAGCTGTTGCAGCTCGGAGAGATGTTCCGTGATCTCAGTCATGAGCTAAAAAATATCGTGCAAGGAGGTGAGCTCGTGCAGGGGCTCTCACTGCTCGATGGACAGCTCTCAGCGGCAGCGCTGTCTTTTGACTCCGAGGTGGGACTTGCGTATGCAAAGGGTCTCAGTTTACCGCCTTACTCAGGATCTGTGGTGTCACGTCTCTCACAAATTCCCACACCCGTTCCTGCGCAAGCTTTTGGTTTGGAGCGGTATCTTGTGGAATTTAATCTAGACGAGCAGGAGGTCTTGAATCTTTGGCAGAACATCCTCCTTCTTTCCGAAGATGAGCTCGTCTTTGCGAAGAGCCAGATGCGGATTTTTTCCGAACATAAATTCATGCAGGTCATGCTCGAACGCTGTCGCGATCTGACCCTGAATATTCTGCAATACACCCGCTCAGCTGAGAGTCTGCAGTCGGTCCCTCTTACCGAGGCCTGGCGTCAAACCCAGATCCTCTTGCGTGGGCGGCAGCGAGGCTATGCCGTGGAGTGGCGTGAGCAAGGTCTAGCAGGGATAGTTGCGATCCCACCCTCTAAATTGGTGCAAGTGCTCTTGAATCTATGCCTCAATGCGATCGATGCCATGAAGACCGCAGAGGTTTCGGAACCATGGATTGAAATTCAGGTCAGGGTAGAGGGGCAAAACGTTCTCATCCGCGTAAGCAACGCAGGCGAGCCCATCTCCAAAGAGATTCAAAGCAAGCTCTTCCAAAAGGGCTTTTCGAGCAAGGGCGAACAGGGCTCGGGCATAGGTCTTTCTGTGTCACGGCGTCTTATAGTTCAGGCAGGCGGTATGCTCACCTACGATGAGAAAGCAGCTCATCCCAGTTTTGTGATGAGCCTGCCCTTGGTGAATTAAGGTTTAGCGGCGATTGCCCATGAGTCGCATCAAGTTCAAGAAAAGTCCAATAAAGTTCATGTACATCGTAAGGGCTCCGGAATTCACATAGGCTTCAATTTCGGAGTCTGAAGATGATTCCTTGGCGAGACTAAAAGCGATGCGTTTAAGACGCTGAGCCTCATAGGCAGTCAGACCCGCAAACAGCAGGCAACCGATGGCACTTTGGAAGCGTATAGCTCCTTCGGCATAAGCCTGAAAGGCAGGGAAAAAGCCGGCAACAAAGATACCGAGAGCGTAGACGAGCATCATCGTGAGGCCCATGATACAAAAGGTCCCGACAAAGCCGAGGTCGCGTTTGGTAAGCTTACCGTAGGCAGCTAAACCAGCGAAGCCACAGGCAGAAATAAGGCCGACCGTGACGATACTGTCGAGTCTGTAGATCAGACCTACCATGCCTAAGGTCAAGCCAGTGACGGCTGCATAGACGGCAAAGAGCGCCTGGGCCGCAGTACCTTTCATACGGAAGACGGCGCCTTGAAAAGCGATCACGGTCAGCAGCTGAGTTCCAAAAATAGCTAAGGAAAACCAGCGACCTAGGTTTTGCAGACCCCACAGCAGCAGGCCTGACTGTATCGACATATAGGCGATACCGGCCGAAGCCGCGACGGCTAAAAGCATGCGGATGTAAACATCGCTCATGTAACGCGTGGCTCTGACTTGGATCTGATCCAGCTCTAGAGAATAGGCATTTGCCTGCGAATAGGCCATCTTTCAATCTCCTCTAAGGAACTCTGAAATTCTACTCAGGAATCACTGAGTTTTATCTTGCAAACTATGTACCATAGGGTGCTTGCTCAAGGCTTCAAAAAAGGCGTCTGGGTTCGGTGGGCGTCCCAAAAATTCCTGCAGCATTTGGGAAGGCTCTTCTTGAGCGCCTGGAGCAAAGAGCTTGTGGCGCAAGCGAAGACCCATCTCCGGATCCCTCAGGCCTTTGGGCGCAGGTGCAAAGTGCGCAAGAATATCGGCAGCGACAACGTCTGCCCAAAGGTAGCTGTAGTAGAGAGCGTCATAACCTTTGAACAGATGCTCAAAGCTCGCGATGAGTCCAGTGCCGTCAGGGACAGGATAGTAGCGGCTGAGTTCTCGGTTGCTCACAGTAAAGAGAGCAGGGGGCGTCTGGGGAAGCTCCGTCGCTTTTTGGTAAGCATGGAGATGAAGATCTGCGAGAGCAAACGCAAGCTGTCTTTGCAAAGTATGGGCGGGGGCGATGTCTCTGCGGATGAGAGTGCGCTGGACGTATTCGGTCGGGGACTTGGGTTCTGACTCTGAGGCTTGCAGGGAGAGCAGCACATCAGGCTGTATCACCCATGCTGTGAAAAACTGAGCAGGAAGTTCAACAAAGTCCATAGGGAGCTGAGCCTTAGAAAAACCGTAAAAGGGGCTGTCGCGCAGCAGTGTATGCAGGGCGTGACCAAACTCATGAGCGAAGGTTTGGACATCTTCTAAGGTCCACGTGGCATTCGAAGCACTGCCAGGAATATTGCCTA
>CANGNB010000140.1 GCA_947454545.1 Oligoflexaceae bacterium
ATGTCATTCTTAGCTATCATAACAGAAAGGCTCAAGAAGCTCTTAAAGAAGCCACAGAGTATAGATTAGGTTCTGCTGTGGTACTCGCTTCCAGCATCTTTCTTCTCACTTTTTGGTTCATGCGCAGCAGCGTTATTCGTCGCATCGAACGGCTCAAGCGACACGCATTGCGAATCAAAGAGCGAAACTACGAGTCGCATATCGCAATCGACGGCAAAGACGAAATCACCGATCTAGCTCTGACCTTTCGAGACATGAGCCATGAAATTAAAACCTATCAAAACAGTCTCGAGGACAAAGTAAAAGAGAAGACAAGAGATATTCGCTCCATTCTGGACAATACTCGCGTCGGCATATTTACCCTCGATGAAAACCTCATCATTCAGAAAGATTACGCTCATTTTTTAGAGCACATCCTCGAGCAGGATAATCTTTCGGGAAGCAGGCTTGAAGAGCTCATCTTGAATTCGTCGCATCTCCTTGCTGAAGAACGTCAACGCGTGCTCACAGCACTCTCCTACTCTATGGGTCAGGATGAACTCATCTTCAACGCTAACGCCAGCAATTTACCAAAGACTCTAGAGCTTAATTTTGGCACGCATAAGAAGTTCCTCGATCTCGATTGGGCGCCCATGTATAACGACCATGGAATTGTAGATAAAATTCTGGTGAGCCTTCGAGATATAACAGAAAACTTGCGACTCAAGAAAGATGCCGATCTTGCCCAAAAGAACCTGACCCGCCTGGGAGAAATATTGGATGTAGGCCCAGAGGCCTACCTTCGTTTCAAGCGAGAATGTCAGGATATGATGCAAACCATTTCAACTACTCTCACTTCTAAAGGCACCAGCTTAAATCAGGATTTGATTGCACAGATCTATGTTCTTCTTCACACCATGAAGGGTTCAGCCCGCTTCTACAAATTTGTAGAGGCAGCCGATGCTTTGCATCACATGGAAGATCTCGTTTCTCAACGCAAAACAAAAGATGCTCTGAATCTAGAGCGACTTCAGGATGAGCTCAAGAACATTCAGGCTGTTCTCGATCGCTATGACTCCTCCTGCAATCCACTGCTGAGCTTAAAGGCTCACAACAAATCCAGTCTAAAAGACCCTCATCAAAATCATGACGGAAAACTTACATTTCTCTTTCGAGAGATGGAACAGTTTGCGGACGAACTGGCCAAAGACCTCGGAAAAGGCGGGTTTTCTATTCGAAAAGAACTTCACGGGCATGACATGGTCCATCCCGATTTCTACAAAGCTTTCTCGCGCAGCTTGGTCCATATCCTTCGTAACGCTATCGATCATGGCCTTGAACCCACAAGTCTACGAAACAAAAAAGGCAAGGACGCTCGTGGCATGATGCGCATCTCTTGGCAGGAAGGATCTTTCTGCCTCAAAGATGATGGCTTAGGTCTTTGTCTCAATAAAATTCGTGAGCAAGCTCATCAGCGTGGCTTACTGATTCCCGAGGATCCGCTGGCAGTCGCAAATCTCATCTTCGAAGATGGTTTTTCAACTGCAGCTCAAACGACCTCTATTTCAGGTCGTGGTGTTGGCATGAATGCAGTACGAAGCTTTCTCAAGGATATCGGTTCAACTATCGAGATTGTACCCGAGCGTCTTCGCACAGAAGATGGTCATGAATATATGGAATTTCATTTTAGAATTCCAGTTCCAAGCCACCTCCTTAGCCCTGACAATGATCTCAAACATGCCGTCTGAAGCACTTAAGGCCCATCCCTCAGCAGACATACTTTTTCTAGGTAGCCCTGCCAAACGCAAGACAGCGAATATGCTGCCCTCCTTGCGAAAAGCTTTGCATTCCTAAGGTATATTCCGATCCAAGACTCTCACGAGCCCCCGCATAAGCATCACCATCTGGCACTAAGACAAAGCCTCGCGCTCCAGGGAATCGTGCCAAACCTGATCTCAGGTGCTGACAGAGACGAACGTAGAATTTTTTTGCGGACTCCCCATCCGCCGCCGCGTGTTCAAGGCGTATCCCATAAGGGGGATTAATGGGTATAAAAGGCTGCACCGAGCTTTCAGGCCAAGGTCGCTCAAAAAAATCGCCTGCCTGAACCGTCACGGAAAGCTGTGGAAAGCAGAGCTGCCCTTCGGATTGTATTCTATGGACCTGAAGCTTTAATTGCTCGACGAGTTCCGGATCGAGGTCCAGAAGCAGGCTTGGACAACTTGAACTGTTGATTGTAGACAGGGCTTGCAAACGCTTTTGTAAAGTGCCCCAACTTGCTGCTGGAAAAGCTGGCCATACTTCCAAACCAAGTTCGGAACGCCAGTTATTAAGTGGAATATGATCGCGGTAGAGAAGGGTTTCCACCCACAAAGTCCCCGAGCCCGCAAAAGGGACATAAACCAGATCGGGTAACCAAGTTTTTTGCTGAGGAAGTTGAAAAAACCACTGCAACGCTGAAGCGGCTAAATGCTCCTGAAGGGGTGCTCGATGTCTCAGCTGCGTTTTATAGTGTCTATGATAAAGAGGATCCTTGGTCACACTCAGAGCAAGCTGATGCCGATTTTCTATCTGTAGAAAATGAAGGCGAATATCAGGATTTTCGTTCACACAGGCATAACCCTTCGCTTGAAGAAGGGCTTCAATCTGTTCCGCCAGCTTACCCTCATGAAAGAGCTTGCTCCGATAGGACTCCACCTTGCACTGCACGCGGGCCTGATTGGGCACATAGAGCTCCCAGGGCATCTGCTGCAAAAAGGTATTGAATTCACCAAAGCTTCCTACGTGACGAGAACGCAGAATCCAGCGGATATCCGCTGCTGTTTGCAGACGGCAAGGCAGCTCAATCAGATTACGAAAATCAATATTTTGCACAAGGCAGGCATCATCTTGCTGAGTCAGATGAGGTTGAAATTTGGCCGGCAAACAAAGACTCTTGAGTACTGATTCTATTTCCCTGACGAGAACATCGGACCAGCCAGGGGCTGGCAGAACCAAAACCTCATGAGCCTTTCCATGGATCTCACGCTTGAGGGCACGTTCACTTGCTTCGCTCAACGTATAACCTTTCTCAAATACTCCTCGAGAAGTGGAGTAGAATCCTCGAGACCCTCTTGGCGCTTAAGGGACCGTACATCGTCAAGCACATCTTCCCTATAGCGACGATTGACCTGATAGTCACGCCGCATATCGACATCACCCCCAGCCACTTGATTACCGTAGTACTGGTCGCTTGTCACCCGTCGCCTGCGTCCCCGGCGACTCTGGTCTTGCTGAGACTTGCGTGCTGCACTTTCTGCCTGTACAAGCAGCCGCCCTGCCAAGTCTGACGAGGACTCGGCGGCAACATACTCCTGCTGATTACCTTGCTCGAGAGTCTGTTCCATGGCATCTGCTGCGGCCTTCATCCTCTGGGCAGCCGCAGGGGACATCGATCGCATCTGAGATTCTAACTCGCGCGTCCCTTTCACATTCGAATTTTGATCTAGACGCACACTCGCCCAGGAATCACTGACCTCTTGAGATTTACGCTGATCAGCTTTGTCGAGCTTTCCTGATATCTGGCCCTGGCGTTTCTGAAGCTCACGAAGCTGATCCTGCGCATTGGCCAGCCCCTGCTGCCTTTTCTGCTCTTGCTGCTGGCGAAAGTTATCTTCTTTATTTTCTAAAGCTTCAATCCACTGCCTGTAGCTTTCCACCGTCTGAGAGAGAGATTGAAGAGCAAGGTCCGTCGCAGGGGGAACTTTACTATCAAGCCCCTCCATCTTTTCGAGAGCTTTCTGAAAGGGCTTTTTTTGGACCTCACCCCATTCCTGGGGCTGATTCTGAGCATCAAGCCGGCTGACTCTTTGCTCCCAACGCTTGTGACGTTCTTCGAGAAAATGTTTCATTCTCTCTGTAACCTTACTGATTGCGACACCTCGCTCCGCAGGCTTTTGTTCAAGGAGACGAGAAAGAGTTCGGGCAGCTATAAAGAAATCTCTATCTCTTTCGCGATCATCGAGACTTTCATGATCAAAAAGAAAGCGATTGAGATCTTCAGAGGTCTGGACCATGAGCTGCATATCGGAATCTTTGGCAAGCTGAGCAAAACTCATTCGAAATTGCTGAATCTGCTGACGGTCCAAACCATCAAAAAAGGGTGACTCTTCGGCCTGTTTTGCAATCTTCTCGCCGAGAGCCTTGAGCTTTTGCCCATCGAGCCCATTTTTGGCTTGAAGACCCGCATCGAGCTCCTGTTTCGCTTCACTCAAGGACTTCAAAGCCTCGCGATAACGACCGTAGGCACTTGCTACCTTGATCACTAAAGGAGCGCTTCGGCCTGTCAATGGCAAAGGCATCGCACGATCTTGTGCTACGGCAATGATTTCTATCTCTTCTATATCCTGCTCCATAAACGACTCAACAGGCAGATTGTAGGATGTCTGCAGTTCCAGCTTATCTTGAGCCAAAACATCGGACACCAGTTCACGACGTTTACGTTCTCCGCTGCGCATCTCTAGGTGCACCGTCTGCAAAGGATGCTCAGCCCGCACCGTGATCTGAAGCGGCAATGCTCGATCATCTGGCCACAGTTCATCAGCTGGCGCATAGCTTCGCAGCTGAACCTTAGGGACAGGGAGCTTTTTCACATGAAGTTGAACCGCTGGAGACTCTTCGGAGAGAGTATTCACAAAAAGATTCACATCATCGTCTACAGCAAAAGTCACCGCAAATTTCCCCACAGCATCCCCGACATGAAACGCCTCGTCGCGCGTGAGTCGAAAGGTTTGCAGAGCTTTGCCCGACTTATCTTTAAGCTGCAGCATAGGTGCTTCATCTGGGGCGGAAAGGACAGAGACCTCAATCAGATTCTGTTCGAGAACAGTGAGATCCAAGGGTGATTTGCGTAAGCGAAATTCGGTCTTCTCACCATCCAGGGTTCCTTCCACAACGCGAAGGTGAGCTCCATAACTCAAACTCATAACCAAACGTTCGAGCGAGTGAATCGCACCCATCCAGGAATTTCCTACTACACCACTCAGACTAAGCAGAACGACAAAGGGGAGAATAAGAGATCCCAGTTTTGCCGTCAAAAGCCGACGCGCCTCGCTTTTTTCCTTGTTTGCCTCTAAGGCCAGCAGATCATGCCAGGCAGCACTCGGCTCCCTTGTTCCGTCTAGGAGGAAGGGGCTATCCGCCGTCTCAGGATAACTCACCTCTAAAGCAAGCATCCAATCTTTAGCTTGAGTCAAACGCATGCGAAGATCAGAGCTCAATTTATAAAAAACCAGTGTCGCGACAGCAAAGAGTACAAGCTGCTGACCCCAAGCTTCGGGACGTAGCCATGACCAAATCAGAAAGAAGATCAGGCCCAGTAAAACACTGCGCAGAAGCTGAATGGAGATGAGGCTTCTGTTAAGCCACTGACGCTGCCGATTGATGCGGTTGATATGATCTTCGAACGGTGTCACTTCAGGCATCACCTCAGAACTCCTTTTCTCAGATGGTCCTATTACACTTTTGGACTATGCTTTTGAATCCAGGGAATGAGCTCTGCCATGAGTAGCTCGAGTTCGGATGGATCTCGCGTCAGCGCCTGCGCTGAAATCTTTGGTAACTCTAAGAGCTCAAAGGCACTTGCCTGGCCTAATTTCCGAATCAGGTCTTGCAAACGCGCTGTATTATAAAAGGTATCTTCGATAGGACAGACCAAGAGATTTAAGGTCTCAATGGAGGGAAAAAGTCGGTCAACATCGTGAACCGCCTCCAAGAGCTCCTGAGCAAAGCGAGCACTGATCAAAAGGCGAGCCTTCGAATCACGGAGCGGAACATCATCGCTCATGGGCAAAAAATACGGCAAAACAAATCGCGGCAAGCTCGCATTGGGAGCTAAAAGTGCCATGGTTCGAATAAGAACGCGACTAAAGAATGGGAGTGCTGATTGTTCCTGGAACACCGGAGCTAAGATCACACACGCTTCGCTGTAGTAAGGATGAGCTCGCTGAAAATAAAGCAAGAGGAGAGCTCCCGCTCCTTGCCCAATAAGAATCGGCTTGCGACGGTCTGATTTGTAGCGAATCCATGCCACAACCTGCAAAAGGTCTTTCATAAGATCAGAAAACGAAAGCATCTTACCGGCCAGAGGCGTAGTCCGCCCATGCCCCCGCATATCGAAACTAAACGCGTTGATGCCTTGCTCGACGAGAAGGCGCGCCGCCGGCTCATAGAATTCGACATTCTCAGCGAGGTCGTGCACAAAGATGACAGGCGCAAAGTCGCTCTGAGCCCGAGCCCAACCCTGCACGTAGACAGCCGTACCCTGGTGGTCCACAGGACAGGAAAAGGCCAGCTTATGCTCTTCGTTGCCATGCCCCGAAATAGGCGGAGGGGCTGCTGCAGCCGGGTCACCAAGCCGAGCCGTATCCGCTATGATCTGTATGGGGCGCGATTCAACGTCTGAAGACATGACAGTTCTACCTTTGTTTCAGCGCAAGGCAGCATTTGGTGCTGGCTCACAGCCTCTCTATCATATCATGCAGGGGGACGGGCGAGGGAAATTTCTATGCTGTCAGTTTGACGAACCCAAACGACTATCAAGGAATCACAGTCTTCTCGCAGGGTTTTTCTTGCGAAAAGTTGTAGCGTTCCCGGAACCAGGAGGTTTGCAAGATATCTTTGGCTTGTTTGCAGACAAGGTCTCGAAGCCTCGAAACATCCCGGGTAAGAGGCAGCGTCCAGCGAAAGACATTCCCGCCATCATCGCCCAGATAGACTCTGCCCTGGCGGCTATCATAGGACAGGGAACGCAGCGCTTTATTACCCAACAAGAGCGGGACTCCCATCATGGTGCCATTGTTCGGATCAAAGATCCGGAGCGAGCCATCTTGAGTACCTGTGAGTATGAGTTGACTGTCCCTATCATAGAGGAGACTCCAGACAATGCCACCTTTGGTATCAAAGATTTGCTTTTGAGTGAAAGTCTCGAGGTCCGACACCAAAACTTTGCCCGACCAAAGTCCAGCAATGTAGACATCATCATGAGCACCAAAATCACCGGAAATGAACGCCTCTTCCGCTTGAGAGAGGAGACGCTCACGCTTAAGACTCAGCGGATCGTGAATCCAAAGAGTCTTATTTCGATTGAGAGTGAGCAGCTTGTTCCGTTTGCGATCGTAAGCAACCTTGCTCCAGCCTTCTGTCGAACCCTCTTCTATCAGTCCACTGGTCTCTCCAGAAGGCGCTATGATCTTGCCATTCCAGGTTCCCACGTAGGGATAGTAAGGATCACGACCAAAGTCGATCGAAAACATCCATTCCTGCAGATGTTCGTAAATGGGCCCGAAAGCTTCAAAAGTTTTGCTATCATACACACGTAAACGACCATCCCGAGAAGCCGCATAGAGCCTATCCCCTTTGAGATTCAGCTTAAGATCGTAGATGGTATCCAACTGATCCTGTGACTTCCATAGAGGCTCTTCTGTGTTGAGATCCCAGGCAATGATTTTCTTATCGCTCCCTGCCGTAAACAGACGCTCACCCTCTGCATCTATGAGAAGAGCCCGAACAGAACTTCCCATTTCGTGGCCCCGCAATGAGCGCATGATGCTAGAATTTTTACTCTCGCCCCAGACCTGGAGAAACGGCTTGTTCGTAGCAGCCAAGAATATCTTTCCATCGGGAGTCGCTGAGAGACTGCCGATCAGAAGATGATCGAACTTCATGGGGTCTGCCGTCAATTGACCGCTATCGATAGACCAGCGTCGCACGAAATTGTCTAAACCACCTGCGATGATTTCGTTTTGAGTTGTCGTTAGCGACCACATAGCTGTGGACAACTGGGCAAACGTTCGGATCAGGTGACCATCTTGAGTCGCAAATTGGGCAAGGATCCCATCTTTACCGGCGCTAAAAACCGAGTTCCCATCACGGCTGTAGACCACTGCATTCAACCCATCTGTGTGAATGGAGGCCATATCGCGCACAAACTCACCCGTATCGAGGTTCCAAAGCTTAACGGATTTATCCCAAGAGACGGTTACGAACTGACGATCGGTGGGAGACATCGCCACATCGGTGATGATGTCCTTATGGTAATGCGTGGGCTCGGTGGTGGCATCGATGGTCTTGAGCAAAAGACCTTCTAGAGACCAGACTTGAATGCCGGAGTCCCACGAGGTCGAAACTACTTTTTGACCATCGGGACTGATGGCTACTCTCGAAAAATCGCCCTTACAGCAAGCCATGACACCAAGCTCTTGCCCCGATGACAGGTCCCAAGTGCGAAGAGTCCGATCGAAGGATGCTGTGACCAAGCGCTTGCCGTCTGCAGAAAGAGCCAGAGACGAAACATTGTCTCTATGACCATGAAGCATCCGCAAGGGAACCCAGCGCTGGGCATCGAAAACTTCGACGTCTCCATTCCCGAGTCCTGCCACAGCAATGCTGCCATCGGCGGAAAGAATCGCTCGATTGGAGATGGCTGGAAGATTCACGACCTGTGTCGATCCATTCAATCCGAGATAGCTTGCGTAGAGCATCGACAGGATTTCATCGCGGCTCAATTCCTGTTCGGCTTTGGTTTTGAGTTGATCCCATTTTTCTAGGACAGTAAAGGTACGTTTGAGCAGACTCATGATCCCAAGCGGCTGGCCCAATTCTGCAGTCATGATGTCCGAGCGGCTTTCGAGCCGAAACTGCTCGAGTACTTGCTTATCGAAAAAAAGCAGAGGTCGCGTGCTCGCCCAAGGCGAAACATTGCCCGCCTCATCACGTGCACGAAAGCTTAAACGCCAGAACCCATAATTTTGCTCAGGCCAAATACCTTCGGTTAGAGTCGCCGATTTGCTGAGAGCAGAGGGGCACGCTTTCGCTTCAGACGAAAAGGGTGCGAGCTTTGAAAGCTCAAGTTCAGATAAAGGCTCAAAGCAGTACTCAACAGTGACAGGGGCATGTGCTGCAGATTCACCAGAGGCAGTAAAGCGAAGCTTTTCCTGACGTTCAATCAGCCATGTTTCCTGGCCAAGCACAGATCGAGACTCAATCCCACTGCGATCGAGAGTGACTAGGGGAAAATCGTTATCGATCTCGAAGGCACATTCCAGTTGCCGCACAGTCCCTCGACGAAGATCGCGAACCTTGAGATCCATCTTGTAGAGACCATTGCTGAGTTGAGCAGCAAAGCGTTGAGCACTTAGATCTCGTGAATACCAAAGACCCTTGATACTTTCGCTCGGTTGCTCTGAGGCCAACGGATTGATCGAAGCATGAATGTGATAAGGACCTGCATCTTGAACCCCTGGAACAATCAGTTCGCTCAACCAACTTTCGGCGGCACTGATGGGCTTTTGCGGACAGGAGATATTCATCGGGTCGGGCTCGTGCATCTGAAGAGTGAGCTGCCGCTGATCCAACAGGCCCAAGCTCTGCTTCGAAGAGATCACGAGGGAGGCATCGTCCACGAGGGATCGCACCACGTAGTCACTATCTTTTTGCATATGAAAACAGCCGCGACTGCTGAGGGGTACGAGTTCGTAAGTGGCCTCGCGAGGCTTAAGTTCCAGGACCTGAAAGTCATTCACCGCCAAGGCTTCACCCCGCGCCGGAGAAAGCACCTGGTAGTAGGGCTCATCGCTCTGAAAGTCAGCCCCACAGATAAGTTTTTTGCCATCGAAAAGATTATTGAGACGCGTGCAGCTGCTGTTCCCCCATGGCAAAAGGAGAAGAACAATGGCTACGATGCGAAAAGGAAGGAACATAGAGTAACCTCTGGGCTGCAGGCTTTTACCTGCTTCAGACTAGAACTTTTTGACACAGAAGAGCGCCTTTGTCAATCTGGAAAAAAACGATCCTATCAGTTATAACAATATATAATCATTGGAGTAAATACCCTAAACAACAGGACAGCACTTTGCCCCCTACCACGGAAAGCCTTCCCCTCACTGCGCAATTGGAGTAGAACTCAAACTATCCTGCCATCTCTGGTGGGACACAGCTCGTTGGGGGTGTACTGGTTTCGACGGGTGTGGTTGTAGATTTTAAGGAGCATGTCCGGGGTGGGGGCGCAACCCGGTTATAAAGGCGCTCTAACGTATAGTTGCAGAACAACAATACGCACTCGCAGCTTAATTAACTAAGCTGCCGTTGATCCCAGACTCGCTGACAGGCTGGGTGAGGCGTAATACAAGTCGGCTTACTGCCTAGGCTCTCCATCTGGGGGCTTTTGTAGGACACTGATCAGGTTGCGGCTTTCAATGCATGTCCGTGCGCAAAGGAAGCAAGAGGATTAATAACGGTACTAAACATGTAGCAGCCTTTGTTAGCACACATTCGGAC
>CANGNB010000141.1 GCA_947454545.1 Oligoflexaceae bacterium
CATCTTACGTATCCTTTGTCGCGTGAGACGGTTTCTTTTCTATCGCATCGAGGCTGAGGTGAAGGAGCCCATCCAGTATGGGGGCCTTGAGCTTCATACCAGGCGTCAGAGTTTCTATGCTGAGAATGCGGCCTTTGGGGCCGATGAGCTGCGTCCAACCCTCTGCCATCCAGGGCTTGGGGTCACGCTGCACGAGCGTTCGTTCCCACTGATAGAGCTTTTCCTTTTCCTGATACAAACGTCGTTCGCTGCTGGCCTGCAGCTGCTGTCCGAGCTGCTCGGGAGCGTGACGTCTGCGCAAGATAGGTTGCAAAGCGGCTGTATAAAGCACCTGAGCCAACTGCGAACGCCGATTTTCGAGATTTTGCCAGCGAAAGTTCAGGCGTTGATGCAGATCGTTGCGCAGGTGCATGAGATCGTTCTGGGCTTCCAGGAGCCGACGTTGAGATTTGGTATCCAACTGATTATCAGCGACGCGGATCTGCTCGCGATAGCCGTGCAGCACTTGCTGAGACGCATAGAGCAGGCGCTCGCGAGCATGAAAGAGGACATGATCGAGCAGGCGCATACGTTCCTGGAGCGAGCGGCTAAGACCGAGGCTGAGTTGCTCCAAGCGTTCGCGCGTGCGTTGAAAGAGGCTGAGAATAAAATCGGCGGCAGCGGTCGGGGTCTTCTCGCGCTGAAAGCAGATCTCTTCTGCAATACAGACATCCTCATGGTGACCAATGGCAGCGATGACAGGCAGAGGGCATTGAGCGATAGCGTACGCAATCTCGGGGCTATCAAACCAACGCAGGTCAGCAGCGCTTCCACCGCCGCGGGTAACGACGATCAGATCACAGCCTTGCTGGGTCAAATGCTGCAGGCCTTTGACCACATCATCAAGAGTTTTTTCGCCCTGCATCTGGGCGGCATAAAAACTCACATGACCGGGAAAACCATAGACCTGGAGCTGATCCAGAAAATCGCTGCGGGCGCGCGAGTCGGGAGCACTGATCAGGCCAACATGAAAAGGAAAGGCCGGCACTTTGAGACTTTTATTGAGGCGATCGATGCCTTTGGCACGCAGTTCGCGCAAGAGTTTTTCGCGAGCCAGAGCTAAGGAGCCCTTGGTGAAGTTGGGATCAAGACTCTGCACCTGAAGGCTGATCTGACCGCGATCTTTATAAAGACTTACATCCACAAGAACGCGAACACGCATTCCATCCTGTAAAAGTTCGCGGAGAGTCGAGGCGCCCAACTTGCGTTCAAGATCCGCATACTGCGAGCGCCAAAGCGTGGCATTGACGGTCATCGTTGCTGATTTCGAGGCACCCTCTTTGATATCCGCGAGCTGAAAGTAGGTGCCGCTGGCGTGCAGCTTAAGATTTTGGATTTCGCCGAGGACCCAGATGCTGCGGGGATAGGCCTGGGCAATGGCGAGCTGAGTTTTTTGCATCAGCTCACTGATCGTCATGCCATCGGCAAGGGAATCCAAGGGTTTTTCTTGAGTCGCCCGTTCGGTGACCGATGCAGGGGCAGAGCTCGAGGCCACGGGGGTTTCGTTCTCGAGCTTAGGACTTTGGGTGGCTGCTTTGCTGCGTCCGCCACCCACACTGCGACAGAGTTCGGTGATGCGTTCTAAGTTTTCGGGAGTGGACGGGAGCAACCAGATCTTATCAGCGGCCTGGTACTGGCCCCCCAAGGTCCGCATCAAATCCCTATAAGGATAGGTTTTACCCTGGACGAGGATATGCTGCTCTTCTTGGTGAAAATACACCGACATCAGGGGCGATCCCTATGGATGTGCGAAGGAGGAATCCCTTGAGCGATCAGCAGATCATGAGCACTCTCCATCATACCCTTGGGGCCGCAGAGCAGATAATCAGCCTCGCTATCGATAAACTTATGCAACTGATCGAGCGGGCGGCCTTGTTGAGCGCGTTGAGTGATGAGGTCTTCAGCAAAAAAGTGAACAGCCATCTTGGGGTGACGCGCCGTCTGAGCTAAAAGTTCGTGATAGAAGGGAATTTCACCATCGTTCTGGCAACCATAGAGCAGGATGGTCGAAGCACTCTGGAGGTCCTGAGCGCGGGCTTCAAACAGTGCTTTGAGAGGGGTGATGCCTGAGCCTCCCCCGATCATGATCACGCGGCGCTCGGGATGAGGTCTGTGGAAATTTCCCGCAGCAGGGGCCACGCGGACAGTTTGTCCCAGCGATTGGCTGCGTATCCATTGCCAGACCCTGGTGTCATCGACGAGCAGACAGAGCTCGAAGGTATGATCACTGCGAGGTGCCGAGGCAATCGAATAGTATTTTTTAAAGCGACCGTCGAGATCGCTGAATTCGAGCTGTGTGTATTGCCCGGCATAAAAATGAAAGGAAGCCGGAGACTTCAAGGTCAGCACCACATAGCGGTGCCCGACCAGCTGCAGGCCTTCGATCGTTGCCTGAAAAAAAGGATCTTGATTCACAAAAACCTCGCTGAGGAGCTCACGGGTAAACCAAGCTTATCCGCGCTTGACGCCGACTTTGCAGCCCGTTGCTACGGAGGCTTGAATGTCCTCACGCGAGATCAGTTCGGTGGGTAGGGTCGCGCGGCGAATATTCGCCCGGTATAAAGTTGCTCCTCGCAGCTTCGAGTAGTCGAGGTCAGCGTCTTCGAGATTCGCGCCAGTGAAGTCTGCGCCTTCGAGATTGGCACTCCAGAGCGAGGTGCCGCGCATGTCCGCATCACGAAAGATGGCATCTTTGAGGTTTGCATAGGAAAGGTTCGCCTCACGCAGATCGCAACCGGAAAAATCTATTTTCACTAGGTTGGCCTTACGCATATCGAAGCCTGCAAAATTTTTGGTATCAGCAAGAATTTCTAGGACCTCCTTGCGGGTCAAGGTCACCAGATTCTCAGAGTTCTTACTCATATCCACCTCGATAGAATGTGTCATAGGCCCTCATTCCTCTTCCGCGACAGCCCATCCACCGGACGCGGAGTCCGTCAAATTTATCCTAAGCACCGATGGGGGTCAAGCTTTGTAACCTTTGGAATCTCATTATGAAGCTTCCATTCTTTTTTGCAAAGACGAATTCAGCCAGCATCTTCCCCAAAGCGGGGGGATGCTGGCTGCTGTGTGTCGAAGGTGTTGCGTCAGTTCTGGCTTAGTGAGCGCAGAACCAGCGACTTACTTGGCCATGAGTGCCGCAACATCGAGCATGCGGTTACTGAAGCCAGTTTCATTGTCGTACCAGGCCATCACTTTGACCATGCGGCCATTAACGACCATGGTGCTGTCGGCGTCGACGCTGGATGAGTAGGTGCTGCCGTTGTAGTCCGAGGACACCAGCAGTTCTTTCGAGAAGTTCAGGATGCCTTTGAGAGGACCATTCGCAGCTTCTTCGAGAGCCTTATTGACTTCTTCGACAGTTGTCGCTTTTTGAGTCCAAACAGTCAGGTCGACGAGCGATACGTTGGCTGTAGGAACGCGGACGGATGTGCCGTCCAGCTTGCCTTTCAGCTCAGGCAAAACCAGGCCGATCGCTGCAGCAGCGCCAGTCGAAGTGGGGATCATGCTCAACGCTGCCGCACGGGCGCGACGCAGATCCGAGTGAGGTAAGTCCAAGAGCTGCTGGTCGTTGGTATAGCTATGGACGGTGGTCATTTGACCACATTCAATCCCGAAACGCTCGTGCAAGATCTTAGCAACGGGAGCCAAGCAGTTGGTGGTACAGCTGCCGTTCGAAACGATGGTGTATTCAGACTTCAGTTTTTCGTGGTTGACGCCGTACACCACAGTCAAGTCTTCGCCTTTTGCAGGTGCGGAGATCAAAACTTTTTTAGCACCTGCTTTGAGGTGAAGTTCAGCTTCCTTGCGCTCGCGGAAACGACCGGTCGCTTCAAAGACGATATCGACTTGATTGGCACCCCATGGAATCTCGCGTGGATCTTTGATTGCCGACACGCTGATTTTTTTACCGTTGACGATAATCGCATCAGCTGTAGCTTCGATCTGAGCATCAAGGGTTCCGTGAACCGAGTCGTAGCGAAGAAGATGAGCCAAGGTTTTGGTGTCGGTCAAATCGTTGATGTGAACGATTTCGATGTCTTTACGCTTGAGGGCAGCCCTCATCACGACGCGTCCAATCCGTCCGAAACCGTTGATTCCGACTCTAACTGTCATGATCCCTACTCCTAACTCTACATATTTATCGCAAAACAAAACCGTAAATCCTTATACTCCCGAGCTTCGAAAAAAGCTATAGGCCCGCCAGAGGCCTGCTCTGAAGGCTTCGAAACGGTTCCTCGGGGGCTTCTGGGCGACGAATAGTCGCTCTTTTTTGCGTGAAAAGTGACACAGAAGGCCCGAAACTAGGTAAAATAGACTCAGGATCATCACCGAGGAATCTCATGGCACGTGTTTGGCTCCCCTACGTCCTTCTGCTGCTCGTTGCATCGAGTCAAGCCGGTACTGTTCTGCTTGCTCAGGGCAAAAAAGCGATGCCGACGGCGCAGCTGCCGTTCGAGCCCTTTACGCCCGACGATGAAGTTATGGACGATGCCTTCACGCCCGACGTTCTTCCCAAGATGGCAGCGAAACCCTTGCGAGCGCCGGCACCTCCGGCTGATTTGCCCGCGCTGGGAGATATGGGTCTTTATGCTCAGGTGACGATGAAGCCCAAGGGTTTTGCAGGATCAGTGTGGGCAGCTGAGTACCCTTTGCCTTGGCTGAGTATTCTCCAGAGCCTACGTTTTAATGATAATCGCGACGACATGATGGTCTACGCGCAAAAGGCGAGTTTGAATTTGGGGGCTGAGCTTCATCCCTTTCGCAAAGCTGTGGTCTCCCCTTATCTTTTGCTGGAGGGGGGGGGAGAGCGCTTTCAAAAGGATGAGATGAGTGAGCCGCTTGATCTCTTTCGTTTGGCTGCCTTTGTTGGGCTAGAGTGGCGCCTTGGGCGCTATATGTCTGTCGTAGGGCAGTGGGTGAGTACTTTCTATCCGGATCTGGAAGAGACGATCTACGTCGACGATAAGGAGCCGCGCAAGCGTTTCGATCACGCGGAGCTCGCTCTCAATATTATGTGGGAAACAGCACAGACTCGTGCCCGCTGAAGCTCGACAGAGCCTTCACATTCCTGAGACGATCCCCGCAGTGGCAGCACCACCCTTGGAATTCAGGTAATTACGCAATTTTTCAGCGTCGGTAGCACCAGGTTGAGAATCGATTTCGGCCCGGATACTCGCAATTGCTTCTGCCGAAGCCGCAGAGGTCTCGCCACTTGCGCCCGCTGTTGCGAGAATGGCATTAGCCAGCGAGCTCAGAATGCCTGTCGCGGCCTTAT
The DNA here is from genome assembly GCA_947454545.1 of Oligoflexaceae bacterium. Taxonomy (GTDB): domain Bacteria; phylum Bdellovibrionota_B; class Oligoflexia; order Oligoflexales; family Oligoflexaceae; genus Oligoflexus. Next base: position 5,318 of record CANGNB010000141.1, read on the forward strand.
CATCCATCTGCAGGAGTTCATCGACAGACAGGGTGCCATTGCCATCAGCGTCATAGAAGCGAATCTGGAGAGCTGAATAGGACACGTTAAAAAGGCTCGATTTGAAAGTATCAGCATTCAGGAGCGAGCCGGTCGGAATGCTCGACATCAGATCCACAGCTTCGCTCATCAGTTTTAAGGTCGCAAGGTTGGCTTCAGGAAGAGCGGTAAAGAGGGCGAGCAGACCACTGCTGCTTTCGCCACCGCTTGCCGAACGTTCAGCGAGCCGGATCGCGATGCTTGTGGTATCCACCCCAGCTTTTTGCGCTTTGGCACTTGCCAGAAGCGAGACGTAGGTCCAATTGCTCGGCTCGTCCTGGAGAGCTGATTCTAAGACATCGATAGCGTCATCCGCCTGGCCTTGATCGAGATAGGCTGCTGCTTGTTCAGCAGGATCTTTGCTATCGACCCAACCCAGAATGTTGTTGCTGCATGCCGAAAGGCTCAAAGCAAAACACAGGCTGCCGAGAGTGAGAAGAAGGCGCATGTATCTCCTCCTTAAAATCCCGCCATCAAGCGGAAGTAGTAGCGTTGATCGGGGCGCAAGCCAGCCGCAGAGCCGATCTCTTGGGTGTAGGTGCCGATGTCACAGCGGAGCACATAGAGATTCAAGTAGATCCCGGCCGTAGGATAGCCCTGATTAAGACCTGCATTCAGGCCGATGATGCGTGCCACACTCATCTCTGCACCGAGATGCAGGCGTTTCACTGCGCTTTTTTCCGTGCTGCCCGCGATATCGCGAACGTCGGCTAAGATGCGGAGTGTATCCATTTTCGCCGCCATCTCGTAGGCCCAGCCCAAAGTTACGATCTGGGGTAAGCGGCGCGGATGAGCCTCGCTTTCTGTGGCTCTGAGATAGGTTGTCCCTGCGTTCTCCATATGGAGGCCAAGCCGCCATGGGGCTGAAGGGTGCTTATACATGAGACCGAGGTCGACGCCGATCCCTTGTCGATCCTGTCCGGCCTTATCTGCAGCGAGCTGATCGGAGATATTCGCGGCATCGATAATGTTAGCCTCGACCTTGGCTTCGTTGCGGAGGATATATTTTATAGTCGAGCCCACCTGAAAGCGCTCGTTCCAAAAGCTGTCCGCTACGCTGAAAGTGGCGACCCTGTTGGCTGCGAGAGTGGCTGACACACTTTCGACACCGCGAGCTTCGGCCGTCTTAGCTATCATCAAGTCGGTTTGCGTGTTGACGAGGACGCCCAGTGCGGCCCGTCGAAAGATAAGGGCTGAGGCATTGCTCAGACCAAAATGTATGTTCTTGCCGAGGTAATGGCGCAGAGTGTCAGCATTGTTTTCTCCCTCAACAAAGACCTGACGTGCCAGGTCCTTAGCTTGAGCTGACGCTTCCAGAGTCGGAGAAAGCAGGACGGTTCCTTTGTAAAGACCTTTTCCGCTGGCGATTCCCGCCGGGTTATAAAAAATCGCTTCTAGGTCATCAGCAACAGCAACACCAGCATCCCCATGACCAAGATAGTGAGGACTGCGATAGAGAGTATCGAAAGAAAGCTGATCAGCGTGAGCAAGAGCTGCCGATCCGAGGAGAAAGAAACATCCCACTCGCGAGCTGAGTTTTGCAGATATTCGTAAGCTCATCATAGATCCCACCCTCTCTTCGTCACACGCAGAAAGGATCGGTCAAGATATCAAAAACTTTAAGGATTTGTGGAACTCAGAGCTATCAAGCTGTGGAAACAGACGAATGGGGGGCCCACGAGAGGCCCCTCAGGAGCTCAAAGCATCTAAGGTGAAGCGATTATTGCGATGAAACTTTGGGATTTGACTGGACGTGCGACATTTTCTAAAAAATGTCAAAAAACGGGAGAGGACTGAGTGTTGCGATGCTTGAGCTTTTCGTGTGTGTTTAGATGTCTCCGTTCGCTGAATGTAAGACCTTGTTTAGATTGAGGATTTAACCTCTTCTTAAAAAGGCAAACATGCCATCGGATGACCGAAACGAGTTCTAACGCCAGCGGCAAAGCTTGTCAAGTCGTAAACCAGCCTTTTGTGAGTTATAAAATATTTCAGCGTACACCTCAGGAGGAGGTGTCGTCCGGTGTTTCCTCTGTAGATGATGCGTCTTCTGCCCCGCCTTGAGGGCTTGGTTCATTTGGCGTTATGTCACTGGGTTCCTCACTCTCGCCGCGCAAGACCGCGCCGAGAGGGTCACGGAGCAGTTCGTTGCGTAATGCGGCGGCAGCACGACTGAGCTGGGGAATATGGACCTGCGAGAGAGATTGCAGATAGGTGGCTGTGCGATAGAGCAGGGCCATGAGATCGCCCTGCCCAAACTTTTCATCGCTGAACTGCTTCACGAGCTCAGACCACGAGGTGCCGAGGAGCCATTGCCGCACAACGGAGCCACCCAGAGGATTGAATTCACGAAATAGGTAGGTTTCCCGCCGAGGTGTTGGGGGGTCGTAGAGCTCCTCAAAGAGTTCGACAGGGTAAGCTTTTTGCAGATCTTTTTCGAGCTGGGCCGCATCAAAAGGAAAGCGATAGCTGCGATCCAAACGTGGGCTTTTGAAACGCGAAAGACACAGAGCCCCCATCAATTCAGCCCCGGTGAGCAGCGTATCCAATTGAATGTGGCCGTCTGCGACCAGACGCGCAACGTGCAGTCCACCCGATTGGGGAAAATAACGTGCGATACTGCCCATGTCCGTGAGCTGCTCCTCCGCATCGAGGCAGCCGAGAGTGTGCAGATGCAGGTGGAGAGCTGCGAGCGAATTTTGCAAACGCTTGCCAATAAAACTGTGGCAGGCTGTGCGTTGAGCACAGGGCCCACAGGGTCCCTGTGCCGGATCCTGCTGAAACTGAGCCATAGCGTGAGCCGGTGAGCTCAGGCAAGGTAGACTCTCGCTGCCGAGCTGTTTGCTGATCACGGTATCTCGAATCAATCCAAAGTGAACGGAACGATCCCCAAAACGCAGAAAGCTTTTTTCATAAAAATTTTCGAGATCGCGCAGACGAAAACCTCGCCCCACCAAGCCTAAAAAAGTGGTGGGATCGTTTTTAAGCCGCGATTCACAGGCTTCGCGTCGCGCCCCTCCAAACTTTTGCAAAGAGGCTACCGATGGCCACAGGCTAAAGCCGACAAGATCCTTGCCTCGGCGTCCAGCCCGTCCCAACATCTGCAGAACTTCGCTCGGAGGGTAGGCGGTAAAGCCCATCTCGCCCGGCCTCGTGTAGTCGGAAATCAAAGCGGAGCGAACGGAAAAATTGATCCCGATGCTGAGTCCCATGGTCGCAACACAAAAGCGCAGCAGGCCGTTTTTGACGAGCTTTTCAATGACACGACGAGCGACAGGGGCAAGGCCTGAGTGATGATAGCCGACCCCATACATGAGGAGCATGCGCCGCAGATCGGCTTTCAAAAATTTCATAAGCTCCGGCGTTTCTGGATCGCTTTCCAAAGCTTCGCGAATCGTCTGCGCCTGCTCACGGGGAATCGGTTCGAGGTGCTGGCAGAGTTCACGAGCCATATTTTCGCAGGCCATACGCCGCCCGGCATAGATGAGGCAGGGACTCAGGCCCATGGCAGGAATGCTACGAAGGCGACGCGCTATCTCGCTTTGCTCGAGGGGAAAGCGCGGGGACACCGCTGGCTTCGGCGGCAGTATATCGCGCACGGCATCGACCAAAAGCCATTGCTCTCGGTAGTAGACGAGCTCGACCAGGGGGACGGGCCGTTCTTTGGTTTGAATGAGGCGGCAGGCGCGTCCCGTGATCTTTTGAATCCACGCGCAAAAGGCCTCGGGATTATCGACCGATGCCGACAAAAGGAGGAGCTGGCAGCTCGGCGGCGTGAGAATGATTGCCTCTTCCCAGGCACTGCCACGCCCGACGTCCTGCATAAAATGATACTCATCAAACACGACCAGGGAGCGGCCCAGATCCGGTTCGACACCTAAGAGCGAGTTGCGATAAGACTCGAGAGTGGCTACGACGATCGGAGCCCTGAGGTTTTCTTTGACATCACCCGTGGCAATACCAACCTGATCTCTTCCAAACTGAGCGCTAAACTCTCGCAGCTTATCGTTAGAGAGACTTTTGACAGGAGTGGTATAGGCCGCACGAAATCCTGGCTCATCGATGTGAAGTTCAAAAAAAGCTTCGACCACACGAGTTTTTCCAGCTGTCGTGGGAGCGTCGACGACGACATGCTCTCCCTGAAGCAGGGCCTCAACGGCCTCCCTCTGCCAGGGATCGAGTCTATCCATGAGCGGCCGGTGTTCGTCTTTTGATTTCTTCTTTTGAGAAAGGCTCGCAGCTTCCTGCAGCCAATGCTGGATGCTCCGTTCCGTATCTTTGCGAGCAGCGACTATCGTGTCACGTTCGCCAGGAGGGACTTTTCCTGAAAGGTCAAGCGCTTCGGTAGGATGAGGGACTTTCGCACCGCGACGGCCTTGCCTTTGCGATGAGGAACGGCCTGAGCTAGGGCGCGCAGGTTTTCGCGAAGAGTGCTTACGACGCTTTGTCACGGATGACCTCATGCAATGGGGGCGCAATGCTGAGGCATTATAATCATCCTAAGGGGCTGATGTCTTGACTAAAATCAAAAGCCCCTAAGAGCCTAGAGAGTGGCTCCCAAGAGCTGATCGATCTTTTGCAAAAGTTCGCGCCGCGTCTCTTGACTGAGGCTATCGGCCGCAGGCGCTTGCTGGGCGAGAGACTGACGCAAAGCTTGCAGGGCTTCCGCCGTCTCTTTGCTGGGAGGTACGGGGAGGGCATCGACGATCAGATAAGTTATCAGATCATCGGAGCGCTCCTTCAGCAAAAGCTTTTGGAGAAATTCCTGAGCAGCCTCTGAGGGAAAAGCTTTGAAGGTTTGCAAGAGAGTCATCCGATGCCCACGCTGCATCCGGTCTTGACCCTGAGCAAAGCGATTGTAAAGGCTCGCCAGCGTCGAAGACACC
>CANGNB010000142.1 GCA_947454545.1 Oligoflexaceae bacterium
AGAATAAGCTTCGACGGACCGCCCAGTGCCTTTTTCGAAGGTATCGCGAAAGATCTCATAGCGCTCTCCGGAGGCTGGTCGTGCATTAGATCCTCTCAGGCGCCGAAGGAAGTTTAGGGAGGACAACTCTACTATCGCTGTACCAAAATTACCATCACATCCCCAGTATTTAATATCCAAAGGCGAAGCAGCATCCAACGCATTGCCAATATTGGCTGTATCGGTCACATAGCCAAAGATCATCAAGGCGTCTCCTGCCTGCAGTCCTGTCAAGGCCTGAGCAACCTCGGCCCCAAAGTCCTTGTCCTTATCGGACGGGTAGGCCACTTTTTGAACGACAGTTCCCCCAAGACTTTTATAAACTTCTGCAAAGCGCTCAGCTAAGCCCGAACCATAGGCGTTATTGATGAAAATGACCGCAGCCTTTCGGGAGCCATCGGCAAAAACTTTGGTTGCTAAGAATTCGCCTTGATAGGCATCCGAGGCTGCTGTCCGCCAAACGGTATCTTTATCATCCAAAGTAGAAATCTTTGGAGAGGTCGAAGAGGCAGAGATCAGGGGGATACCTGCAGGTGTAAACACTTTCTCAGCGGACAGCATGGTGATGGACGAGGCCACAGATCCCAAGACTCCCTGCACCCCTAGGTCCCGTAATTCTACAGCACCCGCTTCAGCAGCTGCTGGATTGAGCTTGTCATCAGCTAAAATCAATTCAAGCGGCTTGCCATCCACGCCCCCTTGGGCATTGATCTCTTGGACAGCAAGCTTGCCACCATACCAGATGCCCCGACTGTAGCGTGACAAAGGACCCGTATAAGAAAGCAGGGCTCCTAGGCGAACCGTCCCATCCTCAAGCTTTTGTACGCTCTGCTTCATATCCGAGCAAGCTGATAAGAACAGGGTAAACACGAGAAGATGCAGTGCAATATGTGTCATGGCAAGGGCCCTCAGAATTGAGTGTTGTAGATGAACTTGAGAGTTCGCCTCTGGCCAGGCAAATCAACTCCCCCAAATCCCGGTTCAATAAAACGATGATCGAGAGCATTGTCGAGTTTCACCAGAAGCGATTGTTCGCTTGCAGCTTGTTTCCACGTGTGCCGCGCCATCAAGAAAAGCAGGCTGTAGGAATCCAAAGCATAAGCATGCAAGCGATTTTCGATGATATTGGATTTGGAGGCTCGCCTCTCACTGACATGGGCAAGATCGATGCCTAGATCAGCCAGCTCCCAGGATTTGCTCACCCAGGATAGTCTCGAGCTTAAGCCGGGATAAAGTGCTGTGGGCAGCATCAATGCTTTGCTAAAGGGCTCCTCAGTCTCTTCATCAGACTTTTGATAACCCACATCTAGAGTCAAAGATTGATCGACTAAATTCGCCTTCATCAGAGCTTCAAAACCTAAGGAGTGTTCTAAGCCAACATTCTCAGGGCGCTGATCTTCGCCAAAGGGAATCAGTTCAATGCGGTCTTTGATCTTCGTATAAAAGACTGAGAGGGATCCAAAATATCTTTTTAGGAATGCCTGAGAAAACTGAGCTTCCACAGTCTGAGCGGCTTCTGGTTTTAACTTGGAATTCCCCGTCACATCCCCGACATAGAGAGGCTGGGCAAAGAGCTGGCCTGGACTTGGAACCTTGTAAGAAGTTCCAAAAAGGAGTTTAGCGTAGGCTGTCGAAGTGATGCGCTCAACCAAACCTATTCTATAGTTATTATTGGTGCCATAGACCGAGTTGTGGTCGGTGCGAGCATTCGCAGTAAAACCCAGGCTTTCCCACTGGGGCAGGGGATTTCCGGAATACTGCAGATAGGCTCCACGATTGATAAAAAGTGCACGCCCTTGCTCCCCACGGGCTGCCGTCTTTTGCCCGGTACTCGTGCTGACTGTGAAAATGGTCGGCAGCTCCTGATCATCCTGACTGTAGTCCAGACCACCGATAAGCTCGCCTCGCCCTCCCCACTGGTAATGAAACTCTGCCTGTACATCATGACTCTTGTAGCCTATGTTTCGTTCAGGATAGCTTTCTTTAGAGTTCGACGAGAGCTTTTCACGACGATCGGGTTCGCCTTCAGCAAAGGTGTGATTCACCTGAAGAGTCAGACTATCGTTCGCCTTGATCCGATAGCGATTGCGGATATAATAGTTATTTTCAATGATGTGATTATCGTGACTCAAAGTCCCATAGTCCAAAAATTCAGCATAGGCGTCTCTGTGATTGCTATTGACGCTAAGTTCCCATTCTTGATCGGTCCATTGCCTATGATAGCGAGCAAAGGCTGATTGGGGCTGAGCGAAGTCTTTAGCTGAGGTCCCATCTTCAAAGTTTTTGCCAAGGGGTGAGGTCTCAGGCAAGCTGAGACCCGAGCGATCGATACGGCTGCCACTAAAGGCAAAAAGCATGCTTTGCGTCTCTGTTTTATGTCCCAAAAGGAGTTCTAGGGATCCCCCCTTGGCACCGAGAGAAGGACTCAGCGCGACGCTTCCCCCTGCATGCAGACCTGGACTTGTCATCTGCTTAGTGATGACGTTGACTACACCTAAAAAAGCGTTGGCACCATAAAGTGCCGAGGCTGGCCCAAGGACACATTCGATACGATCAACAGCTTGCATGGGGATAAGTTCTGGCCCCAAGTACGCTGTTGAATCAGGGCGAAAGGCAACAGGCTGGCCATCGATCATCACCTTCATAATGCGGCTAGAAGCTCGCAGACCGCCATTGATCCCACGAATGCCAAAATTACTCGTGACTCCATCGGAAATTCCGTACAAGCCAGCCACATGGCTCAGGGCTTCAGCGACGGAAGTCACACCCCACATATCGAGATCCGCGCGCGTTAATACGCGAATGATGGCTGGTGTTTCCGCAAGAGTTTTTTCGGACTTTGTGGCCGTCGTGGCTTTCAGCTCAAAGATATCGCCAAGATTGAGATCCTCATCATCCGTCTCAGCTCGAGCGAGCTGTCCCACACAGAGACCTCCCGACAGAAGACCAGGGATCAAATACCTGAGTACCGACGAACTCATGCGGACCTCCACGAGGCGTTTACGAAGTCAATGTCGCAACTTTTCCTCATGATACCACATTCTCCTTATCCCTAAGGAGCTAGGTCTGAGCGATGATGTCTAAGGAAGAGAAAGACGTCGGCGCAGCGACATCTTCTAGGAGGCGTTGGCAACAAGTTGAACTTGTTCTTCTTGAGGGATTTCAATCTGAAAGCAGGCACCGCTCAGCTCTCTGGGAGTCGCGAGCTTTAAAGTCCCACCATGCTGCTCGATAATGCTGCGACTCAGGACGATGCCAAGACCCGTGCCTTCGCCGGTCGCTTTGGTGGTAAAATTGCCTTCAAATATCTTGGTCCGAATGCTGTCAGGAACTCCAGGGCCATCATCTTCGATCTCGATAAGAAGCATCCCTTTGTGCTCGCTCGGAACGCAGCGCACGATGATAGCAGTGCGTCCTTCACGTCTTTGATAGCCGTTTTCCCAGAGAGCATCGGCGGCATTCCCAATAAGATTAGTCAAGACCTGCCCCATCTGAGGTCGCACGCAATGCAGCATCGTCTGGTCGGGACAATCCTGTTTGACGTTGAGCCCTCTCAGCTTTGACTGCACTATGATGCAGGTCTCATGAATCAGATGGGAGAGATTATGGGACTCTGGCTTCAGATCTTGTCGAGCCTGATTGCGAATAGCTGATTGAATATCGATAATCCGTTGCACTGCGATGTTGATATGTTCGATGCGCTCACCAAGAGTTCCGAGATGGTCGGTGAAGAAATCTCGCACCACGAGAACATCGGGATCGGTTGCATCGGCAAAAATGATCGCAATCTTTTCTTGCATCTGGTCGAGACGAGGGGCTGCGTCCTGCACTTCCATCTTGATGAGTGCCGAAGGACTGGCCATGTCATGGGCAATCCCTGCGACCATTTTCCCCATCGAAATGCTCGTTTGCTGAGCAAACATTAAGCGTTCCGTCTCCTGCTTCACTCTCTCTTCGAGATGGGTCACCGTTTCTTCGATCTCACGCCCCATGGCGACAAAGGTTTGCTGTAAGTTCCCGATCTCTTCATGCTCGATAAGCTGGTTGACCTCGTCTAAGGAGCGCCAGGCCGATCGATCACCTTCGGCAAATTTCTGACTGAACTGAGTCAATCTGCGAATAGGCTGGATAAGGTGATTCTGGAGGTATTGCGAGAGAAAGTAGAGCAAAAGGAGAGCAGCAAGGAAGGTACTTGTAAAGATGAGAATGATCGCCTGCAAAATCTTCTGCTTCAAGAGGCGTTGCTCAAAGGATACGAGAATTTTTGCGAAGGGCAATCCCTTCACCATCACAGTGCTCGGATAGTTGATATACTCGAGCTGATCGACACCCATATGAGAAAAGCTTTTGGCTGCATCTAACTTGTCTTCAAGCTTCACTTTCCCCTGGAGAAACTCCCCGTCCTCACGGTAGAAACTAATCGTATGACTGGACCGGCGTTCCAGATCCTCAACAAACGTTGCCGGAAGTTTGAGAAAAATCCGCAGGATTCCGTAGACTTTGCCTTTTTTAAAGAAGCCTGTATCGTCATCATCGCGTCCGTAGATCAGGTTGGTCAGAGGATAGCTGATATCTAGATAGGGCTGATTCTGAAAGGTAACGAGCGAAAACTTTTCCTTCTCACCAGCAAGTGTGAGAGGAAAGCGGAAAGGATAGTTGTCATAGGATTGATCTTTGAGGCTAATCAGTCCGTATTCGTCGCGTTCGATTTCAAGGGGGTCTTCCCCCGGCCTTTCAGGGGAAAAGCTAAAGATATGTCGCAGCGAGGAATCTGCTACACCATAAAGAATGAATTGCTGGCGAGCCGAAGACTGAAAATAGACATTGATCTGATCGACTTCATACTTTTGCCCGAGTTCGTCTAATTTACTGAGAAAGCGAAAGTAGTTGATCCGGCGCTGTCTGGGTGTTCCCAGAGCCGACAGGACGTCTCGAAGGAGCTCACTGTCGGCATTGAGAGTATCGACGGCACGCGTGATCTTCTCGGCATACTGACTCATACTAGCATCGATGAGATGGGCGACTACCTTTGAGCCTTGATCTGAACGTTCGTCAAAGTCTTGCTTCAATAGATAGCCCGCGATCGCCACTGAAAGGCAAGAGGAAAGCAGCAGAGCTGCAGCAAAAGCCAAAGTCAGCTTACCGCCTAGACCCAGGCGTTTGATGTCTCCCAGTGTTGAAAAACGAGCTCGCATGAAACGCCCCAAGCGACGAGTCAACAATCAGATTTTGTTGCCTTTGAATACCTTCTTAAAGTTGCGGACTCCCTCCTCGGCAGTCATCTGACTCTGAGCGAAGACCGATACGACCTCAGCCAGGGAGTTGATCATATCGACATTGAGAGCCATCTGATGGGAATAGCTTGGCAGCAGACCTCCCGTCTTTGATGCTTTCACAAAGTCTTCTTTCGACAGTTTCGCGCAGCTATCAAAATCTTGGAGAGGAACATCTAAGACGGCTGGGATAGATCCCTTGTTTCGATTGAACTCGATCTGAAAGGGTTCGCTCATCACGATGCTCGCAAACTGATTCTGCGCCTTTTTCGAGGTGGCCGATTTGGTTTCAAAGAAGACAAAGCTATCGACGTTAAAGGAGAACAGCCCATCTGTCCCTGGTACAGCCACACAACCAAAATTTTTGTCCGGCACAGCATGCGCCTTCAAAAATTCGCCCTTGGCCCAATCGCCCATGATCTGCATCGCTGCTCGCTTGCTGATCACCATTTCTGTGGCCTTGTCCCAGTCAAGACCGGCCCGGTTGCTATCAAGATAGGAGACATAACGACGAAAATTCTCAAACACTGTTTTTACGCGAGGATCATCAAGAGCCTTTTCATCCTGTTCTACGAAGAGTCTTTTATGGAGCTCTGGGCCTGCTGTTGCCAGAAAGATGGCTTCAAAAACGGTCGCATCCTGCCAGGGTTGGCCGCCGTGGGCAAAGGGCAGATCGCCCTTCGCCTTCATCTTGTCAGCCAAGGCAAAGAGCTCGTCGAGCGTTTTTGGAGGCGTGGCCTTGTATTTGGCAAAGAGCTCTTTGTTATACCAAAGCCAGTTCACGCGATGGACGTTAACAGGCACTGCAACCCAATTATTTTTATGTTTCATATAGGAGGCGATGACATCCGGAACTTTTTGCTCCCATTTTTCCTCTTTGGCCACTTCGTTCAGAGAGGTAAGAAAGCCCTGTTGCCCCCACTCCTGGATTTCAGGCCCCTTCATCTGGACGATGGCGGGAGGAGTTCCCGAAGCTGCCCTCGACTTGAGAGCCTTCATGGCGTTGAAGCCACCCCCTCCCCGAATGTTGGACTCCTTAAGGTGCGCATTGCTCTTCTCGCGGTACATTTTCTTTAAGACTTCCATGGACTTCGCTTCACCGCCAGAAGTCCACCAATGCAGTATTTCTAGATCTTGGGCCATAGCTTGTGAGCCAAAGCTGGCAGCTCCAGCCAAAATAGCAATGCGCAGGTAAGCGATCATGTCAAAAACCTTTCCGTGGTTCCTCTTCAGGATAACATCTTTGGCCTAGTCGTAAAGATCCAGCATTCGGTAATTCTTGCCGGCTCAGAAATCTCAAAGAGTTCAGAAGTTCTTTCCGAACTTTTCCTTTCGGTAAAAATCTCAAAATTCCTCGTTCTTACAACATTTTCGTCCGATATTCCTCTTGAAGGAAAAGCCGAGAAAAGGACATCTTATGCTGGATCTCAAAATAGCCTACATAGCCCTCCCCCTCATCATTGCGATGATCTACAGTGAAATTTTCCTCTACAAAAAAAGAGGCTTAGCTTTCCCTCACCAAGAAGCTTGGGTTTCGGTTGGCATGACCATCATATTTCAAATCGTCACGCGAGTGACTGCCCCGTTTATGAGCTCCATCAATCGCCACGTCTTTGAACTGCGCCCCCAAACCATTGGCATGGACCGTGTCTGGCATTGGGTCGCCCTCTTCTTTCTGGTCGAATTTTTCTACTACTGGCAGCATCGTGCCATGCATGGTATCCGTTGGGGCTGGGCGAGTCACAGCGTCCACCACTCACCTGAAACCATTACCTTTTCGGGGGCTTATCGTCTTTCCATCACGCAGATGCTGTCCCTGATTTTCATCTTCTTTTTTCCCATCTATGCCATGGGCTTTCCTCCTGAGGCTGTCGGTCTTGTGTATTCGCTCAATCTTATGTACCAGTTTTGGCTCCACACAGCCCTCATACCCAAGCTGGGTTGGTTCGAATGGATTTTCAATACCCCGAGCCACCATCGCGTCCACCACGCGATTAACCCGATCTATCTCGATAAAAATCATGGCGGTGTTCTTATCATCTTCGATCGCCTCTTTGGAACCTATCAGGAAGAACTTGCCAGCGAACCCTGTCGCTATGGTTTGGTAGGCCGAGAGCGCAGCCTTAATCCCTTAAAAATTTTCTTTCAGGAATGGGTCTCTCTCGTGAGAAACTTGGGCCAAGCGGAAAGCCTGCGTGACATCTATCTGATTACCTTGGGTGCGCCTGGAGAATTTGCTAAAGTAAAGCAGCAGCGAGCCGCCCTGCGTGATGGGTCCTCTTCCCCCGTTCAGGAAAGTGCCTAGAGCGCTCAGTCTGTGCAGTCAGTGATGGGCTCGCTCGAGCAAACACCGGAGCCCCATCATGCACCAATCGCTTCCCTATAGACGCCCCCTTTCCTATGCGATGGCCCGCACTCATTTTCGTGAAGTGGCTGCTGCCTCTGGAGCACGCCTTGTGACTCATCATCTCCCCGGTCGCGAAGAGCTCGGTATCGATGCCGAAGATCTTACGATCGACGTTGCCGAGCTTCCCTGTCGAGATCCCAGTGGACCACGCCTTTTGATAAGCAGCGGCTTGCATGGACTGGAAGGCTTCGCCGGTTCGCATGCCCAAACTCAATGGCTCTTGGGTCTCCAAGATCGAGAGCTCATCCCCAAATATCCTATCATCTTGGTTCATAGCCTCAATCCTTATGGCTTTGCCATGCATCGTCGCTGGAATGAGCACGGTATCGACCTCAATCGCAACTTTCGCCTGGACACAGAGCCCTATGAAGGCTGTCCCGATGCCTATCGCAAGCTCCACGACTTTATCAATCCCTCCTATGCCCCTCGCGCCTTCGATAGCTTTTGGCTCGAAGCTCCCTTGCAGCTGGCCCGCTTCGGCCAGGCCACTCTCAATCAGGCTATTGCCAGCGGCCAGTATGTGTACCCTCGGGGCTTGTTTTTTGGGGGCACAGAGGCCAGTGCCTGCAAACGCTTTGTCGATGCTGAACTCCAGCACTGGGCTGGAGCGCGGGATAGCCGCATCCTCCATATCGATCTGCATACCGGGCTGGGTCGAAAGGGCGAAGTTCAGCTCTTTTTGGATAGTCCCTCTTCGCCAGAAGTCCTAGCTCAACTTCGTCGAAGCTTTCATCCCCGGCGCATCCGTGGCGATGACGAGCTTGTGTTTGAAGCCCCCGGCGCAATCGGGCGTTATCTAGCCAAGGTGCTGGGCTCGCGTTACTGCGGCTTGACACTCGAGATGGGAACTCTTAGTCCGGCGACCTTGTTTCGCCTCTTGCGCCGTGAAAATCAGGCCCATCAAGTCTGTGGGTATGAGTCGGACGCTGCTCGGCGGGCGCGTGAGACGCTCCTCGATGCTTTTGCTCCCCAGGAGACTTCATGGTGGGAAAGCGTGATGCCAAAAGTTATCCGCACGCTTTGGGATGCTATGGATAGCCTCGATGAAATGTATGAGCCTCCGCAGGCATGAGGTCTAGTGAATGTCCTCAGAAAAATGACTCAGTGAACTGAATTGAGTGCCAATGCAAACAATTCAGGGAGCTTACGAAACTTTGCTTGTATAAGCTAAGTTCCTTCTCTGAACAAAAAAACTCAAGCTTCTGAATTGTTGTGCTTTTTCATGCGGAGTCAGACAGAAATTGCAGCGCCCAGGCCAGTGCCAGCGCAGGGCCTTGGTTTAGCAGAAAACGGCATATCTTACCTGATTTATTACTAAAAATACCATTAGTCCACAGTACGACTCCTTGCGGTCTCTATTTTGCAAGCTTTGGTGCGTTGACTCTTATTCAAGTGCATCGCAACTTGTTGGAACGGAGAAATTGAAATGTTGAAATCGCGCATGTTATTCGTCACCACTTTAGCTCTCGTGAGTTTGACAGGTTGCAAGACGAGCAGTGTCAAGCCCGAGCAGAGTGAAACATCAGGCTATACTTACTTTGATTACCTCAAAGAGCGAGAATTCGCGATCAACGTTCTCACCTTCTCAGCTTACTTCCGAGGGTTTAGCAGTGCTGGTGCTTATATCTGTGAGGGGGCTCGAGGCCCTGATGCTCAAGGCGGCGATGAAGCATACAAAGCTTATAGAGAGAGCACTTTTAAAATCACTTGTGACAAGAGCGTCAAACAAAAACTTGGTGAATCAGCGACTAACTCCCTGAGCGAGGTCACCAAGAAGCTTTCACTGGAAACGGAAAAGCCACTCTGGTGGCTCCCGATTGTGATCGATTTCAAAAGCGGTGAAGGTCAGGCAGCACGAGCTATTGATGACATTCACAAGAGCGATCTTTCTCCCGCCAAAGATATTGCTCATAAGGCATGGAAAGCCAAGGAATCGGGCGACGAGGCTGGCCTAAAAATAGCCAAAGAGATCGCGCGTGACGGTTTATCTGTCAACTATAAGACCCTACGGAAAGCCGTTGATAAAAATGTTAGCGGCTATAACCTTAGGGCCATCAACGATTTTTCTGAAATTATGGCAAAGTTAAAAGCGCCCTTGGCAGACCCTGCCTTCGAAGCGGGACTCCTCCCCGAACTCAAAGATCTCTACAAGACACGCCTAGAAGAAATTGAGAATTCCATACCAAAGGGCCGAAAGTAACAGAGCCTTCGCCAAAAGTTCTGTTCTCATTCTTTGAGATCGGCTCTTTGATTTTCACTGATCTTGCTAGGCTTGCTTTAGTTAAAACTAAAGCAAGCTTAAAACTCTCGCCCCCAAGACACACCAAAGTCCCAGTAGCGAAATTCGACCCGCTCGGCGACGACCGGGAGGAATACTAAGGGTCGTCTCAGTTCGAGAGCTA
>CANGNB010000143.1 GCA_947454545.1 Oligoflexaceae bacterium
CATCCTTCGCAAAAAGCCTCGGCATATTAAGCGGGAACTACCATTCCGGATTTTTGTTGACGTGCAAGGCGTTCGCCGCAAGCGCGAAAATGATCTTGTCGAACTCGCCCGCGACCTTTCAGAAAAGGTCCACGAGAACAAGCGTCCTATCGTTTTGAACTATAAGAGCTCGTATGATCGTAAGATCATCCACATGGCCTTGGACAAAGATGAACGCGTGTATACAAAATCGATCGGCACTGGGCCGAATCGAAAATTGATGATTCTACCGATTCGTAAGAAGGGTGAACCCGAGTTTATCGATGAGCATGAATAATTTAGAATCTCAAAACGTGAATCATGGCCCGGCCTCCGCCGGGCTTTCTTTTAGGGGAGAACCGATAGCTGCTCTGGCTACGGCTCCTGGTGCTGCCGCCATTGCAATCATTCGGATGAGCGGTGATGGTGTTCTTGAGCTCATTAAGCCCTTTTTCCCCAAAGGCCAAATGAATCGACACAAAGCCCGTGTCATGGGTTTGGGACAGTTCTCTGATCCCTCTACCCATCAGATGATTGATGAGCTGATGTTTGTCTGTTTCCATGGGCCACATTCCTTTACGGGTGAGGACTCGATTGAGCTTTTCTGTCATGGTGGTCCTTACATTGTGAACCGTATTCTTCAGTGTCTGTGGATGCATGGTTTTAGGCCGGCCCAACCTGGAGAGTTCACAAAGCGAGCCTATCTCAATGGTAAATTGGACCTCAGTGCAGCTGAAGGCATTAAGCAGCTCGTTGAAGCCAGTACTCATCAGCAGTGGATGGCAGCGAGACAGTTAGCAACAGGGCGCTTTGCTCAAAAGATTGAGGAGCTCCGCTCGGTTTTGATCGAGGCCATGGCTTATCTTGCTGCTCGTATCGACTTTCCTGACGAAGGTGATACTCAAGATGTAGATCTGGCATTGGTTCGTTCGAAGGTTTTGAGAGTATTCAAGAGTCTCGAATCCTTGGAGCGAAGCTATGCTTCAGGGCGCGTCGCGGCTCAAGGCTTGATGGTGGCTATCATCGGCCAGCCTAATATGGGTAAATCGACTCTCATGAATACTTTGCTCGGACACGAACGAGCTATCGTGACTGAAATCGCTGGAACAACTAGGGATTATCTTGAAGAGCCTTGTCGTATAAAAGGTCGTCTGATTCGATTGATTGACACCGCAGGTATTCGTGATGCCAGTGATCGTGTTGAAAAATTAGGCGTTGAGAGATCATTGACGATTGCCCAAGAAGCTGACTTTGTGCTTTTGCTTATGTCACCTGAATCGAGCTCTTCGGAACGAGCTGAAATCGGGGCCTTAGCGCAGCAGATTGGTCTTGATAAGTGTTTGAAAATATTAACTAAGTCTGACCTTGGACGGCCGGAGTGGGCATGCGACTGTCTGCCTCTCTCCTGTTCGAAAGGCGAAGGCCTGGAAGCCCTTGAAGATGCCCTTGTGGTGCGGGTGGATGGTTTTATTGGACAACTTGATGAAGAACCCTTTTTAAGTTCGAGTCGACATCTGGCAGCGATTCAGATGGCCCGTCAGGATCTAGAGGCTTTTTTTGAGGCGGAGACGGCAGGTCACTATGATGAATTGCTCGCTTTCGAGCTGCAAAATGCTGCGCGGGCCTTGAGCGGAATCCTTGGTGGTGTCGATGTTGAAGATATTTTAGACAAGGTTTTTAGAGATTTTTGTGTTGGCAAATGAGCCCCTTGAGAAATTTTTATCAGGATGTTCCTTTAAAATCGTTTAGACTTAGAATGACTTAGCCATTAAAATGCAAGAGAGTCGAGAAACTTACTGAAAGAGTCGAACATCCTCTTAGGTGAGACTCTTCTGTAAGCCAAGAATTTAGCCATGATCTCAGTGTTTCCTTGTTAGCTTAAGCTAACATGAGGGAAATTTTCATGTTCCAGCGATGGGACATAAGGGAGGATCTATGGGTTTCGAGTCGTTCTGCAATGCCTTGAGACAGCGAGTGTTTCCTCTTGATTTCCCTGGCCATTTCGTTGGCGGCGAGTGGATTCAGGATCAGAAACCAGAGATCTTGCAAGGGTCCTTCAACCCTTCGCGGGGCGAACCTATCGTAAAAGTGCTGGTCAGTCGCAAGATTGTTGAGAAAAGTGTGGATCTTGCTGACCAAGCCCAGAACGAACTTGCTCAGCTAGGCTTGGACAAAAGAATCGAAGTCTTGACCCGATTGCGCCAGATGCTGACGGATTTTCAAGTTCATTTTATCGATGCACTCTGTATCGAGGCTGGTAAGCCGCGTTGGGAAGCTGAATCGGATTTTCTGAGTTCGCTGCAGCAGTTGGATGCAATTTTGGGTGAGAGAGGGAATATCCAGAATGCGCTCTTGGCAGCCGCCCGAATTGCTAATCCAGAAACAGACTTCGAATTGCGTGCGAATGGTGTGGCTATAGCTTTTATTCCTTTCTCCACACCCCTTGCAACATTCGTTCAATGTCTCTCGGGGGCACTCATTGCTGGGACTCCTGTGCTGCTCATGCCTTCTTCTCATGCAGTTTTGACTGGAGCCTTGTTTGCTAATCTTCTGTCGAATCTAGAGCTACCTAAGGGTGCCGTCAGTGTTCTCTTCGGGAATTACCAGACCTTTACCAAAACTCTCAGCGATAGGCGGATTCAGGCCGTCATTTATTCTGGTTCGCGTGAACACTGTGATGCCATCCGTCGTGATCATAGCAGTCCCCTAGGAAGGCAGCTGCTTTTGCAGTCGGGAGGCAAAAATGCTGTCATCGTTGAAAAGTCTGCTGATGTGAAACAGGCTGTCCAATGTGTTCTCTACGGGCTCATCAAAAATTCGGGTCAGCTCAATACATCGACGAGCCGCTGCTTTATCCATGACAGCATGGTGGAAGCCTTTAAAAAAGAAATGATCCGTTCGGTGAGGGCTTTGCAGATCGGGCCAACAGATGGTGAGGGGAATCCCCACCTCGGACCACTTTATGCACAGAAGGCTGTGGATAAGTTTCTTCGCTACCAAACTATGGCCAAAAGAGAGGCTAAGGAGACTTGGGTTTGGGGTAAGGTCTATGACACAGGAACATCAGGGCATTATGTGATGCCTGGCGTCCATTTCTTCGAGCAAGTGGAAGCGAGCAGCTCTTATCAGACTAATGTTCTCATGTGTCCGGACCTAGCGGTGTATCGTTATGCAGATGTGGAGCAGGCAATCGCTGCTTGTAATCAAACGGATGCAGCTCTTGTTACGTCTCTGGTCGGGCCAGAAGATATCGTCAGGACCTGGAGCGCAGGCTTGAGGTCCCCTAACGTTCTTATCAACCTGCCAACAGTAGGTCTGGACGTCAATCCCCCCCTGGCAGGTCGCAAGCTCTGTGGGGATTATCGCTGGAATGGTTTAGCTATTGCACTCCTCTTGACATACCCGCAATCCTGTCGGGTGCTGGATGGAGAGCGTTCGTCTTTCCCTGCTTGGCCTGCATTAGATTGATTGAGACTTCAGCCTCTTTGTGTTTGTATGGCATTTGCGTGCTTTAGGCACGGAAAAGAGCCCAACATCGGGAGGTGTCCTTTGCAAGAACAGATTCGCAAACTCGCTGAGTACTGGTCTACAGCCCAAGTGTTCGATACTGCTACCCGCCAGGAAATTGCTGGTCTTCTTCAGAATCAAAATGAGAAAGAATTGACCGAAAGGTTTTACCGAGACCTTGAGTTTGGAACTGGAGGATTGCGCGGTATCTTGGGTGCTGGCTCTGCGCGCATGAATATCTATAACGTTCGTAAAGCAAGTCAAGCCTTTGCGAGCTATCTCATAGAAGCTTTTCCTGGGACTAAAGTCTCTATAGCTGTGTCGTATGATTCTAGACATTACTCGCGCGAATTCGCTGAAGCAACGGCGGGCGTGATGGCTGCACATGGCATTCATACTTACATTACAAAAGAGCTAAGACCGACTCCTATGCTGTCCTTCATGGTCAGGCACTATGGATGTCAAGGGGGAGTGTGCGTCACAGCCAGTCATAACCCATCGATTTATAGTGGATACAAAGTCTACTGGGCAACGGGTGGTCAGATTGTGCCTCCTCATGACGATGCAATCATTGCTCGTTACGCAGCTTTGAAATCTTACGAAGATGTTAAGTTTAAATCGTTTCAGGACGCGGTTCGTGAAGGTTTGGTTACCGAAGTCGGAGCCGAGTTTGATGAGGCTTATTTTAAAGAGTTGATGAAACTCTCTGTGCGTAAGGAAGGGAGACGAGGCTTTAAAATCGTCTACACGCCTTTGCATGGGACGGGTGCCTATCCCGTCATGGAAGCCTTGAAACGATGGGGTTTTGAAGACGTTACTATCGTTCCTGAACAAAAGGATCCAAACGGGGATTTTCCAACTGTTAAGTATCCGAATCCAGAAGAGCCAGAAGCCATGGCTATGGCTATTAGTCTTGGACAAAAGCTCAATGCAGATCTCGTCTTGGGAACGGATCCTGACACAGATCGTATTGGTATTGTGGTTCGTGAAGGTGATGATTATCGAATCTTCAATGGAAATCAGATCGGGTCTTTACTTGTTGATTTCTATCTTTCGGGCCTGAAAGACGCTGGTCGTATGCCTCAAAATCCTCTCGTGATCAAAACTATTGTTACCACGGATCAGCAAGAGCATATAGCCAAGTTCTATGGGGCGAGCTGCGAGGAAACTCTTACAGGCTTTAAATGGATCTGTAATCTTATCGACGAAATTGAGACGGGGAAAAGCAAACCCTTTCGGCAATACGTCTGCGGCGGTGAAGAAAGCTATGGATTCCTCGCGGGTACCTTTGTGCGCGATAAAGATGCGATAAGTGCCTGCTGTATCGCAGCTGAAATGGTTGCTTACTATAAGGCCCAGGGCAAGAGCTTGAGTCGTGTGTTAGACGAGCTTTACCGACGGCATGGGGTATACCTTGAGTCTCTATACACCCTTACACTCCCAGGCAAGGAGGGTGCAGAGCGTATTCAGGTCATGATGGATAAGCTAAGGGCTGAAGCACCGCAGGAAATTGCTGGATCTCGGGTTGAAATCATCCGTGATTTGGAAAAACAGCAAGAATTCGATAGGCGTGAGACTGGGCAAATGCGTACCAGCTCTATCACACTGCCGCGTTCAAACGTGTTACAATTTCTGTTGAGTGATGGCTCGAAGGTCAGTGCTCGTCCTTCGGGAACCGAGCCGAAGATTAAATTTTACTTTTCGGTCCATCAAGCCGTTTCCCCTCAGGCTTCGCAGGCCCAACTCCAAACTGCGAAATCTGCTTGTGAGAAACGTCTGCTCGAGCTCGAACAAGCTTTTAAAGCGATGGCACAGTGATCAGATCTTATGTTGAGGAGTTCTAAGAACTCCTTACGGGATCTGCCCATGGTGCGGTGATCGCTTCACCATAGGGATCTGTGTATGCGAAGATCAAGATGTCCTTGGTCCGTGGGTTGCTTGTCTGGTCTGGTGTCGGCAGTTTTGGGGGCTATGCCCCTCTTTGCTGCTGACTATCACAAGGCTACCGAGGGTCGCGATGTTGTGATGGGGAAGCTTTATCCCAAATCCGAGCGACTTGAAGCGGATGCCGATCTTGGTTTTGTGATGAACCAGTCCTATGTAAACACACTCTTGATGGGTGTGGCAGGGACTTATTATTTTAATGAAAACTTTGGCTTAGGGCTGACCTTTCAGCAGGCCTTTAACAGCGATAAAGCTGAGCGAACCTGTATTGAAAGCTTTTACTACGACCCTAAAAATCAGGTTGGGGTTGCCTGCGGAGATCGTGCGACACTAGATGCTGCGCGAACGAACAACGATCGCTTTCCTCTTTACGGTCCAGCATATGTTCCTATCCGTGAGATTCAGCAGGTCATAGGCGGTAACCTAGTGTGGGCTCCGGTCTACGGGAAACAGCTCTTGCTGCTCAGTACCACCAGCTATTTCGATCTCTTTTTTGAGTTGGGTCTCGGTCTGACGAGCTCTGTGTTCTACCCTAAGCAGGAAGTGCTTCGGAATAAAAACGCTCCACGCGGGACTTACCAGACAGGCAACAGGCCTGAAGATGTCGCTACGAATGCCAAGATTGGTGCACTGCCTACGGAAACAGATAGCTACGGTACAGACGGTCGTCCGGATCCTGTGAGTAATAGCAATCCTATGCTGAACCTAGGGGTAGGGCAGAAGTTTCACTTTGGGAAGATGTTTCATGTGAAGCTTGCTGTAAGGAACATGACCCTGCTGGGAACTGACGGAGGTTTCGATAATCTCCTGGCTCTCTACGGTGGGGTTGGTTTGAGATTTTAAGCAAGAAGGGGTCGCGCTAAACCGCGGCCCCTTTTCTTTTAAGGCTAAGAGAGTAGGCTTAGAAAGGGATGTCATCCAAGCTCGACATGCCTGAGCCGCCAAACATGCTGTCAGAAGGTGGCTCGGCTGGTGGAGGGGTAAAGCTTGAGAGCTGGCTGGAAGCATTATCGTAAGATCCTCGTGAAGCACCTGCTCCAGCTGTGGCATTACCACCGCCCAGGAATTGGACGAGCTGAGCTACGATCTCGGTTGAATACCGCTTCTGGCCTGATTGGTCGTCCCAAGAACGAGTCTGGAGCTTACCTTCGATATAAACCGAGCGACCTTTGGCTAGATAGCGGGCGCAGTTCTCAGCCTGCTTATTCCATACAATGACCCGATGCCATTCCGTTTTTTCCTGACGATTGCCGCCATCAGTGCGGACTTCTGTCGTGGCGATGTTGAGCGTACAGACTGCAGCGCCAGATGGAGTGTGTCGCAGTTCGGGATCCTGACCCAAATTACCGATAAGTAGAACTTTATTGACGGAAGCCATGCGGCGCACCTTTCACGAGTTTTTTATAAGGTAGACGGACTTACATATCCTATCTTAGATTGGACGCCAAGCCCTGCAATGGTTATAACTAAGCTCGTGACAGTGTCACAAGGAGAAAGTGCCGACTGGAGGAGATGTCACACAGTGACATCAAGCTTCCAAGAGGCGCTGGTCGCAGGCAAAGGAGTGGATTGATGCTTGGGTGTTCGAAACTGCAATACACGTTAGGCCTGTCGAGTTTGGCCTTATCTCTTTGGCTTGGCTCATGCAAGACGAAAGAAAAGTTTCCGGAGCTTGGTAGCAAGATCACGGGAGCGACGGATATCGCTACAGCGCCTTCTTCTCGCTATTTCTACGTATTAAATTCTGACTATGAGCGGAAGTACAACGAGGGATCTTTGGTTGTGATCGATCCTGACGCCGCAGCGGGTTCCGAGAAAGTGGCGACAATTTCGACGCGACGTCTTGGGCGAAGTATGACCGTCGGACAGGGCCAGATGGTGCTGACATACGATTCCCCAGATCTCAAGGACACAGGTTACGTTGAGATCTGGAGCCTAGCAAACGAAACGGCTCCTGTTCTCACGCAGACTTTCGATATTAAGTGCTCACCCATCCAAAGTGCCGTTGCTCCTAGCAAGCCCTATTTTGCTGTCACATGTGCCAATGGTGATCTCTATATGGGGGCTTTAGGGGCGGGGACGGATGCGAGCCTCGATCGTGTCAGGGGCTATGGTCACGAGCATAGGGCGCTCTATTTCTACGAGGGAGCGAGCAAGACCTACTTGTTAGGATTCCCTTCTGATAGCGATCTTCCAGAGTATGATGATTTTGAAGCCGCTGACCAAAAACATTACGTACCCAACGCAGATAAGACCCAAGAGGGTACGATGGTTGATGGCCCTAATGGGGTTCCTGATCGCTTTGAAGACACAGCTTCAGCAAGGCGACGTATCAGCGGAACTTTGCCTTATCGGATGTTTGTCTTTAACGTTACGGACGAACTTGCCGCTTCGTCAGGTCAGACAGATGGGGCGAAGTTTCGGACTGTTGAGCTTGGTACGTACAGTGCCCCAACTCAAGCGAATAACGAGCTCTTGTATCTCTACTACACCGTTCGCGATCTCAGTGGGCAGACTTCGTCAGGGGATGGTACCAGTGATCTTTACGGACGTTACTATCGAACCAATTTTTGGGATGTGAAGCGAGCACTCGAAGGCTCGGGGGAATCTTTTTACCTTTCACAACGAGGTAATGCGTACGGTTCTGCAAGCAACCAAGTGCTTCGCTTGGATTTGGATGAGACGGCTCTTGATAAAGTGGGTAAGTCAGAGGTCCGCTTTGAGGAAATTTTTCAAGTCGAGCGCGTGTATGGATTTGCGCTTGATCGGGATAGTACAGGACGTTTTCCTTCAAGTTTTGCTATTGCAAAGATTGAAGGTGAACCCATGCTCATCATCAATCACTTCCGTGATTTGGTGAATTTTTCACAAGCACCTTTTTATTCTCTTACACGTAAATTCTTGGAGTCCCCCCTGTCGGCAGATCGTCCTTCAAGTATCAACTCCGTAGATTTTCATAGTTCCTACTATCAAGTCGCTGTTTCACAGTCAGGCAAAGTTTTGACAAGCAGCTTTTATGGCAATGCTTTGTTGATATTTGATGCGCGACCATCGGTCGATTTCGGAGCCCAAACTCCGGTTCGAATTGAGTGAAAAGAGCAAGTCACGAGCTTGGGCGGGTTTCGGTCGAGGCCCCAGTGAGTCGCGATGCATGAGGTTGTTCGATGCAGTTAAAAAAACTTATAGTCTCGGGTTTTAAATCCTTTGCAGACAAAGTGACTTTGAACTTTGATGACGGGATCACGGGAATTGTAGGGCCTAACGGATCCGGTAAATCCAATGTTATCGATGCTGTTCGCTGGGTTATGGGGGAGCAGAACGCTAAGTACCTTCGCGGTGAAGTAGCGACCGATATTATCTTTGCTGGATCAGAGCAGCGTAAGCCACTTGGTATGGCAGAAGTTACTCTGGTGTTTGACAACAAAGATGGGAGTTCATTTTGTCCTCCTGAATACCGCCATGAACCAGAAATCTCCATTACACGTCGCCTTTATATCGATGGCGAGCGCGAATATTTTATCAATCGAAAGCCCTGCCGTTTAAAAGATATTGTCGGTTTTTTTGCCACTACGGGACTTGGGGGACGCAGTTACTCCATGATTCAGCAGGGGCAGGTTGATCGGATATTGAATGCGAAGCCAGAAGATGTTCGCGAGATTTTGGAAGAAGCAGCAGGTACTTTGATTTTTAAAGCCAGGCGACAGGCTGCTCAAAAAAAGCTCGAACTCACTCGCGATAACTTGAAGCGTATCGATGATATTTTAAGTGAGCTCGCAAAGCAGCTGGAAAAGCTGCAAGAGCAAGTCGAAAAAGTTGAAGCTTGGAAGCAAGTAAGCCAAGGTATTAAAGATCTCGAGCTCTCACTATTTGGTCATAATTTTCGCCATTTCTCCGTAAAGCTTTTGGATCTTGCCCAGCAACTCGAAACAGATTCTGATGGTGAAATCCGGGTTGTGACGGAAATGTCGTCGCTAGAAGCGCGTGTGGAAGAGCTACAATCTCAGCTTTCCGAGTCAGATCCCGAGCTAGACGAGCTACGAGAAGAAATCTCCCATCTGCGTGAGCAGATCGTAAGATCTGAAGGCACTATTACCGCTTCAATTAAGTCTCTCGAGCAGGGTCGCAAACGCCAGATGGATCTTGATGGTGCGATCCAAGAAGATCAAGAGAGCTTGAAGCAACTGGAAACTCTGGTTGATCAGAAGAATGCTGATTTTTCTCGTATGCAAGGCGATGTTGAGCGTCTCCAAGATCTCTTGGCTTCCTATCAAGACGAAGTTGATCAAGTGGAAGAGACAGCCCAGGTCTTTGACAATCGACGTCAAGAGATTGAAGAAGAGGTTCGTAACCTCGAGCTATTGCTCGAGAGCAATCGACTTCGCTGTGAGAGTATCGAGCGAGATCGAAAACGTCTCCTTATCGAATATCAAAACTTTGATGGCAGACAAAAATCTCTCCAGGAAAATCTTCGTGGATTTGATGAGAAAATAGAAGAAGCCAAAGAGTTCTTGAATCAAAAGCAGTCAGGGTTAGATCTAGAGCTTCAGCAAAAGCAAAATCTTGAGATCGAAATCCAAAGGCGCGACG
>CANGNB010000144.1 GCA_947454545.1 Oligoflexaceae bacterium
ATTTACCGCTTTATTTGGTCTTTTTTGTAATTCTATCACGCTCCTGAGCAGCGATAGGTCGTGACGACATTTCATCTATAAGTCCCGCTTTCACAGAATTTTTGGTCTGACGAATCCTATTTACCACCTTGTCGAAAAGGTACTTATCCGCAAGTATAATATCCCGCATAATTTCTAACTCGTCAGAAGTCCCTCGACTGATCTCTTTTGGGCTGTCCGCTTTTGCCATAGGGGTTCTCCTTTTTATACAGTTTCGGTAGCAATCCCTAAGTAAATAAATATTGAGCCCAACAAGTTTTGAAACTTAAAGTGCTAATATTTGAATTTGCTAACTATTTGAGCATTCGTTACAGGAAAGGTAAAAGCTCAGTCATAAATGCTGCGAATGTTCGTGACGTCTTGCGCACTTGGAATCCGAGATGCCACCCCTGCTCCAACGTAAGTTCGAGCGTGCATGATCGAGTCTATGTCATCCTCAACACTTACATGCTCGAGCCCTAACAAATGTCCGAACTCATGTAAGATCACTGTCTGAGCGTCAACTACCGGAAGCTGATTATTTGAGTCGGTATGAACCTTTAGAGCATCGACGAAGATATATTCTTGAGTATTCAGGAGCACGTCGCCCTTAACTATGCGATCTGAGTCTGTAGCATTTTCCCAAACCGTAGTAGCCAAAGTTGTGTTGGCTTTACCTGTCGAAGCATGCCAATCTGAGACCGGATAGACTATCGTTAGATCGTCTTCCAGACTAGAGTACAGGCCACTCTTCCTCAAAGCCGTGACGGTACCAGCAAATCCTAAAACATCCCGCCCTATCGTGTCATTCCAAGTTGAAGCGGCTTGAATACAAGCTTCGACAACAGCATCTGAAGCTGAATCACTTGCATGAAACGACACCACTTGTTTCCATCCGGAATAGCTATGAAAGGGAGAACTCACTCCGACGCTTTCAGCACGCTGTGAAGTTGTGTGATCCTCTATTGCGTTTCTTTGACTCACTTGCTTGCCACAGGCGGCAAGAAGCCACACTGACGTGAAAAGTCTCATTCTTACTTTGAAGTCAATTATCATCGTCTACGTTCCTCTGTTTAAGCGATCGGTTGCAGACGGTGCCTCTTTAATCCTTCAAAGAAAGCGATAATTTATCTTTAGTTTTAGAGTGTTACATCATCTAAATAAGATGCTTTAAGTACCCTACTTTTACAGCAGTTCCTCTTTTTTCAATGTTCAGACTTCCAGGTGCTGAGTAGAGGAGGGTGAATCGTTCGTATTCAACCCTGACTCCATCCGATAATTCGAAAAAATAATCCACCGAGAAATGATAAGATCGACAATCAGCCGTCACTGATGCCTTCAGAGAATCAGAGTCGAATCTGATGGAATCAAGACGCTGCCATCCAAAAGTGTAGCCCATCATAGTACGCCAATTATTACTAGGCTCGAAAACTAATCCAGCATCTAGGCCTGGCAGGATCAATGTTTGCAGAATTCGGAAATTTTTTGGACGAGTCTGGTTTTTAGTAATTCCAACACTAGATCCAAGATAGTATCCAAAATGTGATACCAGTTGTAAGTGAAATGCATAAGAGAGCTGTAAGCTGAGGTCTTTCTGCGCATCTTCTATGAATTCGTCGCTGTCTTTTAATATCTTCCAATGTGATTCAGCACTGCCAGTATTAATAAAAAAATTATGCTCCGAACGAAAACCTCGAAGTGCTCGACTCCAGTCTTTTCCGCTGCCAGATGGAGCCTCCTCATCAGCTCCCAAGGCTGTTGATTCTAGCTGAAAAATCAAAGTCACAATCCCTACAGTCTGTATAAAAATGACTTGGAAC
Organism: Oligoflexaceae bacterium; assembly: GCA_947454545.1. Lineage (GTDB taxonomy): Bacteria > Bdellovibrionota_B > Oligoflexia > Oligoflexales > Oligoflexaceae > Oligoflexus. The sequence continues at coordinate 1,839 of CANGNB010000144.1, forward strand.
CAATTGTTTAGAGATATATTTCGGGGTTTTTTGTAGATAATATTTGGCACTCCAGTTTGGAATTTGGAAACCTTGCTTCACGCCAAATGATATCGAACTACTTAGGGAATTTTCAACATGCCGTCATTCCTCCCCGAACTAAATGCTCAGTCCCATTTTGCCTCGAGCCAGATCGCTGAGATTCCAAGCTTACTCATCAGCCTTGGAGTCTTTTTAGCATTATTAGTTACATTAACCCTTGTTTTCAAAAGTCGCGCCCACAAGAAGTCTAAAAAATTTGACGTCGAAAGTGATCGCCGAATATCACCCAGTGAAGAACTTCAATCTCGAGAATCATCACAGCCAGATGATGTCAAAGAAATCCTTGCCGACACGACATCCTCATGGCTTCAAAGGTTGAAGTCAGGTCTAGACAAAACACGCCAAAATATCACAAATAATATTGTGCAGGCCCTATCGAAAAAAGCTGTATTCGATGAGCAACTCATGGAGCAGATCCATGAGATTTTATACCGTAGTGACATGGGATCTGAAATGGCTGACTATCTTGTAGATCAGCTCCGGAGGGAATTCGCGGGAAAGCAAAGTCCAGATTGGCAAGATGTAAGTCGCATTCTGGACCAAGCAGTCAGGTCTGTCATGACTCAAGAGGAGGTGCAGGAAGTTAGCAACAATCAAAGCACCCCCCATGTTATCTTGGTAGTCGGTGTCAATGGAGTAGGTAAGACAACAAGTATTGGTAAGCTCACAGCTCACTTTATTTCTCAGGGGAAATCTGTACTCCTTTGTGCCGGTGATACATATAGAGCTGCAGCAATTGAACAGCTTCAGATTTGGGGACAAAGACTCAATGTACCCGTCATAAGTCATCAGCAGGGCGCAGATCCTGCATCCGTCGCTTTTGATGGCGTTAAAGCTGCTAAAGCAAGAAACGTAGACATTCTCCTTATTGATACAGCAGGTCGACTCCACAACAAACAAGAGCTTATGGATGAACTGGCTAAAGTAAACCGTGTCATTGGGAAAGAGCTACCTGGGGCCCCTCACGAGACCTTTCTGGTCATCGATGCTACGACCGGTCAAAACGCCTTTCAGCAGGTACAAGCCTTCAAGCAACTCGTAGCTCTCACCGGGTTAATCGTAACTAAATTAGATGGAACAGCCAAAGGTGGGGTCGTTATTGGTATTAAGAAGAAATTCAATATTCCAATTCGATATATCGGAGTTGGTGAGAAGGCCCAGGACTTGCGTCTTTTCAATGCAACAGACTTTGCTCAATCGCTTTTTTCTATCTAAAAATCAAAAGGCCTCATCATAGCGATGAGGCCTTTTGATTGATGGTGGGACTGCCCAGACTCGAACTGGGGACCTCTACGATGTCAACGTAGCGCTCTAACCAACTGAGCTACAATCCCGCGACCAGACCCTTCTTGTACGCACCCGAAAATCGAATGTCAACTTTTTTTCTGCCGAGAGCAGCCTGCAACATTAAATTCTAAGGCTACTAGTTTCCATGCCCTGTTATTCTCTGCAGAACATTATCAGGAACCTGCTCATAGGTAGAAAATCTCATGGTATATGTGGCTCGCCCTTGGGAGACTGATCTCAAAGCGGTTGTATAACCAAACATCTCCGACAAAGGGGCCGTTGCATCAACTTCCTGTAAATGCCCCCTGACGCCAACATTATTGACCCGAGAACGCCTCGAATTTAGATCTTTAATGATATTCGATAAAAATTCGTCAGGAACGAGAACTTCAAGACTCATGACAGGTTCCAACAATATTGGCTTAGCCAATCTAAACCCATCTCTCAACGCCATGCTTGAAGCTATTTTAAACGCCATTGCATCCGATCGTTCCGGATCGAATTTTACGTCTATAAGAGTCGCCTTCACCCCTGTCATGGGATAAGCAGCTATCACTCCTACCTGCATTGCCTCTTCGCATCCACTTTTTATTGCTCTTAAAAACTCTTCAGGAAATTTTTCTTTACCAATTTTCGGTTCGAATACAAAAGATGAGCCCGCAGCTATAGGCTCCAACTTGAACACAACGCCAGCAAATTGATGGAGCTTTTCAGTTTCTCTCTCAAAGATTTTTTCAATCTTAGCATCGGAGGAAATAGTTTCCCTATAATTGACCTGTGGCTTGCCAACATTGGCGGAAACTTTAAATTCCCTATAAAGCCTGTCGACAACAATATCGAGATGCAGCTCGCCCATGCCGCTTATTAACATCTGTCCAGTTTCGATATTATTGGTGACCTTAAAGGTCGGATCCTCGTTCTCAAATCTTTCGAGAGCTTTGGATAATTTTTGTGAATCGGCAGTCGTTTTGGGTTCTATAGCAATGGAAATAACAGGCTCAGGTATGTCCAAAGTTTCTAGCAATATTGGATGTTTAGGATCACAAAGAGTGTCCCCCGTCGCAACTACCTTTAGCCCGGAAACAGCAACTATATCGCCGGCCTCAATGGAGGCAACTTCCTCACGCTGATTAGCGCCCATTCTAAGGATCTTTAGAATACGTTCCTTCTTGTCTGTTCTGACATTTAGAACTGTGTCACCAGTATTTAACTTCCCTGAATAGACACGAACATATGTTATCTGGCCAACAAATGGGTCTGTTTGAATCTTGAAAGCAAGCATTGTTAAGGGTTCATCTGAAGTCCTCTCCCTTGTCAATTCATGTGACTCGTCAGAAGGCTTAAATCCATGAATGATAGGTAGGTCCAAGGGACTGGGCAGAAAATCTACAACTGCGTCCAAAAGTGGCTGAATTCCTTTGTTCTTAAATGCAGACCCACAAAAAACAGGAACAATTTTTAATCCTATGCAAGCATTCCTTGCTGCACGCTTAATTTCAGAATTGGAGACTGCTTGGCCTTCCAGGTATTTCCCCAAAACCTCTTCGTCATATTCAGCAACCGCCTCAATAAGTGCATCTCTAGCAATTCGAGCTGCCTCAGAAAGTTCCGACGGGATGGGTTCAACACGAAAAGTTGAACCTAAGGCATCACCATCCCAATACATTGCATTCATTTCTACTAGGTCGATTACGCCCTGAAATTGATCTTCAGCCCCAATAGGCAATTGGAACGCTACTGGATTCGCCGCCAACCTTTCTTTCATCGACTGCACAGAATCCTCAAAACTGGCACCAACACGATCTAGTTTATTTACAAATGCCAGTCGAGGAACCTTATACTTATCTGCTTGTCGCCAAACTGTCTCAGACTGCGGTTCGACACCATGAACACCATCAAAGACTGCGATAGCACCATCCAAAACTCTAAGCGAACGCTCTACTTCGACCGTGAAATCAACGTGCCCAGGCGTGTCGATGATGTTAATCGTGTTACTTTTCCAATAACAAGTTATCGCAGCGGCAGTGATAGTTATGCCTCTTTCCTGCTCCTGCTCCATCCAATCCATGGTTGCAGTGCCGTCGTGGACTTCACCAATTTTGTGGATCTTCCCTGTATAGAAAAGAATCCTTTCGGTAGTAGTCGTCTTTCCGGCGTCGATATGAGCCATGATACCTATGTTGCGCAGGTGTTTGAGGTCAGTAGGCTTCATGCGAGTCAATCCCCAGGCTTTTTTTTTCGACAAAAAAAACTGCTCGGTCCTTTTAGCTATTGCCAAAGGCGCGAGCAGTCTTTTACAACCAAATTATTACTCTTACCAGCGGTAGTGAGCAAATGCCTTATTTGCTTCTGCCATCTTATGAACATCTTCACGACGCTTGATTGTGGCTCCGCGCTTGTTAGCAGCATCGACAATCTCACCCGCCAGACGCTCTTTCATGCTTCGGCCGCTGCGTTTACGAGAAAACTCGATCAGCCAGCGAATCGCAAGTGCCTGACGGCGCTCGGGACGAATCTCGACAGGAACCTGGTAGTTTGAACCACCAACACGACGAGATTTTACCTCAAGCATAGGCTTGGAATTATCGAGAGCTACACGGAACGTTTCGAGAGGGTCTACACCTTGCTTCTCGATTTCCGACATAGCGCCGTAGAAAGCTTTTTCTGCAGCGGCTTTCTTACCATCTTTCATCATACAGTTTACAAATCTGGTAACGACCTCGTCTTTGTAAACGGGATCCGGAAGAACCTGTCTTTTTTGAGCGACGTGGCGACGTGCCATTATTTACTCCATTGAATGCAATCAGCATAAGTTAATTAGCTTTTAGGTCTCTTCGCGCCGTATTTACTACGACTTTGGCGACGAGCGTTAACACCTGAACAGTCGAGGCTACCGCGAACAATGTGGTAACGTACACCTGGTAAGTCTTTGACTTTACCACCGCGAACGAGAACAACACTATGCTCTTGAAGGTTGTGACCTTCACCGCCGATGTAAGAAGTAACTTCAACTCCGTTTGTTAGGCGAACACGAGCGACCTTCCTTAAAGCGGAGTTAGGCTTTTTAGGAGTAGTCGTGTAAACGCGAGTACAAACACCACGCTTTTGAGGGCAACCCTTCAAAGCTGGAGCTTTAGTTCTATTCCGCTGAACTGTTCTACCTTTAGCGATAATCTGGTTGATCGTTGTCATGCTTTACTTTCCTTCATCCTGATGCGAACTCAAAGCTAAACCAAGGCGAAATGGGATTTTAAATTATTATTTCAATTACCGCGCCTGGCACCAATGCAACTTTCAGTTCGCACGACTTCACCTAACGCGAGGCATGTATCAGTAACAATAGAAGCCGAATAATGCAAGTCTAATTTAAACGATAAAGGGCTCCCTTTGGGGAGCCCATTTTACCTAGAACACTAGCCTTTTCAAGCCTTCAAGAGCACACAACTGTAATGGAGCTACTAATTTCACTCATCTGCCAGCTATGAGAAGGACCTTGATTACAGGCTTCCTTCTGCAACCGCAGCCGATACGCCACTTTGATCTTCAACAGATCCACGAACTCTGGATTCCAGCCTACGATACTGAATCGAACCAGTACCAGCAGGTACTAAGCGACCCATAATGACGTTCTCTTTAAGACCTCGCAAGTGATCAACCTTGCTGTTGATTGCTGCTTCGGTAAGCACTTTCGTAGTTTCCTGGAAAGATGCCGCAGAAATAAAACTGTCCGTGGACAAGGAAGCTTTGGTGATCCCCAAGAGGACAGGCTCCCAAATTGCAGGCTGACCTCCCTGTTCACGAATCTTCGAATTGGAATCCTCAACATCGTACTTTTCAACCTGCTCGCCTGGAAGGTACTTGGTGTCCCCAGGACTGAGAACCTTCACCTTCCTGCACATTTGCCGCACAATGACTTCGATGTGTTTGTCATTGATCTTAACACCTTGGAGACGATAAACGTCTTGTATTTCGTCAACAAGGTACTTGGCTAATTGAACAGGTCCTAGAATCCTGAGGATGTCATGTGGACTTGGAGACCCATCGACGAGAGTTTGACCTTTCCTGATGTAATCACCTTCCGTAACAATGACATGCCTACCCTTAGGAACAGTAAAGTCCTGACTCGCTCCATCATCACCATTAACAATAATTTTGCGCTTACCCTTAGAGTCAGCACCGAAGCTAACAGTACCGTCTCTATCAGACATAATTGCGTAGTCTTTCGGCTTTCTGGCTTCGAAAAGTTCCGCAACTCGAGGCAAACCACCCGTAATATCTTTGGTCTTCGCCGTTTCTCGAGGAATCTTAGCGATAATATCACCAGGCCGAACATCCGAGTCGTTGTCGACGAACAAGGTAGCTCCGACAGGTAAGGAATATCTAGCGTCCCTTCTTCCATCGACCGAAACAACTTTCCCAGTACCAAAGTCAACTACTTCCACAGATGGCTTGAGATCTGTACCTCGAGTCTCGATGACAACCTTTCGCGTCAAGGCAGTAACTTCATCAGTTCTTTCCTCGATCGATTGGCCTTCTTTCAAGTCGTTATACTTGATACGCCCGCCAACCTCAGCAAGGATGGGATTCGCAAAGGGATCCCATTCAGTGAGTGGAGCTCCAGCTTCAACTTCTTGTGCGTCCTTGACAAGCAGGTAAGAACCGTAGGTAACGGGATAGACTTCACGGACGGAACCGGTGTCTTTATCCAGGATTTTAATCTCACCATTCCGACTCAACACGGTAACGCGACCCTCGCGATTCGTAACCGTCGTCAATCGCTCGAATTTAACCACCCCAGAGAAACCTGTGTCCCTTGTATTCTTTTCGACTTTGTGACTGACTGCACCCCCAAAGTGGAAGGTACGCATAGTCAACTGAGTACCTGGTTCCCCGATCGACTGAGCTGCGATAACTCCTATCGCCTCGCCGACGTTGATAAGGTGCCCAGTAGCCAAATCTCGCCCGTAACACTTGGCACAAATACCGACTCTCGTGTAACAGGTCAAAACGGACCTGATGCTTACCATTTCGATACCGTGTGCGTCCAAGCCTTTAGCTATTCGTTCATCAATGACAGCCCCTGACTTAGCGAGGACTTCGCCACTGGCGGGAACAATCACTTCACTTAGAAGCACTCGACCAAGAGCTCGATCACCAAGCGATTGCTTAATGTCCGGACCTTCCCTCAGAGGAGTCATGTTAATACCAATGCCCGTTCCGCAGTCATGCTCAGCTATTGTACAATCTTGCGCAACATCAACAAGACGACGAGTTAGATATCCCGAACTTGCAGTCTTCAAAGCAGTATCTGCTAAGCCCTTCCGCGCTCCGTGAGTAGAAGTAAAGTACTCAAGAACCGAAAGTCCCTCGCGGAAATTTGCGGTAATCGGTGTTTCGATAATTTCACCTGATGGCTTAGCCATGAGACCACGCATACCAGCCAACTGACGAATCTGCTGAGCTGAACCTCGAGCACCAGAGTCAGCCATCATGAAAATCGAGTTTGAGCTATCCACTTCTCTAACAGTGCCTGTGTGGTCCGTCTTCTTTTGCTTTGCGATGTTCTTAAACATCTCTTCAGCAATACTCTCAGTCACTTTTGCCCAAATATCGATAACCTTGTTGTAACGCTCGCCCTCTGTGATCAAACCCTCAGAATACTGCTCCTTGATCTTCTTAACTTCCTCGTAGGCCTCATCCAGCAATCGCTTCTTGCCTTCAGGAACAACCATGTCACCGATAGAAATCGAAAGGCCCGCTTTGGTCGAATAACGGTAACCCATGGCTCGAAGTGCATCAGCTAGCAGTACAGTCTTCTTGGGTCCAGCAACCCTGAATGTATGGTCAACTAGCGCGGCAAGCTCTTTCTTACCGAGTCTCCTGTTGACAGCATCAAAAGGAAGCTCATCTGGCAAAATCTCGGATAGTAAAGCTCTACCAACGGTTGTTTCGTACTTCTTGTTACCCCTTCTAAGTAAGATGGGGGCTTGAAGACCTACTTCGTCGTGGTCGTACGCTACCCGAACTTCGTCAATCGAACCAAACTTCTTCCCTGCACCAGGCGCAGAAATATCATCTTTGGTGAGATAGTAGATGCCAAGGACAATATCTTGAGTTGGAACGATAACGGGGGTTCCAGAAGCCGGACTCAGGATGTTGTTTGTCGACATCATGAGAACACGAGCTTCCATCTGGGACTCAACCGACAGCGGAACATGCACAGCCATCTGGTCACCATCGAAGTCCGCGTTAAAGGCGAAACAAACGAGAGGATGTAACTGGATAGCCTTACCTTCGATCAGAACAGGTTCGAATGCTTGGATACCAAGTCTGTGAAGAGTTGGTGCACGGTTGAGCAAAATAGGATGCTCTTTGGTTACCTCTTCCAAAATATCCCAAACTTCCGGTCGTTCCTTCTCAACTAGCTTTTTAGCTGACTTGATGGTGGAAACGATTCCGTGCTCTTCGAGCTTGTTATAGATAAAGGGCTTAAACAGCTCGATCGCCATCTTTTTGGGCAATCCGCACTGATGAAGCTTGAGAGTAGGGCCAACGACGATTACCGAACGACCAGAGTAGTCAACACGCTTTCCTAGAAGGTTTTGACGGAATCGACCCTGCTTACCTTTGAGCATATCGGATAAAGATCTCAGAGCCCTTTTATTAGGACCTGTGAAGACCTTACCTCTGCGTCCGTTATCAAATAGAGCGTCAACGGCCTCCTGTAGCATTCGCTTTTCGTTGCGAATAATGATTTCAGGAGCATTCAGCTCAATCAGTCTTAACAGACGATTATTACGATTTATC
>CANGNB010000145.1 GCA_947454545.1 Oligoflexaceae bacterium
GTGGAGGATCCAAAGTCCTCCACAGCCGGATCTCTCAACTGACAAAGCTGCTCCTCCCATATCCTTTAACTCCGCTACGAATGTAGCTAAAGTTGACCCTTTTCAAAGTTTACCAATTCAGCTTCTGTACCACGAGGGTACCCAACCCCTCATATTTTCAGGTTCTAATCCGATACGACCTATGGTGTGTAGTGAAGTAGAGGCCTCTCATGTCCCAAGTACCTGTAAAACTGAGTACCATCGAAGCGACCCTCATTGCTGCGGGAATGGCTTGCCTTCTCTTTGCCATTTCTTTGGATTTTGCATTCCCCCAGGTCGTCACGAGCTTCTATCAATCCGTAGACCTTATCACAGCACTTGCACTAGCTCTATCTGCTCTGCTGCGCTTTCGTCGCGATCGCGCTCACTATCTTCCAGAAGAAAGATACTTTGACCTCTTTATTTCCATTCCGTTTAGCCTTGCCATACCATCATTTAGCCTGGCACATGGCATAGTACTTTTGCTTCATTGCGTGAAACTCTACAAGTTGAGAACACTTTTCAACTACTTCAAAGCTCGAAAAGAAAACTTAGATCTGAGACGGCATCAGCTCATATCTCTCATATTTTTCGGAATCTTTTTGGCAATACACATGTTTGCTTGTGGATGGATTGTGATCTCCCCTCCTGTCGATCTACCGCCAAGCTCTACCTACATCCGAGCCGTTTACTTTATCATCACCACGATGGCGACGGTAGGTTATGGAGATATAGCTCCCACAACAGACGGCACCCGCATATTTGCAGTCAGCGTGATGATCATTGGGGTCGGTAGTTTCTCTCTTCTTATCGCTCAGATGTCACGCCTCCTCCTAGAGGCCGACAAACGCAAAGCAGCCTCACGCCAAAAGCTCGAAGTATTAGAAAGCTTCCTCAATCACTACGAAATTCCTGTAGACGTGCAAAGATCTGTGTATGGATACTACACCCACTTATTGAATCATAAGATGAATGATCTAGAACTAGAGCTTATGAACGAGCTGCCTCAAGGCCTTCAAACAGAGCTCCAGATATATATGAACCTCAAACCTCTCGCCAAAGTCTCTTTATTTCGAGGATGTCAGCGTCCATGCCTTATAGAGGCTTCCACCCTCCTCGAGCATAAGTTTTATGCGCCCGGCGAAGCTATCATTGAAAAAGGGCAACGCGGACATGAAATGTTTGTTCTTGGCCATGGCTCAGCGAGGATTATTAAAGAATCTGTCGTCGTCGGTTTACTGAAAGATGGGGACTGCTTTGGAGAGCTTTCTCTGATCTACGAAGGCACACGGCAAGCCACAATTATCGCCAATACCTACTGCGATATTTTTAAATTAACAGGGGAAAGCTTCCGCATACTTCTCGGCAAGTATCCGGAGCTCCAAGACAACATGAATCGCATCATAGCCGAGCGCAAAAAAGCTCAGGCCAAGTACGGAAAACATGCATCCTAAATTCAACTCCCATGCAAGCCCGATCCATTAGCAATATGAATCTGCAGAATTTGCAAAGCAGCCGGTGTAACGCCACTGATACGTGATGCCTGACCAAGATTTGCGGGTTGATGACGCTTGAGCTTTTCCATGACTTCACGACTAAGTCCCGAAATCCCCTCGTAGCTCACATGACCAGGAATTTTGATCCTTTCGAGCTGCTCTGAACTGCGGATCGCTCGGCGCTCTCGATCGATGTAACCTTCGTATTTAATCTCGATCTCCAATCGGCGCAAAACAGACCGATCGAAGCTCTGAAGATGATCCACAAAAGGAACAAGATCGAAGACAGAGACTTTGGGCTTTCGGAGAAGCGCTTCTAAGCGCGTGCCACTGTTGTCTTTAGCATCCAGGTACTGTTCTGGTATTGAAAAATTGGCAATCGACGTATCTCGGACGTAAACTTGCAGTTCCAGCAATTGGCTCTGACGTCTTCGAAACGCCTCGTAATCAGCATCTTGAACCAAGCCGATTTCTCTTCCGATATCTGTCAATCGTAGATCGGCATTGTCCTCTCGCAGAAAGAGCCTATGCTCCGCACGTGAGGTAAACATACGATAGGGCTCTTGGGTTCCCTTCGTCACCAAATCATCGATCAAAACACCGATGTAGGCTTGCGAGCGGCTCAGGACGAGCGGCTCTTTACCTTGAGCTTGCAGGGATGCGTTGATCCCGGCCAATAGCCCTTGGGCCGCAGCCTCCTCATAGCCAGTTGTTCCATTGATCTGGCCTGCTAAAAACAATCCACCGACCTTTTTAGTCTCTAGGGTCGAAGAAAGTTCGGTAGGATCAACAAAATCGTACTCGATCGCATAACCAGGTCGAATGATTTCGGCATTTTCCAGGCCCGGAACAGTGCGAATAAACTCGAGCTGCGCCTTCAAGGGCAGAGATGTTGAGAGCCCGTTCGGATAAACTTCACAGGTATCGTAGCCTTGGGGCTCCAGAAAGATCTGATGTTCGGCACGATCTGGAAATTTTACAACTTTGTCTTCGATCGAAGGACAGTAGCGAGGTCCAATCCCTACAATTTCCCCACTGTAGAGAGGTGACTCTGAAAGATATTTTCGAATAGTATCGTGAGTCTTGGCATTGGTGTACGTGATATACATCGGCATCAATTTTTGGGTGATCGCCGGTGTAGAAAAACTGAAAGGAATAATGTCTTCGTCTGAATGCTGAGCTTCGCATGCATCCCAGTTGATCGTTCGTGCGTCCAATCGGGGTGTTGTTCCCGTCTTTAAGCGTCCAACACGGAAACCAAAATCACGCAGGAACTGTGCGAGCCCAATCGATGGAGCATCCCCTGCTCGACCTGCACTGATTTTTTCCGAGCCGATGTGAATCAGGCCGTTCAAAAAGGTCCCCGTGGTGATGATCACTGTCTTTGCGGTAAAACGTCCAAAGATGCGGGTTTCAACGCCACAGACACGGGCTTCCGCACGACTGCTATCGACTAGCAAACCTTCGACGCTATCCTGACGAATGTCCAGATTGGGAACTGCTTCGAGCGTATGCTTCATCGTCCGGCGATACAGATCCATGTCCGCTTGAGCACGAGAGGACCAAATAGCCGGCCCTTTTTTGCGGTTGAGGATGCGAAATTGGATCCCCGTCGCATCGATGACTTTGGCCATCTGCCCGCCTAACGCATCAATTTCCTTGACTAAATGACCTTTAGCGGTGCCACCTACTGCAGGATTGCAGGACATTGCAGCGATGCGGTCCACTGCCTGGGTCACCAAGAGAGTTTTTGTCCCCATGCGAGCCGCTGCGAGAGCTGCTTCGCAGCCTGCATGGCCTCCCCCGATAACGATGACATCGAAATGTGCCATAATTCATAACCTTTTTTTAGGGCAATTAGGGCGTCGCCCTGCTTGCTTTCCTGAGGGTACACGCCTGTATTTGAAAAGCGCGATCCCAAACAAAATCCAAAGGATCCAGAGCGTACATCAGCCTGTCGGTTTATCTGAATAAGTCAAAAAAGACAAGACTGATCCGAGTGGAAGGTCCCGTCCTGGACCTTAAAACACCGCTTCCTCGTGGCTTTCCTACAATTTCCCTAGCGCTTGCGCTAGCTTGCTATTTTCCTACCTATCGAGTAATTCTTGGGTCTAAACTCAAGTTTTTGAGGCTTATGTCTTGTAAGTCCAAAGACCAAGGAGCAAAGGAAGGATAAAATGGCAATTTTTGAAGATCTTACCACTATGGGGCACGAACAGGTCGTCTTCTGCCATGACAAAACAACTGGGCTCAAGGCTATTATCGCGGTCCACGATACAACTCTGGGCCCAGCGCTGGGTGGCTGTCGCATGTGGGACTATAAGTCTGACGAGGAAGCCATTCGCGATGTCCTCAGGCTCTCCCGTGGAATGACTTACAAAGCTGCTGTGAGTGGTTTGAACTTGGGGGGCGGAAAATCCGTTATCATCGGCGACCCTAAGAAACTCAAAAGCGAAGCTCTTTTCCGCACTTTTGGTCGCTTTGTAGAAAGCCTCGGCGGCCGCTATATCACAGCAGAAGATGTAAATATTCGTGTGAGCGACATCGAACAGGTTGCTCTCGAAACGCGCTATGTTTCTGGCGTCACCAACCGGGCCGGCGGATCTGGAGATCCATCGCCTGTCACAGCTTGGGGTGTATTCAACGGAATCAGAGCTTCCGTTCAGTACAAACTTAAGAAAGAAGATCTTAAAGGTGTCTCGGTTGCTGTTCAGGGATGTGGGGCTGTCGGCTCACACCTCGTCGAGTATCTAGTCAACGCCGGCGCTCGCGTATTTGTAGCTGACATTGATTCCGAAAAAGTACGTCTGAACGTGAAGCAATTCGGAGCGGAAGCTGCCTCCTTAGACGACATTCATAAACTGGCTGTCGACGTTTACGCTCCCTGTGCCCTTGGCGGGACACTTGACGGCAAGACAATCCCTGAAATCAGAGCTTCGATTATAGCAGGTGCCGCGAACAACCAATTGCTCGATGAAGCTGTCCATGGTCCCATGATCAAAGAGCGAGGCATACTCTACGCCCCAGATTATGTGATCAATGCTGGTGGAGTCATCAATGTCTACCAAGAGCTTCAAGGATACGACGCAGACATCGCCAAGAAAAAAGCGGCTGGAATCTATGACACTCTTCTCAATGTCTTTAAACAGGCTGACGAGAAAGGTATTACGACCAATCAAGCATCGAACCAGATTGCTGAAAAGAGATTAAACGAGGTGCGTGGTATGCGGGATCTTCGCAACACCCTTCGCAATCAAAATTGGTGGTCTCACAACCAATAGCCGATCGCTTTCGAAGCTAAACACGCAAAATTTTCACAAAGCTCCTAAGCTCATGGGAGCTTTGTGAATTATCTGTAAATTTGTGGAAAGCTTAAGCCTCATTCCCAAGCACAGATAAGCATCTCAGATTATTTTCAAGCCATTCCCTCAATTTATTTCACCTTTTGCCGAATCCCTGAAGGAGTTCGAAGGCTACAGCACCGTACAATCCGATTCACAAGGAGGAACCTCACGGTGATCAGCTCCAAATCCTTTATTAAAATACTTATCGTATTTCTGATCTGCATATTGTCACCTGCGACCTTAACCTACGCACAAGATCAATCGACTTTGTTAAGTCGCCTATCCGAGCAAGGCAAGTCTCAGATTGTAGACTCCTGGGAGTTTTACTGGCAGAGACTCCTTGCTCCGGAGGATGAACTCCCCAAAGCGAGCACCATCACACAAACCGGTGTAGTTTGGAATGGGATCAAATTTGAGGATGGATCGAGTCCAAAGACCTTTGGTTACGCTACCTATCGCCGCATACTCTCCCAACTTCCGCCTAATCCTGCAGGCTATGAGATCGGACTCAGAGGGGCTGGAGCAGCCTATAAACTCTTTGTCTATCCAGCAGCTCACCCTGAACGCGCTATTGTTGTTGAGAGTGGAAAAGTTGGAGCGGAAAGGTCCCATGGAAGTCGTCACTACGGGATCATCCACCTACGCCCTGAAGTTACGGAAGACTATGTGATCTTGCTTCAAGTAGCAAATTTTGAATATTCTTATGGTGGCGCCTACTATCCGCCCGAAATAGGTGTGGGAGAATTGATATCCAAGAACTACCGAAACGAAGGAATCGTAAGTCTATTAGGTATCGGTATCATGATCGCGGTCGGGATATACAGTGGTATGATGTGGGTACGTCGAAGAAACGATTACCCAGCCCTGTTTTTAGCCATCACATCGATTGCTGCAGCTCTCCGCATTCTTTGTACATCACCTTTTACACTCCTCCTACTTCCCAATACCTATTATCACAACACCTTGCGGATAGAATACGTCTCGATGCTTCTAGGCTGCGGCTCCTATTTGCTCTTCTTAAAAACCAGCTTTATGCCTGATCGTCGTCAAAGGCTTGCCGAAGTCATTTTAGGTCTGGATATTCTTCTAATTGCTTTTACGTTTGTAACGGGAATCGATGTCTTTCCTGGACTCTTACCTCTCTATCAGCTATTCATTCTCCTCAACGCTGTTCTCTTCGCCTATTTTGTAGCCTTCGCTGTTCGCTTAAAAATCACTGGTTATCGCTATGTGTTGGCCGGCTGCACTCTGATCATTCTTGCAATCGCCTCAGACATCACCCTCGCGAACATTTCAAACAATGCATTCTATGCTACCCCCCTCGCTGTTATGGTTTTCCTCATTTTACAATCTCAGATGGTTGCCTTACGTGCCGCCGAAGCTTATTCGAAGGCCGAAAATCTCTCACAAGAATTGACCGTGAAAAACAAGGAAATAACTTCCAAAAATGAAGAGATCACTTTTTTCAACAAAAACTTGGAAGCTCTCGTTGCGCAAAAAACCCAAGAGATCCGCTCTTTACTTGATAACATCCCCCAGGGAGTATGCTCCATCGATGGTGATGGTCTACTTTCGAAAGAATATTCAGCAAAATTGGTAGAGGTCATCGAGGAAGAAAGCATCGCCTCAAAACCCTTTTCCGAAATTCTCCTCAGTCACGCCATCATGAGCTCGGACCAGCGTGACCAAATCGAGCAGAGTATTAACTTTATGCTCAATGCTTCACATCTCAACTTTGAAATCAACGGCGACAAGCTACCCTATGAGATCGAATTCCAAACCCAAACTCAAAAAACCAAAAACCTTGAAGTCACCTGGAGTGCTTTGACCGACGCAGAAGACAACGTTCGTAAGATACTCGTAACTTTGCATGACATTACCGAGCAAAAGCGTTTGGCGAAGCAAGCTGAAGACCAAATGCAACAGCTTGTTATCATTCAAGAACTCCTTAAAGTATTGCCGAGCAAAATTCGTCAGTTTTTCGCAACAGCGCAAACTCTGATCGGAGAGAATGAGTCTTTGATTGCATCCAGAAATATTGATCTCGAGACACTCCGCATTCTTTTTGTCAATGCCCACACAGTTAAGGGGGCTGCTCGAAGCCTTCAGCTCAAAAAGCTTGCGAATGACATTCATGAGGCCGAACACCATTACAGTGAGGCCATCAAAGGCACGAACATCGCTCCGGAGCAATTTGAGGCAGACATTCAGAAGATTAACGCTACCCTCAAAGAGTATTTAACAACCAATCAGGATGTCCTTAATCGTGGCGCTGAAGATACCAAGGTCCATATAGAACGCGACTTCATCCTTAATCATTACAACACATTGAAGGATCTCGTTGAAAACAATGTGACTTTGGATAACATCATCACGACACTCCGAACTCATAGTGAGAGTCTGACCAAACTGATCTTTGAGCAGCTCGACGTGGTCTTTGAAGGCTATCGTTCCATGATCAGCAAAATTGCCCAAGATCTCGGGAAGCCAGCCCCCCAATTCGAAGCACATCTGCCTTCAACTCCGGTGACATCCAAGGTCCGCACTCTCTTGGACAACTGTATGATCCACGTGCTAAGAAATGCCTTAGATCATGGCATAGAATCTCCAGAAGAGCGCACGGCTCAAGGGAAAAAACCCGAGGGCTACATCGCCGTGACGGCTAAAATTCAAGAGGAAAAGATACTTCTCTCCATTCGCGATGATGGACGGGGCCTTGCTCTGGCTAAGCTTCGAACTAAGGGTATAGCGGTAGGAGTTCTCACAGAAAAAAGCACGCGAGACGAAGTCGCAGCTCTGATTTTCTACTCAGGCGTATCCACGGCTCAATCTGTGTCGCAAATTTCTGGTCGAGGGGTTGGCATGGATGCTGTCCGCAAATTTTTGCGTGACCAAGGTGGTGATGTTACCATACTCTTGGACGCTCCTAGGTCTAACGAGGAATCATACGCAAACTTTACTCTGGTGCTCACAATTCCCAGACTGCTTGAAGACAAGATTCAAGCAGCTTAGAGCCTTTCAAAACCGGAAAGGGGCCTGACAGATAGCGTCCAAAGGCCCACCAAAACCCTATCTAAAGCGCCATAAGTCATTATAATTATTACATACCTTGTTTGGCAGAGACCTTGCTACCTTTAGGGCTCCTAAAGGTGAAAGAAGAGATCGGGCTCTAGGAGGACTCATGCAGTATAAGCATAGTGATGTCACTCAAAAGACCTTTGAAGACCGTCCCGAGACTCTTCACGTCATGGGTTGGGAAGTCAATTATATGAGTTTTTCTCTGCCTGAACACAGGGAAAAATCTCCTCTCATCATACTTGGTGGAACCTTTCAGTCTTTCGCAGCCTTCTACCAAGATATCAAAGCATATCTTCCTTCCATGCCGGTTATACTCGTGGCACTTCCGGGCCAATACAACAACCGAGGCAAGCGCGACTCTCAAAATCTTTCATTCCGCGACCTTGCCGAAATTATGAATGCATTTTTGGACGAACACTCTCTCGAAACCGTAAATCTTGCTGGCTTTTCCTATGGCTCTCTCATCGCCTATCAGTATGCTGTCTATTTCGAAAATAGACTCGAACAACTTATTCTCGCTGGATGTAGTTTAGAGCTTCGGCATGCGATGCGAGAAATGATGCAACATATGGTTGATACCCTAAAAGATTCTGAGCAAAGCCAATTTGCCGAAATGATGAGTCAGGTACTTTTAAATTTCAACACTCGTGAGCAAACAGGTTCGACTTCTGGAGTTCTTAATCGACTGACCGATATTATTCGTCAACTGACACCTAGCGAACTCACTGCCTACCAGGCTAATATCTGTCGTCTACTAAGAGAGAATCTACCAAGACGCAGTTTTGCGGTTCGCACTCTTATTTTAAGTGCTCAGCATGATCATCTCATTCTCCCGAGTGAGGCTCTGGAAGTCTATAAGCTCTTTGACAATGCTGAATTTATCGTGATTCAGAACAGCGATCACATGTTACCCCTTCAGGCACCTCGCCTTATTCAAACTGCACTCCTGCAGTTTTTAAAAGGAGAAGACTTTTCATCTCCGTACATTCTCTCAGGACTTGAAGCTCTGGCACAAGCTCAGGAACGTCGCCAACAAATCCGCTATCCCGTGGATGGCATGGAGGCTGTCGTTAGTCATCCAGACGGTTTTTCCTGGGTCGGTTTTATCGAAGATATTAACATGGATGGCTGTGGGCTCTCACTTCCAGAAGCCCAAGATATCGCTTCGGAGTGCAGCGGAACGTGGAAACTTACCATTAAAAATACTGACTACGTCATACCTGGTTTTCTTCACATTCATCATGGTAAGGCCAGCTTTGTCTTCTATAAGCCAACCTTTGAAATGCGTGAGGCCCTGCATCGACTCGTGGGTTTTGCTCGCGTGACTGACGAGAAACAGGTGGCCGTCCACTAAGACCTTAGCTGAAGAGAAGAGAGTCAATCGTCTCTTAGAATGAGTATCTGGTCGGCTTTCAATGTAAGCTTCTTCACGGCTGAAACTTTGCCGTTACTGCTTATTTCCACGTCATACGATCCTGGTTTTACAGCCAATCTCGAGACGCTGACAGCCGCTGGCAGGAGAGTCCAAGAGCGCGTGTCCGCAGTTTCTGTGACTGCCCCATATATCGACGCAGCAATAAATCCTAGAGGACCAAATTCTTTTTCTGCCTTTTGTGTGATCTGCCCTTTGAGAATAAGTCGAGCTGCTGACTTAGCCATCAGTCGGAGACGCCTATCTTCCAGATTTTGCGAAGCAATGGCATCAAAATTTTGAGCAAGCTCTGCAAACGCTTCATCTCCATTCGAAATCTTTAGACTCGTCTTGCCAAAAAACAATGGCTTTTTGCGAATGACTGGAAAGGAAAATCGCACGATTTGCCCTCCTATCGGATAAACAAATTCGGATCTTTCCTTTTGAGCAACAGCCCCTAGCTCATGGATCACAATGATCTCAGCGGTCATCCCTTTTCGTTCCGGTAATTTTTTTAAGAAGTCGTAGTTCTCTCTCAGCTGTTTTGCCTCGTCTCGTCGACCTCTTTTATTCAAAAGGGAATGGAGAGCTTCGATCAGCTGACGGGGAGCTTTCGTATCAAAGTATTTTGCATAGTCATCTTCGTAGA
>CANGNB010000146.1 GCA_947454545.1 Oligoflexaceae bacterium
AGACACCTGGATCTTTTCGCTTGGGCTCAGCAGGGGAGCCAGGGCGCTGAGTGCGGTCAGTCCCGTGCGTAAGACGAGAGGATCTTGAGTGCGCAACAGACAGGCTTCGAGCGCAGATAGAGCCGATGGATCGGGAAGTTTTCGGAGAGCATCCAAAGCTCCGAAAAGAGCGTCTGAACTTGCGTCAGCATCCTCTAGAACAGTGAACTCAGACTTTTTCAAGCCTGGGGTTTGTGCTTTTGAAGACTCGGATGTTAACGATGAAGTCATCTGATCCAAGGTGCTGTTGGGGGGCTTTGGTGCCGTGACAGCCTGCGCTTGGGTGTGGGGCTCGGAATCGCGGAAGAACGTGTTCCAAGCCATAACTCCGAGAACAGCGGCGAGAAAGCCTAACATACTTACAATGTAAGCCGGCCTCATGGTCTGGCTCCCGCTGATTCACGGACAGACCAAAGCCGATACTGTTGCCAGAGCTCGGCTTCGCTGTGAAAGCCCTGACCATAACGACCCGGGGGGAGCGAAGCCCACTCCCAAGAGATCTGTTCGAGAGCGATACGAAATTCGATCAGACTCAGGGGGCGCGCTGCTGTAGTAAAACCACGATAGGCAAAGAGTGCGAGAGCGGCTCTATCCTGCGCAGCCGGTTCGAAGGAGTCGAGGTTCAAAAGCTTTTGCATGCGCTTCCACGTGGCATAGAGCATCTGATAACGACCGGCAGCTGTGGAGCAGCTTTGACCAAAGCTCTGGCATTGATTGGGATGATCGACGAAGGAGCTAAACTTTTTATAGCTAAACATATCATCGTAGCAACTCCCTGTGCCTTCCGCATAAGCGACGACAGAGAGCCAGGTGCTTTCAAGGTCCCCAAGATTTAAGTACGAAAAGGGTCCACTGAAGTGGCGCCAGCAGCTTTTTTGTTCCTGGAGGCGTTCTCGGGGTGCAAAGGCATAGCCAATATCCACCAAGGCGTCTTCGACCACGGCTTGGCGAACGGCAACTGTATCCGTCGAACGAAGACTCACGGGACGTGCATCGAGAGTCAAGGGCACGCGGCCCTCAGGGTCCCAAAAGAGGGGCACCGCTTGCGAACCACTGACCTTCGCATAGCCGAGATAGGCCTCCTGAAGGGTGAGCGCCAGCGAAGTTTGTGATTCGGGATGTTTCGACGGAGAGGTCCCGCAGGCCATCAGCCCCAAGAGGGCCCATACCAATCGTTTCATGAGTGAGTCCTCGAGCAGTGACAGACATCGACTTCAGCTTTTCCCTAACACGAGGTCAGAGAAAGTTCAGCTAAAATGATCCGCTAAGATAAGATCTTAGCAGATGTCTGAAGGGCTCGCAGGACGGCGAACTCAAGTTAAAATTCAAAGATCAAAAGGACTTGCCTTTGGGGCCCGGGCTACGGCGACCGCTTCGCCAGCAGACGCCGTTGCGGTGATGCTGCCATTGGATCGATCCACCCCGGCGCTCACTGTGCCCGCTGACGAACTGCGAGCGACGGCTTTGGCTCGTCCTGCTGTCGCTGTTGCCGTGACTGTGCCCGTCGCTTTATCGCGAATAACCGTGGCACTCACATCATCGCCCGCAGAGGCTGTGGTAATCACCTGAGTCGAGGGCTTTGCACTCGGTTTAGGTTTGACTGCCGTTGCTTCGGCATTGGCGCTTTTGGGAGGAACAGCTTCCTGAGTCCCAGCGCTTGAGGGCACATCAAAAGCAGTTTGCATCTCTTCCATACTCATCGCGGGTAAAGGTACTGAGGAGGGCGGAGGACAGACTGTGGCTTGCGCACACTCACAGGTGCCGCGGGCCTGGGTCATGGGACTTTGGTTTGACCAGCCCCCACTCCAGGCGGCTCCTTCCTCAGAGCAGATTGCAGGGCACATGAGCTTGGCTTGGTCCCATGAAGAAACCTTTGCATCATCGACGATAAAAAAACTGGCGTTGCGTTCTTTTGAAAAACTCAAAGATTGATGCTGGTAGGGTTGCGAAAGACCACAGCTCACGGCGAGACCCAAAGGCGCTAGCTGCAAAAGCTTGCGAAATGTGTTCATGGATGCCCCTCTAAATTTGAAGTCTTATCGGCGAAACGGAGGGCGATTCTTACCAAGAAGGCTTTTTTGGATGAGAATCAGGGGCTTGTCTTCAAGTTTTGCAGCAAAATCTTTACAATAAGGGGAGCCTTTTGCGAGCTCAAAGCTTCCTCAGGGCACGGTAACACTGCGAAAGGACTTTTTGCGATGTTTCTCAAACAAGCCGTATCTTTAGTAGTAGTGATACTCTTTCTCGCCGGACTTTCGCAAATTGCCCAGGCTGCCCAAGTGATTTGCGAAAACCCGGAGTATCTGATCGATCACGATGGTCAGGTGAGTTTTGAGCAGCTGAAAACGATGGAGCTACCGCGTCATGAGAAGACGCGACCCTCTTTTGGTTGGAATTCGGATACGGTTTGGGTGCGCTGCTCTCTTGAAAAGATTGGTTCAGGACCTGTAGTCATAGAGGCCGCCTATCCCCTCCTTGATGAGGTCAAAGTTTATATTGAGAAAGATCAGCTGCTTGTACAAGAGCTACTTGTGGGTGATAGTGTAGAAAATGAAGGGGATATCGTTGATAGAGTCGATCCTGCCTTTCGTCTCAGTGGCCCTGCAGGAACTTACCGCTTAAGCTTTCGGATCGTTTCGACATCCTCTAAGCAGCTGCCGCTGACGCTCTATACAGAAGAGCAATTTGTTCGTAAAGAAACTTATGATCTCTTTGTTCAGGGTCTCTATATTGGTATCTTAGGAATCATGGCGATTTATAATCTCTTTGTCTTTGCTTCGACGCGTCATGCATCCTATCTCAAATATTCCTTATTTGTACTCTCTATGCTGATGTTTCAAGAATCTATTAGCGGCTATACAGCCGAATACCTTTGGCCTGAGCATAAGCATATTTCGGACTATTGGATCAATCAAGGTGGGATGTGGGCCACGCTGATGGCTGTGATTTTTACAAGGAGTTTTTTGCATCTCGAACAGCGCGGTCGATCTTGGTTCTGGTTAAGTCGCATTTTGATCAGCTTAAACGTAGCGGTCCTCATCATCTCTTTTGGGATATCGTATGTTCTGTCCGTAAAACTGATGTCTCTCGTTACTTTTACCTCTATCTTAGCGATGCTCTGGGCAGCTTTTAAGCTTTCCCTTCAAGGTGTGCGTGAGGCAAAGTTCTATCTCTTGGCTTGGACCACGGTCATTGCTGCTTGTGCCGTTTATATTTTTAAACAGCTTGGATGGCTCCCCATCAATGATCTCACAGTCCATTCTTTCAAGATCGGATCTGTTTTAGAGGTGTCCCTCCTTTCGCTTGCCTTGGCTGATCGTCTCAATGTTCTTAAAGAGGAAGCGAAGGATGCCAATCGCAAGCTTCTTGAGGAAAATCAGAAGGTTCGAATGGCACAGAAAGCAGCGCAAATGCTAGCCGAGAATCTTCAGATCGAGCTCCGGATTCGCCATATGCTTGTCGGTGATTTGGCTCATCGTATGAACAATCCTTTGAATCAGGTATCTCTTGGGGCTGAAAATCTTGAGTCCGTTATTTTAGGCTTGAAGAGATTTTGGGAAAAGCTGCTCGCTCATCAAGATCCTCATGATGAAGAAGCAAAGACGATAGGTAGCTATATGCAGCAGAAATTTCAGGAATGTAGAGATCTGTTTCAGACCATTCACAGCAGTTTGCTTACCTCGAGTCACAGCATTAAGGAAATTAGGGCTCTCAGTGGGGTCGATGGCTATAACCTCGAGCATGTGCAATTTGGTAAGATCATGGATGCAGCTATGGAACGCTTGCGAGAAAATTTTGAAGCTGAGGGCTTGGCACGCCTGACGATCGAGCAAAGGGTGCCCGAGGACTCACGCTTGCTCACTCATACGGTCATCGCAACCATGCTTTTAGAGCTGATCATTGGTAATTGGTTAGAACACATCAAAGGGCCTCTTACGCTAAGCATAGCGGTACAGGCTCAAGATGAAAGGGGATTGGAAGTAAGCGTGAGCTGCCAACAAGCCCAGACTTGCCCTATACGATCCGAAGAAGCCGTCTTGGAGCAAGTGACTTATCTGGCAAAGTCCTATAAAATTTTTGTCCGTGCAGTTCACGAAAAACACGAGTTTCGACTTATATTTCCAATGATAGACACCCCACTCTAAGGGGAGCATGAGCTGTCGAGTATTTCAGATTCTAGGAATTTCAATGGATAGCCACGTTCGGTCTATGCTGTCGGTGAAGACAAATATCCCCTTCTCAAGAGTGATAGCGAAAGCTCCACCGAGGGGATCGAGGCGACAAGGTTTTTCTAATTTGCGGCAGTCAAAGTCAGCAGCTCGATTGTGCAGGGTGCGATCGAGTGTGAGCATCAGCTGGGTGCCATCATCCTCAGGTTTGGAGACGTCGGCAAAAGATTGGCCGATGTAGCGTGTGCCCAAAGAGCCTCCGAATGCGAGTGGAGCTTGATAGCCCTGCAGAGCGGCAAGACCCGCAGCAAAGCGCAGGTCGCTGCCTTTCCTTAGCGCAAAGGAACCGCGATCGAAGTAGGTGGCAAAAGCATCATCAGCGACAGGAGAACCAAGGTGAGCTTGGATCTCGCTCTTAGTCTGTGCCAAGCTAAAGCCACCGATCGTCTGATTTTGATAATCTATGGGTTCAAGCAGACGAGGCGGCAGCGACTTGGGTTGGTCAAAGGCGATCACTTCGAGCCTAAACTCGCCATCTCCTGAAATACGTAAAAAACCTCGGCGAAATTCAAGATCATAGGCATCTTTGCTCCCAGGATTGATTAAAGAGAGGCGACAGGTTTTGTCCTGAGTACAGTCGTAATCGTTCGTGCGCTTTTCAATCGCTGCACCGAGCTCCTTGAGATAGCTGAGGAGGCGTTCTTCGCTGCTGAGGCTCGCTTTCCATGACTCACCGATGTGAGTCACACCCACAGGATCACGCAGGGGCAAGGGGCCTGGATGGTCTGGGAGTATCTGTATGGCTAGGGGCGTCCGATCACCCGTATCATTCCAACGAACGGCGATGCGTTCAGGATAGATTGTATAGCCCTGAATCTCCTGGACAGCTGGCGAAAGAATATCGAGCGATTGCTTCAGAGTCGTCTGCATCGAGACACCGCCAGCAGCGAGACCAAAGATCATCGTTTGGACTTCATTTTTAGCTTTACGGCGCGCCGCTTCCTCGGGACTCATCTCAGCGGCAGGTTTGTAGGGAATCGTGCCACCGTTGGGATTGGTCGGCTCGTAGGAGATGCGGGGCACAGCATCCTGACTAGCAGCAAGGGGCTGATAGGTTTGTACCGTTTTCACCTTGGGGGCACAGCTGAAGGCGAAACCGAGCGCGAGTATAGACAGCGGACCGATCTTATGCATAAAAGCTCCCCCTCGTCGTGGGAGAGGTATCGGTAAATAAGGGGAATTCTTGAGGAGTTTTAGATCAAGCCAATTCTTACGGGGGTTTAAGTTCAGGGGCTTTGATAGTGCCCCTACCCATTCAAAGCTTGGCATCCACAGCGAGGAGAAGGCTCTGCTGCCCAATGAGATCCAATTCACCCCTTAGATCGATATTACCCGTAGCAGCAAAGCTTAGCCCAAGCTTAATGCCAACGCGATTATCCCGCTCGATGTCGGTCTGCACGTTAGCAACACTCACATCGCCTTTAGACAGCAGGAACACATCCAAGCCTCCGTAGAGGGTCACTGGATCGATGCGGTGCAAGAACAGTCCACCCAAGCTGAGCTCTGTGGAGCGCAGTTCCCACTTGGTGTTTTTGCCGAAATCGTAGCGATCATGGGTCAGGGCAAAAGTTCCTTGAAATTCGTTCGCACCCGCACGCATAAAGGCATAGGATCCTTCGAGGAAAAAGTTAAATCCCTCACCTTTGGTAATCTTGAAGTTGTCTCCTCGTAAATCGCCGTCGAGCAAAATACCCAGGCCGCCACCCAGAGAAAATTGCGGACTCAAGGCTGCTTTGTAGGCGAAGCTCAGAAGATCACCTTCAACATCAAAGGTGTCATTCCCTTCGTAGCTCGTGTCCAAGAGCAGCAGTCCACCCGTAAAGCGCGAGGCTCCGGAACGCACCGAGCTTTGATTGGCAAAGAGTTGGGGGGCTAGGGAAAGATAGGCGCTGAGACCGATAAGAATGTGCCGCAGAGTTTTCATGAGTATATCCTCGTCAAGAGTAAGGCCCCATTCTTATACGATCCTTTGCGCATCACGTCAGCTCTAAAAGTTAAGGGGCCACTCACTGTCCCTGTGAGGGGACAGGAGGCCTGGCGATTTCGGTCGCTAGAGCTTGTTCGACACGTTGGTGCAAGACTTCAAGGGTGCAGTCGGTGTCGATGCAGAGCTTTGCACGGGCAGCCTTCTCTTTCGCAGGCATCTGGGCTTTCAGTATCGCTCGAGCAGCGTCTTCCGAACACTGATCGCGCGCCATAACGCGCTGAATCTGAAGGGATTCGGGGCAAAGAGACGACCATAGGGAACGAAAATCATCGGTGCGTCCCCGTTCCACGAGCAGACTGGCCTCATAGAACCAGAGGCGCGGCTGAGTAAAAATCTGAGCGTCTTCCAGTTGTCTCGCAGTGGCGGCCTCGAGACGAGGATGTATGATCGCCTCGAGGGCTTGTCGCGCTTCGGGCTGGGAAAAGATGTGGGTGCGCATCAGCGTCCGATCCAGCGTTCCTTCAGCCGTGAGAAACTGAGGGCCAAACGTCTGAATGACTGCAGCAAGTCCCTCGGTGCCAGGCTCCACCACCAGACGAGAAAGCTGATCGGCATCGATCACCAGGTAGCCTTTCTCTTTGAGGATACGGCCGATCGTCGATTTGCCGGTAGCGATGCCTCCCGTCAGTCCGATGCCCCAGGTACGACAGAGTTCTTTGAAACTAAGCATGAACATTCCTTACGCGTGCAGCGAAGGCCAAGCATGCATGGCCTTGCCAGGAGCGCTGAGTCTAGCGGAAAAGGGGTGATGCTGCCGAGGGAAAAACTAAAAGCCGAAGGTAAATCCCAGCTGCATGCGGTCTAGGCCCTGGGGGGCAAGCGACCAGCGCCAACCTTCGGGTATACTCTCGAGCTGAGTCGACTTAGGACTGGATGCAGGGGGGAGATCGGGGCGCATAAAGATCCCCTGGAGAACACCAAAGCCGTAAGCACCCAGAAAGACCAGGCCGTACATCGTCTGGGCCTGCTGCTGTTTATTGATGTAGGCGGTCGAGCGCGTCTGCAGATCCACGAGATCTTGAGGGGTGATAGTCGGATCGGTGCGGGCTTGATTGTAGGCTGCGAGATAATTGTCGCGAGCGTTTTGCTCGGAGCTGCTAGCTCCCAGGTAAAGATAAGCGCCATAGGCCTGAGCTCCTGCAACGATAGCCCCGAGCACATAATCGCCATTTTTGATTTGGCCGAGCCCTAGCGGCATAAAGTGCAGCAGGCTGATCGGTGAAGAGAGCGGCGGAGGAGCAGGAATCGCAGGCGTTGAGCTCGCTGAGGCAGTCTTGCCTTCCGAGGGTTTTTTGCTGCGCGGGCCCTTATCGTCCTCGAGAATGTCGAGCATTTTTTCATTCACACCGGGGCTCTTGCCGTCGCTCACCAGAGTTTCGTCAAACTTGGGAGAAGTCTTTTCGAGCTCTTTGTCCTTACGCTCCTCCTCCCCAAAGAGGGCATCACCCGTATCCTTGCTCGCAGCTTTATCGGGACCGTCTTCATCACCTTTACGAGCTTTGCCAGAGGAGCGGCCCTTGTCTTTCTGGGCGAGCTCGGCTTGTTTGCGAGCCTTGTCTTTGGCTTGGGCCTCTTGCTGAGCTTTTTCTTTGGCTGCGGCAGCGCGAGCAAGTTCCTCTTTGCTCGGACCAACGGGCAATTTTTCAAGTGTTAGCTGGTAGCGATTGTCTTTGTTTTTGACGACGATAGCCTTAAGCTTTCGGGGTTTGAAGCCTTTAGCGTGGACTTCTATTTCAATGGTTCCAGGGGGAGCTGTGATGAGGGATCCTGCCGAACCAGCGATAATGCCGTCGATCATAATCTCTGCACCCGGAGCATTGCATTCGACGAAGATATGGGTGGTAGGTTTTGCTGCGTCAGCCTTTGCCGGGGCTTTGCCTTGTTTGTCTTTGAGGCCTGCAAAAAAAGGCAGAACACTTTCGTCGAGAGCTTCGTCCTTTTTGAGCACACAGCCGCTGCCTTGCTTCAGACAGTTTTTAAAGCTCTCTTCAGCAGCTGGTTTTTGGCCGAGGGTGTAATAGCTCAGACCCATGAATTTATAGGCTTTGGTTTTTTCATCCTGGCTGGGACTGAGGGTGAGAGCTTTTTGTAATTCGACGATAGCCTCTTTAAACTCACCCTTCGTGTAATGGGTGATGCCTGCTTTGACAGAGCTCGAGGCCCCCTTTGCAGCAAGAGCCGTGAGACTGAAGCTGATCAGTCCGACGGTGAGTCCGCGCATGATGGGCAAAGCAAGCGGCATGGGTTTATTTAAACTCTGCATTAAAGGTTATGGAGCGTTCGGTCTCATTGAGCTCAAGAACGCGATTGATGACGTCCTGATCATAGTTTACCAAAACCCGATACTTTCCGGGGCGCAAATTCAAGACGGTATTGTATTTATTGAGAACCATTTCCCGGCGGCGCCCTCCGTCGCGGAGATCCTCGACCACAACACTCGTGGGGATACGGTTGGTGTGGATATTAAATTCCACTAGATCGACGCTCTTCGCTAGGGAAACACTGATGTTTCGGGTTTCGCCTCCGCGAATCATCACGGTTTGCTCTTCTGTTTTGTAACCTTTGCGGCGAAAGCGGAGCTGATACGAGCCAGGGTCTAACTTGATGACACCGCTGTCATTGGTTGTCCCTAAGAGCTTGCCATCGACGAGAATCTCGGCAGCAGGCAAGGAGGCTACTTTCAGAAAGCCGGCTTCGCGGCGCGAGGGCTTTTCGTTGGGAATGGTATCTATGCTGGGGTTGCTCCGTTCCGCTCGGTCGGGAGGTAGATTGGCCCGACTCGTCTCAGGCACCATAGCGATCTCGGGGCTGGAGGGGCGCGTATCTTTTGGAGCTGAATTTGGGCGTGTGTTTGGAACCGCTCCGGAGGTCGCTGGCGTTGGTGGCGAAGCCGGAGAAGAGGCTAATGGGTTTGGCTTCAAACTTCCTGGAACATTGACCGCCACAGTCCGGCTTGTGCTCGGGAGAGTTTTGGTATTGCGTGGTGTCGTGATATCACGGCCGTTGGAGCGAGGCGGATTGCGGGTGTTACTATCGATGGTTGTCGCCTGCGATTCGATCAGCACAGTCCGGTTATCCGCAGTCTTCGTATCCCCTGTTTTCGATGGACTCGAAGGGGGAGGCGGAGAAATCAAGACGGATTCCTCACCGTTCTCTTCCTCTCGGCTATGTTTCTTTTTGGGTGCATCCTCGAGCTGTTGAGCGACGCGTCCGCTGTCTCGTTTGAGACGATTGCTGAGACGATCGCCGCCAAAGATCAGAACAGCGATGATTGCGGCGACCAGGGCCACCAGAACATAGGTGCTTTTCGTGTCGCGTCGCGGCACGTCAGCGATCTCATAGACCCCGTGGACAGCTTGTCGAGGGGTAGGCCGTCGGGCGACACGGGGGCTGGGATAGGGCGCCGGCGGCGGCGGGAGTCCGCCCTGAGGATACTGACTCTGAGGATGAAAGCTTTGGGGATGAAAGCTCTGAGGCTGATAAGACTGCGGCTGGTAGCTCCGTGGCTCGTCGGCAAACTCCTGCGGCTCGTGCAGCGGGATCGTGGGATGCGAGGATCCTTGGACGGATGATCGCTTATGAGGGGCATGACCGCGTGTGAGTCGTGTATCGTGTTCTCCATCTTGATGCGGCGTCACCGAACGCGGTGGGCGCGATCGATGGGAGCT
>CANGNB010000147.1 GCA_947454545.1 Oligoflexaceae bacterium
CGTCGATGGGATGCTTGGCGTTTGGCAGCAGATGCGAGCCTTGGGGTAAAGCTATGAACACATACTTATCCACGTTCACAATGCTCGCAGCTCTCTTGGGATTTGCTTCAGTTCCTGGATTTGCTCGCGCCGAAAGCCGAAGCTTTGAGATTCGTGATGCCAAGACTCAAGAGCTTTATTTTAAAGCCTTCGATACCTGGCGTAAAACCGGATCCGAACTGACTCGAGAAACTCTTTACTTCGATCTCCAAAATCATCAGACGAATCACGAGTGGACGCGCTATAATCCACAGAGCCTTTTGCTCTCCGCATTTCATTTTGAAGATTCCGCCGATGGTAATGAAGCTCATATTGAGCGTAAAGATGCGACGCTCACTGTCAGCTGGCGCCAAGGCCTCAAAGGCCAAACGGCTCGTGCAGCTTTGGATTTTCGCCCCGACATGATACCGAGTTCTCTGGTGGAAGCGCGCATTCAACAGGGCTGGGCTCAGCTTTTGGCAGGACAGCCCCTAAACATTGAACTGATAGTCCCTCAGCGGCAGAGCACCTATGCTTTTGAAATAGTTCCCCGAGCACGCCAGCAGATCGAGGGCGAAGAACGTCTGCTGCTAAGCGCTCAGCCACGAAACATCTTGCTAAGACTCTTGGCCCCAAGACTTGAATTTCAATATAGCGTTGCGACTGGAACCCTTCGCAGCTTTACTGGCCCCAGCCCGACACGCATCCGGGGCGAGGAACAAAGACCCCTCACTCTCGTTTATCCTAGACAGGAGACGGCTCAGCTTCAACCCACAGAGGGATCCAAGATGGGTTCCCAAGCACACGCAGCCGATTGATCCGGCTGTGGGGCATCGATGAGACCTGTCTGCCAGTGGCCGCGCAAAAACCGCTCGCCATCGCGCTGTCCCCGATGAAAAAGGTCTTCCATACGCCCCTGATGCGGCATCAGCACATCGCGACGTGGAGGCGCATAATCAGGCCGAATATGAGCGGAAGGAAAAGGAGAAACGGTAATCGTGTGGGGACCTGTCTTCGGCTGATTGTTTCGAACTCCCCCATCAATCAGCCACCTGCCTTGCCAACGCACCGGCTTTTCGTAGTAGAGGGGGATGTAACAGGAACCGAGCAGAAGATGGATCAGATCCTCATTGTCATGACAGTCCCCGGCATCAACGAGTTCATGGCGTAGTGTTGGCAGAACTGTCACCGAAATTTTCAGTCGCCCCCTCGCCAGACCGGGCGCATCGTGCGGCAATTCTCCACGGAGACCTTCGCGCACGTAGCGACTCATCCGCCCAGCTGGTCCGAGACGTCGATCCTCAGAGTCCTTGGCAAAAAACAGAACTCGTTCCAAGATGCGCTCGGGAGCAATGCCCACTGCGGCGATCGTCGCTGCAAGCGCGCCCGAGGAAGCTCCCAGAAACTCAGCATGCTCAAGACGGCCCTGCATTCTCCAGGCAGCAATCACACCCAGATGATAGGGGAGAAGCCAGGCACAGCCGGCAAAGGATAGACTTGTCCGCGGACGAATCGTTAAGGTTCTCGTCATATGAGGGCCTCTTTTGCTAGAGCAGACCTTAAATTTTACGCCATCAGAGGCCGCTCATCAAGCTCAGAAACCCTCTGCGCCCGAAGACTCAGCGGAAAGCGACGCGCAAGACTCAGTGCCCTGCGTTCTTTTGAGCCGACTGACTGTAGTAGCCAAACACCTTTTGGAGCAGAGCCGTCGTGCGCTCGGCAGGATTTTTACGAATCAGCTGCTCCTGCTTACCAATCTCTTCAAATAAAGCCTTCACAGCCTGTTCGCTCACGTACTGATCGAGGTCGACGGCAGGGACAGCAAGTCCAGTGAGAGCCGCAGCAGGCTTCACTGTGCTGGCGATCTGTTTATAGAGCTTGCCCACATCATTGGCTTCGGTTGCTTTCGCAACGATCGGCTTGAAGGTAGCGAGCAGCTGCTCTTGGCTCGTGCGTTGAAAGTATTGGGTAGCGGCCTGATCCGAGCCCTGGAGGATGCCTACGATATCCTGAAAAGTCATCTTCTTGAGGCTGTCTTGAAACACGGGAACAGCCGCTCCCACCGCTTGCTCAGCTGCACGATTGAGACTTGCTTCGAAGCTATCGATCTGAGGCTGTAAACCGAGGGAACGACCCAAGTCTGCTGCTTTTTGGAGATCCTTAGGAAGAAGAATGCGATAGGCCGATTGGGAAAACCCCCCGGACTTTTGCAGATCAGCGACACCGGTCTTGATGCCTTTCTCCAAAGCTTCCCGAGTCGCAGAGACAGACTCGGACGCATTGGGGACAACGGCTGTTTGAGCGACCTGGAGAGCTTCCTGAACCACCCCTTCATAACCGGCACAGGCTGTAAGACAGAGGAGTAGAGCAAGCAGGCTGATGGGACTTCGATTCATTGTAGCGATCCTTATCCAGTTAGGCATAGGCAGTTTCCAAGAAAAACCTGCCCACTATCACCTTTTCATGAGATCATTGCCACAATTTTTAACCAAAGATATTTTGTTGTTCCTCAAAGGAGAGCCCTGTGTGCTAGCTCCAACGCAAAAACCCGACATCTTGCGATGTCGGTTTTTTCGCTTCCAAGCTAGAAAAAAGGGGAGAGGGACGCTTCGCTTATTTTCCGTTCTGACCTGGATTATTCTGCGAGGGAATATCGCCACCCTTAGTCACAACAACATTACCACCCTTAGTCACAACAACGTCACCACCTTTGGTGATCACATCGCCACCTTTGGTGATCACATCACCACCCTTGGTGATGATGGGACCGCCACCATTCTGATTCTCGCCGCCCTTCCCTGGTTCCCAACCTTTGTTGCAACCATTTTGGCAACGCTTCGCTTTACAGGCTTCTATTTTTTGTTCGATCTCTTCTATTTTTTTCTCAATACAGCCACATTTTCCCTTGATATGCTCCATGATTTTACGGAGCCAGTCTTGGCATTGACCATGGTTATTATTGTTCCAGTTTTGGTTTTGTGGCTCGCCGCCATAAGTTTTCAACTCATCATCTTGATCTTTAACGCTGCTGGACACGTCGGAAGCATAGCTTTTGTAATCGAAGGACTTCACATCAGCAGAAGCCCCCTTTTGATAGAGCAGGTTGAGACGATCTCGCTCAGCCAGAGCTTCAGCTTTCTGAGCCTGAAGGTCAGCAAGTTCTGCTTCGACAGGATCCAACTGGACGCTGGCATAGTTCGGAGCAAAGTCAGGCTTTTGAGGAGCCGTTTTGCAAGCGGTGGTGCTAAGGGAGAGGAGCAGGGAGAGACAGCAGAGACGGGAAACAGCTTGGTGCGACATGAAGAACCTCCGTAGCATGTGGCGAGAGGCTTAGTGCAGGAGTCAGGCCAGAGAGGCCAAGTTCATTTATGGCGGAAATGACTCGAAAAAACGGAAGGGCTCGCGGGCCATTTGTCGAGTGCTTGAAGCCTCTGTCTGAGAAACTGACAGCAACGGACTCTTCTGCCTTGGAAATACCTAGCTCTCTGGGTCGGGCGTTGACCGTAGAGCTTTGAATTCTTATACTGGCCCATCGCCGACCCTTCGGGATCAAGCGCTGTCTCGCTTCTCCAGGACATAAGGACATCGACCATGGAATTTTACTACCAAAAGCCTCTTCCCATTGGCCAGGACACCACGAGCTATAGTCTGGTGAGTAAAGAGCACGTTTCCACCTTTGAGGTCGACGGCAAAACCATGCTCAAGGTTGCTCCAGAAGCCCTTGAAATTCTTGCAAAAGAAGCCTTAAGGGATGTCTCTTTTTACCTGCGCGCCGCACATCTGCAAAGTCTTCGTCGCATCATCGATGACCCTGAAGCCAGCGATAACGATCGTTTCGTGGCTCATACCCTGTTGCAAAACGCTAAAATTGCCGCCGAAGGCAAGCTACCAAGCTGCCAAGACACTGGCACAGCCATAGTCATAGGAAAAAAAGGCCAGTATGTCTTTACCGGTGCCGATGATGCGGCTCATCTCGCCAAGGGTATTTTTCGTACCTATCAGCAGGAGAATCTGCGCTACTCCCAGCTCGCTCCCCTCTCTATGTTCGAAGAGAAAAATACGGGGAGCAATCTACCGGCACAGATTGATCTCTATGCAACCCCTGGGGATACTTATGAGTTCATGTTTTTAGCCAAGGGGGGTGGCTCGGCGAACAAGTCCTATCTCTATCAGCAGACCAAATCGCTGCTCAACGAAAAGCGCCTTCGTGAATTTGTGAAAGAAGCCGTAAGTTCTTTGGGAACATCTGCTTGTCCTCCCTACCACCTGGCCCTGGTGATTGGAGGCACGTCAGCAGAACAGTGCCTCAAGGTCGTAAAGGAAGCTTCTACGGGATATCTCGATCATCTGCCGACCGAGGGCAATGTCCACGGCCAAGCTTTTCGCGATCTCGCATGGGAGAAGATAGTCACAGACATTTGCAGGGAAACGGGCATTGGCGCCCAATTTGGTGGCAAATACTTCGTGCACGATGTGCGCGTCATCCGTCTCCCCCGCCACGCCGCATCATGTCCCGTAGGGATAGGCGTAAGCTGCAGCGCCGACCGAAATATCAAAGCCAAAATCACTCGCGACGGTATTTTTCTCGAGGATCTCGAAAAGAACCCCGCCCGCTTTCTCCCAGCTCAGGACCCGAGTCTCGCGCCTCCGGTCGAGATTGACCTGGATCAGCCCATGGAGAAGGTCTTGGCGACGCTTAGCCAATTCCCTGTGACCACACGCCTGAAACTGAAGGGAACGTTGATCGTGGCTCGGGATGTCGCGCATGCGCGCATTTTGCAAATGCTCGAGTCAGGCCAAGAGATGCCTGACTATTTCAAGCAGCACCCTATCTACTATGCGGGTCCCGCTAAAACGCCCGCCGGTATGCCGTCAGGGAGTTTTGGTCCCACAACTGCGGGGCGTATGGATCCCTACGTAGCTCCCTTTATGGCTAAGGGCGGCTCACGCATCATGCTGGCCAAAGGCAACCGTTCAGCCCAGGTCACAGAGGCTTGCAAAACTTACGGAGGCTTTTACTTAGGTTCGATTGGAGGTCCTGCCGCCATACTCGCTAAGGAAAATATTCTGAGCGTTTCCGTTGTTGATTTTGAAGATTTGGGCATGGAAGCGGTTCGTAAGATCGTCGTCAAAGATTTTCCGGCCTTCATCGTTGTTGATGACAAGGGCCATGATTTCTTTGCAGCGATGGGTGAAGCGGAAGGATGATAGCGGAATCCGTGAGAGGATCCATCCCTCTCACGAACCCATGCTTTGTTCCATGTGTGGACTCATGCCCCCATGAGCAAGAGGCCGGTGCGATAACCCCAATAGCCAACAGACACGATCAGCAACCAGATACAAAACCCGAACAGTAAGCCCATGTCGAACTTCATTTCGGCTTCCTCTTCCACGGGCTCAGATGCAACTGCTGAGAGCCTGCGGGCTTCGTTATTCTGACTGTCTGACGGTGCCATGGGATCCTCCCGAGTGTTAAAGTAACAGCGCCTAGCCATATTTACATATTCGACTTGTGCAAGGAAAACTTCATTGCAAAATCGATGCGGCTGCAGCCTTCGGGAATTCATGAGAAATAAAGTGGGAGACCATCTCCCCATAGGTCACGGGGATACAGGTTGTGCAAAAACTTTAGCAGATTCAAGGGGTAGGACACCGCATCAGCGAACAGGCCTCACAACGCCAATTAAGTGTCCGTTTTCCTTATAAATTTCGGCAAAAGATAGCGGCGCCAGGCGAAGTAAAGCCCACCCAGGACAAGGAGTCCAAAGATCAGCAGTTTGAACTGTTTGAAGTAGACCAAAATCTTATCGCCGTAGCGCGCCACGAGCAAGACCTGCGTGGGCACACTGAAACCTGCCGCCAGCGCATCCACCAGAAGAAACTTACTGACGGGCAGGCCCATCATGCCACAGGCAAAGTGTCCGGGAAAACGCAAACCCGGGGTGAAGCGAAACACCCCTGCAGCCCACATCCCATAGCGTTGCGTCCATTCCGCAACTTTGTTCATGCGGGCCGCATAGCGTGCCATAAACTTTTGTCGCAGAAGACGGCCACCAAAGTATTTGCCAAGAAAAAACACCAGACAATCGGCAAAGGCCACCGAAACAAACGCCACAGCAGCTGCCGTGTATTGATTTACCGGTGTCGCACCAGGATAAGGGGGAGGATACAGGTCGGGACGTGATCCCACGTAGCATACGAGGCCTGTGCTCACGAGCGTGAGTTCTTCCGGCGCCGGAAAACCAAAGCCCGAAGCCAGCATCAGCAGAAAGATCCCGCCATAGATAAACATTGGCTGATAGGCGTACTGCGTAAACCAAGTCAGCAGTTCTTGTTCCGAAAATCCCATGCAGCATCCTCATTGGCTAAGCTAGACGCCTTTTCATATCACACAAAGGACTGCATTGTTAAGTCCTTAAGTCCGAACTCCTCGAGCCTCTAGACATAAGTCTTCGAGAGCGTAGATCGGAAGACCATCACAGTACAGCCAGGCATCCGCCGTGACACGTCTCGCCCCTTCATCGACTTCTTTGATGTGGACAGCGTAGTGCAACTGCTTGGCCTTTGGAATTACCTGCCCCCGATAGGTCCAATGATGGGCTTTTTCTAATGGCATTACGAATGCTTCGGCTGTAGGCCAAAGGCGGTAGCATTCCGCTTTCAGCACCTGCTCCAAGGCCTGAAGTCCTAGCGAACCAGGCATAACAGGATCCTGATAAAAATGGGCTGCAAAAAACCATTCCTCAGGATCTACCTGCTTTTGTCCCAGCACGAGACCCTTGCCGTAGCGACCGGCTGGAGCAGCTTCGAAACCAAGCTTATCGACCATGAGCAGCGGAGCTTTCGCTAAGCTCGCAGCCTCTGGATAGGGAGCTGTGATAGGCGCTGCGGAACCTTGCCATGGTTCGTGGCCGCGGATCCCCACCTGCTGGCGAAGCGCTGCCTCCGTAAAGTACCCAAAACTTGTGACACCCTCGTAGACCAGCTGCTCAGCTTGATTCACTGCGAAGCTGTAGTCCTGGATGATCATATCTCCCGTGCGACTCACTTTGGTGGACTTCACATCGATCGTCAAGGCCCCACCGCCACGCACGATGGTACGATGGTAGCGACCGGTCCCCGAAAGGTTTCGAAACGAAAGGTCCTGAGCGCTGAGCAGGGCTGAGCCCATATAAGCAGCCATAAAACCACAGGGCTGCAAAGCGATTTCGACCAGAATCGCAAAGGCAAGTTCATTATGACCTTCTGCAGCCCAGTACCAAGCCTCTGGCTTTAGGCCATAGCGTGCCCTAAGGGTCGTTCCCACATGCTGCTGCATGCGTGGACCTTCGACTTCAGCGATCGCATCAAGGAATTGGAAAGGTGGACGCGGCAAACGCGCGATCCGGCGTTCGCTATCGAAGACGCGGTAGACATCTCCAAAGCAGTCCGAGGGATTACCGCTCGAAAAAGCCAGGATCTGTTCGTAAGAGAAAGCGGGTTGCTTAACCTTGGATGCATTCAGCCAAAGCTCTTCAAGGATCTCTCGGGAGAGACCTGTAAGCTTAAGACTCATATCCGTGATATCCACGATGGGGCGACCATCAGCGCTCATGAGGGCATCGCAGATGACATAAGGCTCTGGACTGTAGCCCATCTCCTTGATTTCAATATCGTAAGTAACCTCGCGGGTCGTGGCCAAGACCTGCCCCCGGCACTTGAGCTGCGACCAGACTCCGGGAACTGGCTCACAAGCTTCTTCGCCTATCCACCCTTTGCGCTTGAGCAGTATACGCAAAGAATGCAGGCAGCATTCATACATCAGAGTCCCCGGCATCACCTGGTCATCCACAAAATGACAAGTCAAAAACCAATCCTCGGGATGAATATCAGCATGGGCCACAATACGCCCGAGGCCAAAGCGTCCGCCTTCATCCTCCATGCTCTGGACTCGATGCACCAAACGCAAATCACCGCCAGGCAAACCGGACTTTTGGAGGTTGTGAAGATCGGCAAAAGCGGGACCAAAGGCTGTGTGATAATCGCCCGCGCGCAAGGCGTCGACGGCCCCCTCATCCAAGGATTGAGAAGCAAAACGGAGCAGAGGTCGATAAGCACCCGTCAGCTTTCCAGCTTGAGCCTTGAGCTGCAGAGGACTTCGCATAATGCCGCGCCCTGCTGCTAAAGCTTCTTCAGTAAAAAAGCCCGCACAACCGTCCTGCATCGACATCAGAGCTTGTCCGTCGATCGTTGCCTCAAAGGCAAACTGAAAGAAAAGCGTGCCACCCTGCTCAAAAAAACGTTTGATACGAATGTCATAACGAATCGTTTCCCCTACCTTGGGGAGACCTCGGTAAAAACTGACACGAGCATCGAGAAGTCGATAGACGGCCTGGCCTTGGGTGACAAAGTCGGCTCCCAGGTAAGCGGACAGCATGAGATCGGCCTGGCCTGATTCCACGGCAATCGCGGTAGGCATGCGCCCCTTCTCAAGATACCAGGCCGATGGAAAAACATCATGTTCGGTGATCATACGCCCTGCGCCGAGACTCTTCGGCGTTCCTTCGATCGACATCACCCGATGGCAAAGGAGAAGCCGTTCGTCTGGCAAGCGCACACGCGTGGGATAGGCATCAATGGCAGCAAAATCCGGCCCAAAGACCTTGCCTATCAAACCGCGCGCAAACTCCTGACAAGCAGCATAGTCATAGAGGGCTGGCTCCTGGTTCCAAGGCGCTTCGACCCAAGATTTGGCCCCTGGCAGCTCTTGCTGAGATGACTCGAGAGGCTCTTGCAAAAATGTGTCTTGCAGCCCTGGCTCCGCACCTAGATAAGCTTGGTACAAAGCGTTCATCAAATCAGCCCCCTCATTGCAAAATTGCAGGTAGGCCGTATGACTGCTAAGAGCTGCCTGCTCGGCAGCGATACATTGAGCTAGTATCGTCCCTGTCGGAGGAACTGAGACGCGGCTGCTTTTCTCGTGGATCAGAGGCTGTGCTGTTTGAGCTGGAGCTGAAGGAGCTGAAGGAGCTGAGGGAGCTGAGGGAGCTGAGGGTTCCGAAGACCTTAAGCCCATGCGCTGAATCGATAGAGGATGCTGGTGCTGCGTCGTTGAAGGCGCAAAGGTCCTAGCCTCAGCCTCCCATGTCAAACGACACGCAAGACTTTTACCATTTTGGGAAGGACTGCTCACAACCTGTCCTGACGCTAGGCTCCAAAGCTTTTCGGTCAAAGCGGAAAGGCCGGCCTTAGGACCGATAGATGAGCTTTCCGCTTCTTGCGCGTGGACCGTCTGCCAGGCAAGATGCGAAAGAGATCCGAGAATTTTGGCCCCGGAGAGGATGGCCTGTTCTCTCGAAGCCAGGAGCCACACTACTGCCCCCTCTTCGATCCGAGCCTGCCCTTGATCAGCTCGCTCGTCTCTCTGCGCCTGCCCGCGTGACGATCCTGAGGCATCCACGGCTAAGACATAAGCAGCAGGAATATGACCTTTTTGAATCTGTTCGAAAGCGAGACTGAGAGCCATCAGCCCCGAACTTTTTCCCGAAGAAAGCGTGAACGAAGGGCCACCTAAGTGCAACTCTCGCGCAATGCGCGAAGCCACGATACTACCCAAACTACCGATCACGCGATTTGCGTTCAGCGCTGGCATGACAGCATCTTGCTTGGCGCGCAGAGAAGGATCCTGCCGCCCCGCTGGACGATCCCCTTCCAGAGCCCAACGACAGGCATAGAGATTGGTCATGGGATCAAGCTCGATCCCCGTAAAACAAGCCGTTTGTAAGCGCGCTGCATCGGAGAGCGGACTCGCTCCCAACGCGGAAATAGCCTGCAAAGCGAGCAGCTGCTGAGGCAAGATTTCCTTGAGCTCAGCAGGAGGGATACGAAAATCTTGGGCCGAAAGAGTGAAAGCCTCAATC
>CANGNB010000148.1 GCA_947454545.1 Oligoflexaceae bacterium
CGTCTGCATCTTGCGAAGCCTCTCGATCGCAGCATGATCATCAGTGAACGCTGCGGAGTGAGACCCCTAGCCGTGAAATTGGCCGCAGAAAATCTCGATCAGGAAGAGTGGGTAAACCTCTCGAGAAAGCATGAAATTGAAGTCCAGACGAGTATGCATCACATCAGTATTTTTGGAGGCAAGCTTACGGACTGTCTGAATATCGGGCGTGAACTTCTGCATCATGTACGGAGCCTTGGATATAAGGTCCCTAGACCTAAGTACTGGTTTGGCGAAGGAGCTCCTGTAGCTAAAGCACAGTACTTTGAACAAGCCCAAAAACTCGGTCTGGACAAGGATCTGAGTCCTGGTGAAGGCTCTTTGGCCGAACGTCTGTGGCGCAATTACGGAGAAGATGCCCTGGCGATCTTAGCGGCTTTGCATCGTCGGCCGGAACTCCGTCAACGGATTGTTCCTCATGCACCCGTGATTATGGCGGAAGCACAGCACATTGCAGAGGAAGAACAAGTTGTTGAACTCGAAGATTTTTTGAGACGCCGCACGCGGCTCTCGCTGATAGTCCCGCACAAAGAGCTCGAAGAGGCCGAAGGTCTCAAGGAAGCTTGCCGGATACTTTTTGGAGACGGGGCAGACACGAAGTGGCAAAGTTATTTCAGAAAACTGATGCCTTGAGTTGGATACGTATTTCAGTAGATGTCTCTCGCAGATTGATTTCTGCTAGCGTAATTTAGCCCCTGTAGGGGGGGATCATGTGTCCAATATGCAAAATTCGAAATAATGTCGTCAAACGTGGTTTTTATAGGCGTCCATCAGATCAAAAGAAAGTTCAGAGATATCGCTGTAAGATCTGTAAAATAAGCTTTTCAGAACAAACCTATGCGATAGATTATCGTCAGCAAAAGCGAGGGTTTAATCAGTCCTGTTTTTTGACGCTTTGCAGTGGTGTTTCCCAACGTCGTGCAGCTTACATC
Organism: Oligoflexaceae bacterium; assembly: GCA_947454545.1. Lineage (GTDB taxonomy): Bacteria > Bdellovibrionota_B > Oligoflexia > Oligoflexales > Oligoflexaceae > Oligoflexus. Next base: position 972 of record CANGNB010000148.1, read on the forward strand.
TTTCAAGTTGTTCCTCGAACAATTGCGAGGCGAGTGAAAAAGTTTGGGGAAATTTGCGAAAAAAACCTAAAAAATTACAGAGAAAATAGAGCGAAGGTGAATGAAGTCGAATTCGACGAGCTTGAATCGTTCATTCATACTAAGCTAAAGCCTGTTACAGTCCCTATAGCTGTTGAGAAAAAGACCCGAAAAGTTTTGGCTTTGAATATTGGAAATATAGGGGCGAAGGGTCATTTGAAAAAGATTTCTATTCAAAAATACGGACGCCGGCCGAGTGGACGACTTTCAGCCCTAAAATCTATGGCGAAAGATTTGCAGACGTGTGTCGCACCAAAAGTAAGGGTAGGGAGTGATAAATGCCCACTTTATCCAAAGCTTGTTAGAGACCATTTTCCGGAGGCCTCACACCACACCTGCAAGGGGTCGCGAGGTGCTGTGGTAGGATTAGGAGAGCTAAAGAAAATAGTTTTCGATCCGATTTTTACGCTTAATCACACCTATGCTATGTTTCGAGATAATCTAAAAACATTGAGTCGCCGCACGTGGGCGACTGCAAAAAGAAAGGATAGGCTTTTGCTTTTACTAAATATTTATGCGTGGTTTCATAACTTGTGGCTAGATCGAAAACGAGCAAAGCCAAGGCTGGAAGTATTTGATGGCTAATGCGATTAAAGCCAATTGAAGGCATCAGTTTTTATGATTCAAAGCCTTGCATGGCTAATTCAAGGTCTTTGCGATTTGTTGCATGTTCGATAGCTTCTTCGCGCGTAATCGTTCCTGCTTGGAAAAGATCGAGCAGCGACTTGTCAAAGCTCTGCATGCCGTAGTTGTTTCGACTGTTTCGGATGGCATCTTTCAAAAGATTCATATCATCATTCTTTTCAATGGTCTCACGAACAAGAGCGTTGGCGATGAGAATTTCTATCGCAGGGACCATTCCTTTGCCGTCGGCTCTCTGAACCAATCGCTGGGAAACGATGGCTTTTAGAGTCTGTGCAAGCATGATTTTCAATGAAAGATGCTGGTGAGGGGGAAAATAAGATAATAGACGGGTGATACTCTCCGTTGCATCCATAGTGTGCAAAGTTGAAAGGACTAAGTGCCCTGTTTCAGCTGCCATCAAAGCCGTTTCCGTGGTTTCCCTATCTCTTAGCTCACCGACTAGGATGACGTCGGGATTCTGTCGCAAAGCACTCCGCAGAGCGGATGGAAAACTTGCAGCATCTATCCCAATTTCGCGCTGATTGATGGTGGATTTCTTTTCGGTGAACATAAATTCGATAGGGTCTTCAATGGTCAGAATGTGCTGAGAGTGGTTTTGGTTGATCTTTTCAATAATCGAAGCCAATGTTGTTGATTTTCCGCTGCCTGTTGCTCCAGTAACAAGAATAAGGCCACGCTTTTCATCGGCGAAGTTATGAATCACTTGGGGAAGCTGGAGCTCCTCCATAGTACGGATATGATTATTAATCACCCGTAATACCATGGCATAGCTCTGCTTTTGACGAAATAAATTTACGCGAAAGCGGTTTCCGAATGAACTTAAATAGGCAAAATCCAAGTCCTCAAGGTTTTGCAGCCGTGGTTTGAGATGAGGAGGAACAATAAGTCCTATCCATTCCATGAGGAGCTGACTGGTAATGGCGTCGCCATTAGCGAGATTGAAAATTTCACCTTGAAAGCGAAAGCGTGGAGGAACGCCGGGCTTGAGTATGATGTCACTGGCGCCACCGCGGACGGCAGCTTTCAGTATGGCTTCAAGATTCATGACCAAACTCCCCACACCAAAAAAAAGATTGCCGACGATCGGAAGATCCCAGAAAAGGTAGTTGAGAAATCACCGCGTAGCCTCTAGGCAAAGTGCTTCTCAACCAATAGTGTGTGGACTGACGAGCAACCCACACAAGGGTGACAGGATCTGAGGATCCCTTTGGTGAAACGATGGGATGAGGTTTTAACAAGCAGCAAAAACCAAGATCCCGATCATCGGCAATATGCAAAAGCAAACCTTCTTTTTCGCAAAAAAGGAGACTTGCGATCTGCTGGACACAAGAAGAATCACGGAATTGAAGGTCTGTGAGCATACTCATAAAAGAACCCTTTAAAACACGCGAATCTCATAAATGAATTCGGAAGTCTCCAAAAGAATCTTAGGAAAAGTAGGATGCAGGCATGAATGCCTAGAATTTACGGGGGATTGTAACTCTTTCGTGGGGGTATGAAGTGAATGTGTGTGCCGTTGACAAGAGTTTGACGCTTTATTTCCTCTCTGAATGAATTGGGAGAATGTTTACAGCGTAAGCGACACTTCGTAAAATAGAGGCAAAGCCCGCATTGCTCATCTCGTTAAACTTTTAAACAAGGCCCACTATGCGCTTTGCCTTACTTATGTTGCTTTTTATGAGTCCTTTCGTATGGGCTCAAGATGATGCTCAACCATTTGATATTACAGAACTTCCGCGCGGTGTTGTGATTACTTTGCCTCATGAGATGCAGAGTCAATCGCCAGTCCACTTACGCCTCAATGTTCAGGCGAGTGATAAACGTCAGTTTTTGAAAATGAGCACAGTGAGTCGCACGGGGCCCGTGCGGCCTCTCAGAGTCGCTGTTTATGACCGTCTTGCGAAGAAAGTTCATTACCTACAGCTCAAAGAAGGAACGAGTGCCATCTATCAGTTCAAAGGACAGTATCTGATACGTCTCATCCCTGAATTTGATGGTAAGGCCGGGGACTGGACTCAGCAGAGACTCGTGCTTGAAAGCAATCGCCCTCTGGGCATCAGTCATGAAAATGGAGAGAACAAAGAACGGGGCCTCTCCGAACTCTAAGAGATTCTGGCTCTCAGCCTCTCGTATCAAAAGCTATAGCCTATCCCTAGCGACCAAGTACTCGCTTCCTCATCAAAAATTTTATAGTCCGAAAGACCAGCTTGTTCGAGAACTGAGCCTTGACTGATCCCTCCCGTCAGCGCGAGCTGCTCGGTGAGGGGCCACTCCATTCTCAGGGTGAGGCTGTATCCCTGCTCGGGAAGGCCGAGAAGGGGTAGGGTGGAGGCGCCTTCCTCGGTGCTTTTATAGTATTTCGTTTCATAGTAGCTGGCTCTCAAGAACAGCTGGCTTTGCCAGAAGGCTTCTTGGAGCAGAGTAAACGCAGCTCCATAGGCATACCTTGGGAGGGGGTCGCCTCCAACACCATCGGTTCCTGCCGTGGTCTGATAAGCACTCCATGGCATTCGAAGAAAGCCTGTGGCCGAGATTTTGGTGGCCGTACTCAAAGCGTATGAGGCCGTTGAGGCGAGTTCAGGGCGGCTGTAAACCTGATTGCGACGAGAGGCTTGGGAAAGGGGAAGAGTCATTCCCAATCTGACAGTCCAAGTCACCGGTGGGACCAGGCTCATCGGATAGAGCAGAAGGGCCAGCATTGTATCGCCCAGAACCCATTCGGTTTGAGTTGCGTCAGTGTAGAAATTCTTACTGATACCCTGTACGCATTGGATCCCGTAGAGAGGATCAAGCTTTTGTTGGTATTGAGCCGCAAAGCTCAAGACGGGATCGTTCTCCACAAACCCTGAGTCATAGTCGAGGCTAAGGCTGGTATGTCCTGGGTCTGCTTGAACTAGTGTCGTTCCCCAGCATACGATGATCAGCCAGACTCTTAGGTAAAATTTCATGGGCATGGATCCTTATCGATAGATGCTGATCGGCAAGATTAACTTTGACTTAAGTGTCTCTGGGAGACTTCTTTTTCACTTTCGACAAAGATATTTGACACGGAAGCAAGCTTCCTTCACATTAGAAAGTCTAGAGTATATTTTCCTGAAAATTATCACGGAAAAGCTATACTATTAGCCGCTTAAAATCAGCACATATGTCTCAGGAGATCGCGATGAAAGCTACGTATGCAGTAAGTTTAGGAGTGTGCGCCCTCAGCCTCGTGGGTACAGATACGGTGCGAGCAGCAGGTTTTGCCGTTCGTGCACAAAGTGCGAGCAACCTGGGGACGGCGGGAGCCGCTGATGCAGCCGGTAATCAGGACATTACTGCGATTTTTAGCAATCCAGCTTCCATCGCGGCCTTTCCAGGTCAGCACGTGGTTGTTGGTGCAGGTTGGGTGCAGCCGAAAGGCAGCTTTCGAGACGGTGAGAGAAGCTACACGTTGAACGGTGGGGCTGTTGATAAGGGCGAGTCCAAGACGGAAGACTCATTCAGTAAAAATGCTGCCGTTCCAGCACTCTATGGCGTGCATCAAGTCGCTGACAGCGTGAGTTTAGGGTGGTCTGTGACAGCTCCCTTTGGGACTTACTCTGACTATGGCAAGGACTGGATTGGTCGCTACCATGGGGTTAAGACAGAGTTACAGGTTGTGAATTTTGATCTAGGGGCCTCTTACAAACTCAACGACCAGCTCGCATTCGGCTTTGGTGTGCAGGTGCAAAAGGCCAAGGGTGAAATTACGGGGGCGAGTAACTTCGGGGCCGGCTATGCAGGTGGCTTAGCAAAAGCGAGTGTGAGCAATGTCCAGACAGCTTTGGAAGGCCTAGCTAAGAACGATCAATCTGCTTATGCTGCGCTTAGTGCCAGCGATAAAAAGCTTGCCGATGCTGCTATTGCAGCTAAAACACAGGCCGTCGCTGCGAACCAGACAGCTGACGAAATTACAGCAGCTGTTGCTGGTGTGCTCAAAAATGCGGCCAGCGCTGCTGTGAAGAGCGCCGATGGAACGGCCGATGTTTTTGCTGACTATAGCGGTGAAAACTACGCCGCAGGGTATGAGTTTGGTGTTCAGTATAAACCCTTGTCAGAGCTGAATCTCGGCCTCTCCTATCGTTCGCAGGTGAAACACAAGAACAAAGGCTCGATTGGTTTTTCAGGTGATGCCACCGGAGCTCAGGCTTATATTGCAAGCCAAGCTTTTGAAAAAGATGCTAGCCTTAATCTTACTCTTCCTGATGCGATCAGTTTCGGAGCTGCTTATCAAGGAATCAATGACCTCAAGCTCTTTGCAAATATTACCCAGACCCGTTGGTCTTCCGTAGATGCTCTCAATGTGACTTATAAGAGTGGCGCTAAGGGAGATCAGAACATTCTCGTGAAGTTAGGATGGAAAGATGTCCTCTCCTATTCTGTGGGAGCAGCTTATTCGGTTCAACCCGAGATTCTTCTGCGTGCCGGTTTAGGTGTGGACAAGTCACCCACAACAGATGCCTTGCGATCTCCTCGCAGTCCTGATGCCGATCGGACCTTGGCGTCTCTGGGGGCTACTTACCATAAAGATAATTGGCACGTTGATCTAGGCTACATGCACACAGCTATCAAGACCCCCAAACTTCAACTGAAAGAAGCTGACTATATAGAGGCAGCAGGGCGTGGGGATCTGGTCGGAAGCTACAAAGTGTCCGCAAATACCTTTATGCTCCAATACGGCCAGGCGATCTGATGGAAGAGGGGCGCGATGCGAATGTTCTCAGCATTCATGCTTTGACTGTAGGTGCAAGGCAGTCTGCAGGAGCGCGTCCCCTCGTAGATAGCTTGAGTTTCGAGCTTCGAGCTGGAGAAGCTTTGGGGCTGATGGGCGGTTCAGGAAGTGGGAAAAGTCTTACGGCTTTGGCCCTTATGCGCCTTTTGCCTTGGCCTTATCTCGAAATTCAATCGGGACAGATTCTTTGGCAAGACAAGGATCTCTCCCTGATTTCCGATACGGAGCTAGCGTTGCTGAGGGGACGACATATAGCCCTGCTTTTGCAAGATGCAGCTACAGCCTTGCATCCTATGAGGAACGTAGAGCAGCAGCTCTTTCAGGTCTTTAGCTATCATGCTTCGAGTGCTTCGCAAGACAAAAGTAGAGAAAAGATAGAATCTCTTCTAAAGGCTCACGGACTCTCTGCAAAGATTCTTCAAGCCTATCCTCACGAGCTATCCGGAGGCATGCGTCAGCGAGTGCTATGGGTCATGGCGCGCTTGCTCGATCCTGAGATCTTGATCGCCGACGAGGCCACTCATGCCCTTGATGCGAGTGTGCAAGCGGATGTCATCGAGCAGTTGCGCGGGTATCTTGAAGTGCGCTCGCGAGCTTTGCTGCTCATTTCCCATGACATTGGTTTTTTGGCTGAGCTGTGTGACCGTATCATGGTGCTCTGTGGAGGACGTTTAGTCGAAGAGGCTTCTCTCGCAGATCTTTTGCATAGACCTCTTCATCCTTATACTCAAGCTCTGCTTGCAGCAGCTCCCTTGGAAGGGCGCAAGGGCCAAAGGCTGTTTCGAGCTCAGGCAAGTCTGCAGCAGCCAGGACTGGGTTGTGCTTTTGCCAGTGCTTGTCTGCATGCTGATCGGCGCTGTGAGCAAGAAGCTCCCCCGTTGTTGCGTTTAGCGGATGGTCGTCGCGTGGCCTGTCATCGATCCGAGGAGAGCGGGGCATGACAGACATCTTGGAAGTGCGCGGTCTTTCCTATGGCCATAGTGAGCAGAGGTCAGTCTTCCAAAAAGCGAGAGAAGGCTTTCAAGTCAGGGATTTTCATCTCAGCCTTCGGGCGGGAGACATGCATGCGCTGATCGGGGAGTCTGGGGCCGGTAAATCGACTTTGGCTCGACTTCTTGCAGGGGCATTGAAGCCTGCCGAAGGACTTATTCTTTGGCGGGGACGTCCTCTGACGAGCTATTCTTTGCGGGAGCGTGCCCGAGGTATCCAACTCGTCATGCAAGATGCGACAGAGGCCTTGCATGCTCGCAGAACCGTGGGGGAGCAGCTCAGGGAGGTTGCTCGAGTGACCCGCGGGCTCAGTCCATCGCAAGTTCGGGACATGATTCCTCAGCGCTGTCTCGAGCTCCATCTGGATCCGCTCTTGCTAGAGCGATTTCCGCACGAACTTTCGGGTGGCCAAAGGCAGCGGGTGAACCTGTTGAGGGCCTTGCTCTGCGAACCTGAGCTGTTAATCTGTGACGAGCCCTTGAGTGCTCTCGATCGATTGCATCAGGTGGAACTCTTGGAAATTTTGCAGGAATGGCGTCAGCGTACAGGCGGAGCTATTGTGCTGATTGCTCATGATGTGAATGTCGTAGCTCAATGGAGCGATGCTGTGAGCCTGCTATACCAGGGGCGCTGTCTCGAGCAGGGCCCTAGCAAGGCTGTTCTGCAAAGGCCTCAACATCCCTATACTCGCTGGCTCCTGTCGGCTCAGCCGCGACTCTACAGGCCGGCGTGGGCTCTGGCCCGCAGTGAACTCGTGAGTCGCGAAGAACGACCGGGAGTCGTCGTTTACCCTTCGTGCCCCTGGGTCAAGCGCTGTGCTCTTGCTGAGCCGGCTTGCTGGGGACAAGAGTCTAGGCTTAAAAGGCAGGATGTCGATAGCTCACACCAGTCGGCCTGTATTCGTTCTGAAGACTTACCTTGGCATGTCGGGAGCTGAGGCTTGTCAGAGCTGCCTAAGGGTGTTAAAACCCCAAGGTGAAGAGTATAATCTGATGTTTGCCGACTCAAAGCTCTGTCCGTTCGCTTTGAGTATGTCGTTCTAATCCTGGGAGACTGCATGAAAGTTAGAAATCTTGTCCCCTTCGCGCTAGCTGCTCTGCTTTTGAATGCTTGCGATTTCAATTCTGAGAAAGACTATAATCCGAAGGCAGATTTTCAAAAATTCTTGAAGAAACAGGAAGAGGCCAAGGCGGCAGCTGCTGCTGGTGGGGGCTCAGCAACCGCAGAAGTCCCAGGCAAAAAGACTTTCGAAACTTACTGCGTCGCTTGCCATGGTATTGATGGTAAAGCTGATGGAGCCGGTGCTCTCGCCATGAACCCACGCCCACGTCAGTTTGTGGACAAGGCCTGGCAGGCCAAGGTTGATGACGAACATATCTACAAAGTCATCAAACTCGGTGGAGCGTCCCAAGGACTTAGCGCTACAATGGCACCATGGGGTGCAGCGATACCTGACGACGAAATCAAAAATCTGGTTCAGTACGTTCGCCACTTTGGCAAGTGAGAGAGCCGTTTGATCTGCATTCTCTGGCCTGAGCGTTCGTAAAGTCTCTTTTCTAAGAGACTATAACCCTTTTGGTACGGGCGAGCCTCGGGATGTTTAGACATCCGAGGCTCGTTCGTTTTCTCCCTCCGGCTGATGGGATCCCCCTCGTCCTTATCCGTGTTTACCCCGACATAAGTCTTGTTTCAGGACGATCAAAAAGTCCGCGCCAGGACCTTAGAGACCGCCGCGAAGTTCTTTACTCGCACGAATCTGCATGTTAGACACAAAGCGGAACTCCTCATCATATAGGAATCAGAGCTATGGCGCGTCCAGACTCATCCCCAGCAAATTCGATAGCTTTGACGCTAATCGCACTTCTCAGTGGTGGTCACCTCCTCCACGCTGAAGAGTCGACAGCTCCGAAAGCACCAGCCTCAGCAGAACGTATGACGATCACAGGATCGCGCATCAAGCGCATCGATATAGAACAAGCGACCCCAACCAAGGTCCTTACGCAAGATGATTTCCAGAAGGCTGGTATCACTTCGGTCAGCGAACTTCTTAAAAGCCAAACAGAAAATACCCTCGGAAGTTTTAACGGAGGCGGGGGATATGTAGCCGTCGGACAAGCGACCTTGAATCTGCACGGTTTGGGAGCAGGGCGTACTCTTGTCCTCGTCAATGGGCGACGCCTGCCGGCCGAAGCGAGTTTAGGTGGTACGAACATCAATAATATTCCCCTTGCTATGGTGGAAAAAGTTGAAGTCGTTAAGTCAAGTGCCTCAGCTGTCTATGGAGCCGATGCTGTCGCTGGTGTGATCAATGTGATCCTCAAAAAAGCGGTGACAGGCACGGAATTGGCAACAGAAGCTAACATTTCCCAAGAAGCGGGTGGTAATTCGCTGAAG
>CANGNB010000149.1 GCA_947454545.1 Oligoflexaceae bacterium
AGCCAAGAAGACCAGCTCCTGAGAGAGGTACTCAGAGATCTCAAGTTAAAATTCGTGGAAATGAGTCAAAATAGCTAAAAAATAGACTAGGTTTGATAGGGGAACAACCTGAAACCCTATGAGTTACATACCTTAACTTTAACGCCGTCCGCAGAATATCATCCCTTTATCAACAAAAAAACCTATAGATTCCTTGTTTAAAGCCGAAAACCCTAATGGTTCAAGGTAACTCATTGGGGCTTTTCATGGATGTATCGCTTTACAGTTTCGATGCTCAAGCTGTCCTTCATCAGGCCCTTCGGTATGCGAAAGGTCTAGGGCACGACTATTTCGAAGTAGAGCATGCGGCTCTTTCCCTGTTGAGAAAAGATTGGGATCGCCTCGATGCGCAAGCCCACGGTGAACTCGAAAGGGGTCTGGAAGAATTTCTACAAAAATATTCCAAAAAGTTTGGTCAAGTAAAGGTTGCTTTCGGTCCTCGTCTAAGTCGAGCATTAGACCAGGTTGAAAGCAAAGTTAAGGGTCGGCTAGTTGAGCTGGACGACCTATGGGATGTCCTCGTCCAGAATTCAGAACTTCTACGCTCTCAGATCGATAAAAATAAGTCAGAAAGACAAAATGAATTCAAAAGCTGGAATCTCAATGAGCTCGAGAAAAAAGCTGATCCGACGGTAAAGCGGTCGAATTTTACAGAAGGCTTTCAAAAAAAGAATTCCAAAAATGATGAGCAAGAGCTCATTAATGATAAAGAGAAAGGTCGGAAGCTTGACAAAGATCTCGATCGAAAACTGAAGGATTTCACAATTGATTTTACAGAGCTTGCTTCTCGAGGCTCTATAGATCCAGTCATTGGGAGAGATGAAGAAATCAGGAGAGTTTTAGAAATTCTTGGCAGGAAGAAAAAAAATAATCCTATCTTGTTAGGTCCGCCCGGTGTTGGAAAAACGGCTGTGGCAGAAGGTTTGGCCCTAAGAATTATCGAAGAAAAAGTTCCTGAACCGCTTAAGGGAGTTAGAGTTCTTTCTCTCGATATGGGCGCCTTGATTGCTGGCACTAAATTCAGGGGTGATTTTGAGGATCGTCTCAAGCAACTCCTTAAGGCCCTCGAGCTCCTTGGCGATCGTGTAATCCTATTTATTGATGAAATCCATATGCTCGTAGGGGTTGGTCAGTCTGAAGGAGGGGCGGATGCAGCTAATCTCCTGAAGCCAGCATTGGCGAGAGGAGCGATGCGTTGTTTGGGTGCGACGACACATGCTGAATATCGAAAGTTCTTTGAGAAGGACGCAGCTTTAGATAGAAGGTTTCAGCCTGTACAAGTTGGAGAGCCAGATCGGGAGTCCTGTCTCACAATCTTGAGAGGCCTTAAGGCAAGATACGAAATTCACCATGGTGTTCCCATCACCGATGAAGCACTTCGAGCCGCAGTTGATTTGTCTGTGGCATATCTGCCTTTGCGGCATTTGCCAGATAAAGCTATAGACCTAGTTGATGAAGCATGTTCTCGAGTGAAACTCCAATCACAGTCAGTGCCGGAAGATCTCGACAAAATTCAATCCCAGATATCTCAGCTCAATTTGGAAAAAACGATTCTTGAAAAATCGGATAAACAAAATCATGCTCTCAAAGAAGTTAAGCAGAAACTCGACCAGCTGATCGGTGAAGCAGAAGAAATGGAGAATCGCTGGGCGCAACATCAGATAGACTTAGAAAAGCTTAGAGTTTTTGAAGTTCGAAATGAGGAATTAGAGTCGCTTCAAAGGGGCGCTCGTGTGAAAAACGATTTTGAGTCTGTAGCTAAGCTTCAGTATCAAGAAATACCTAAATTGAAAGAAAAAATAGAGAATTTAAAAGATCAAATCAATAGCAATGAAAGTAAGTTTGGGTTCCTTAGTCGATCTGTAGACAAACAAGAGATTGCAAAAGTTCTGGAAAAGTGGACAGGCATTCCGATGGGCGATCTCATTTCAGATGAATTAGAGCGACTCAAAGAACTTGATCAAAAAATGCGGCAACGTGTTTTTGGTCAAGATGAGGCATTGGAAGCGCTTGCTCGAGCTGTAAGGAGAACTCGCATGGGATTCTCCGATCCAAATCGCCCTAATGGGGTGTTCTTTTTTCTTGGGTCAACAGGAGTAGGTAAAACAGAAACGGCTAAAGCATTGGCAGAAGTCATTTTCAAAAATCCCTCTCATATGATTCGAATTGATATGTCAGAATTCATGGAAGCCCACCAAGTTTCAGGCTTAATTGGTGCTCCTCCAGGGTATGCTGGCTTCGAAGCCGGAGGGCGCCTGACAGATGCGGTTCGTCACAAACCATTCTCTATAGTTTTGCTAGATGAAATAGATAAAGCTCACCCGAGAGTTCTTGATATCCTACTGCAAGTTTTCGATGAGGGACGCTTAACCGATTCTCAAGGAAGGCTTGCGGATTTTCGCAGATGCATCATCATCATGACCTCAAATTATTTCATTTCTCTTGAAGGTGTCAAAACAGAGGATCAAGATCAACATCTTCGGGAAGATTTATGCCAATTTCTAAGGCCTGAGCTGGTGAATCGAATCGACGAGATTGTTTATTTCAAAAATCTAGAAGCGGCACATTTTCAAAAGATGCTCGACAGAGAGCTATTTGGTTTTAATAAGAGATTGGAAGAGAAAGGTACCAGGATTGCGTTAGGAAAAGGCCTTAACGAAAAGCTTATTCGCATAGGTATCGAAAGCAAGTTTGCAGGGAGAGAGCTAAGACGTGGTTTTCAACGTCAGATCATAGATGTCGTTGCAGATAGAGTCTTGGAGAGAGGAGAAGCCATGAAGGGACTATGGATTTTAGACTGGGATATAGAGTCTGGATATAAGTGGCAGCTGGGCGATTCGACGGATAGACGTCGTAAATCTTAGAAGAAAAAGTTTTAAAAAACTTGACTCTAAGTGAAACCTTGAGATACTATCATGCCTCGTCGAGGATGACGGAGCCGATCAAACTGGGGCGTCGTCAAGCGGTAAGACTCTGGATTTTGATTCCAGCATTCGCAGGTTCGAATCCTGCCGCCCCAGCCACAAACATCCTACGCAACAAGCCCCCTTACATCCTAATTCCTAAAATTAAGAGCATTCGCAATTTGCGAGTGCTTTTGCCAGCAAAGTCTTTTATTCATTGAGTTTTCGAACTCCGCGTGGACAAGGTAGAGACTATGGAAAGCGACATGATAGTGTTCTCAGGCAACGCGAATCGGGATTTGGCGCAGAAAATCGTCGGTTTTTTGGATTTGAAGTTGGGTGAGGCTCGTGTTGATCGCTTTTCTGACGGTGAGACCCGGGTGGAGATTCAAGATAACGTCCGTGGTCGCGATGTTTTCATCGTACAGCCTACTTCAGCCCCTGCAAATGACCACATTATCGAGTCTCTCGTCATGATCGATGCCTGTCGGCGGGCGTCAGCCAAAAGAATTACCATGGTATGCCCTTACTTCGGGTATGCTCGCCAAGAGAGAAAAAGCGCACCTAGGACCCCCATCACTGCAAAACTCATTGCGGACCTCTACACTGCTGCAGGTATCGACCGAATGCTGGTCATGGAGCTGCATACTTCTGCAATTCAGGGCTTCTTTAATATCCCTGTCGATCATTTGTTTTCCAAACCCATCTTTGGTCCCTACTTCGAAGGGAGAGACAACCTCCTCGTAGTGTCCCCCGATGCGGGTGGTGCAGAGCGAGCAAGAGCAATGGCTAAATATTTCGGGTGTGGGCTAGCAATTGTAGACAAGCGTCGCGATAGACCTAATGAAAGTGACGTAATGAATGTCATTGGTGACGTCCGGGACAAAGATTGTCTACTCATAGATGATATTTGTGACACGGCTGGTTCCTTGTGTAAGGCGGCAGAGGCACTCATGGAAAAAGGTGCAAAGTCTGTGAGTGCGGCGATATCTCACCCAGTGTTGAGTGGTCCCGCCGTGGAACGGATCCAGAACTCAGCCCTGTCCGAATTGGCTGTTCTCGACACAATTCCGCTAAGTCGAGCGGCTCGAGAGTGCCCTAAAATCACTCAATTGAGTGTAGCAGAGCTTCTTGCTAAAGCAATTAGGCGTATTCATACGGCAGGCTCTATCAGCAGTCTCTTTGTCTGAGATTGCGGGAAGTAAAATCAGATTCGAGAGTCCAAGCAGATGCCTGCCCGTGAAAGCAAGGCTTAGACAAGGGACTTGCCATGCAGCAGACTTCTCGTTATAACCCTATGCTCAAGAGTAGACTGAGCACCCTTTGGGGCTAATTTCAGCACATGAATGCGAAAAGCGTAGCGGCGAGACTCTAGCTTCGAAGACGGGCGAAAAGGAGACTAAGATATGTCAGAAGAATTTGTGACGATTGAAGCTTTACCACGGGATACACGTGGAAAGAGCCATGCCAAAAAATTGCGAAGAAGCGGCCGTTTGCCTGGCGTTCTTTTGGACAAGGGTCAGAGCCATACTTTGGAATTCGATCCTAAATGGCTACATAAAGCCATGAAATCGGACAAGCAATTTAACTTGGTATTCAACGGTCAAACCAAGTTAGTACGCATTCAAGAGCTGCAACTCGATCACGTGAAACGCGTTCCATTGCACGTCGATCTTGTTTACGTTTGATTGGATTGGTGCTTGAGTGAGATTACTCGTCGGCTTAGGTAATCCTGGTGTGAAGTATCAAAATACCAGGCATAACGCGGGTTTTTTACTTATAGACCAGCTGCTGGAGCATTCTGGATCAAAGTGGCAAGGGAAGAAGTTCGACGCAGAGTGGGGTAAAGCTCGCTTGTTTGGCGAAGAGTTTTTGTTCCTTAAACCGCAGACATTCATGAATTTAAGTGGCAAGTCTGTAGCCCAAGCGATGCGTTTTTATAAGACCGAAGCGAGTCTTGTGATCGCTCTCTATGACGATATCGATATCCCTTTCGGCAAGGTTAAAGTCCGGATGGGTGGCGGTCATGGTGGGCATAACGGGATACGGAGCATGATCGAGGAGATATCTTCCGATAATTTCGCGAGAGTCAAGCTAGGTGTCGGGAGACCGACCGAAAAATATCCGCCTGTTGCTGATTGGGTTTTGTCTGATTTTTCTCAGTCTGAGTTAGAGCAGCTAAGAGGACCCATGTTTAACGAGGCTGTTGGGCGCTTGCAAAGTATTGTTCAAGCCCGACAAGAATAACTGATGTAATCCGGACCAGCAGTGGTCTCGGTGTTCTGTTTGCTTCCTTGCCAATTGAAGAATCAATTGGCTGCTTAATCCATAGGGAGGTTCGTTTTGTTAAGAGAATATGAATTCACGGTAGTTGCAAAGGCTGATTTGCCAGATGCAGATAAGCAAAAGCTTTTTGCTGGCTACGAAGAGATCTTGAAGCGTGGTGGAGGAGAATTCCTCAAGCGCGATGATTGGGGCACCAAGCGACTTGCTTATCCAATCCGCAAAAACTTCCGCGGCCACTATATGTTCTACGATTGCGCAAGCTTGCCAGCTAACATTGCAGAATGTGAGCGTTTGCTTCGTATCGATGACAACGTACTCCGTTATCTCGTTGTTAAGCTTAATGACGAAGTTGATATCCCTGCTCGTTTAGCTGAGTTGGCTAAGGCTGCTGCTGCCGCTCAGAGACAGCCTGAGGAGAACTGAGATGAGATTAATTCTGAATCAAAATGTGGAAAACCTTGGGCGTATTGGTGAAATAGTCAAAGTTAAGCCTGGCTATGCGAGGAATTTTTTGATTCCTAGAGGCCTAGCTGCGGTTGCTAACCAAGGCAACCAAGCTGCTTTGAATCACCAGATCCGACTTCTTGAGAAGAAAAAAGCTCTGCTTCTTGGTGAAGCCAAGAAACTTGCTGCTACTATCGAAAAAATCTCTGTGACCGTAACGAAGCAAGTCGGTGAAGACGAGCGTATCTTCGGATCTGTTACTACTGCAGAGCTCGAGGAACTACTGGCACAAGAAGGTGTGAAAATTAGCCGTAAAGACATTAAGCTTTCTGAAGAAATCAAGAAAGTTGGTGTGTTTACCGGTGAAGTCAAAGTTCACCCTGAGGTTGTAGCTAAGTTTAAGATTTGGGTTGTCGCACCCCAGTGATCCCTGAGTTGTTAGGATGAGAAGGGATTTAAGTTACCTATAAACGTAGCTTAAATGCCCTCTGCCTTATGCTTAGGTTATTGCTTAGTCTGTTGACGGAGCTCAGTCTCCGCTTAACAGAACACATTATTAGAACTTTAGTTGTTGGGCTTTGTACAGACCTGCCCAACAATCGTCTACTTAAGCCGATCGAGACCTCCTATGGCGTCAGGACAAGTGCTTCCGCATTCTATTGACGCTGAAAAAGCCGTCCTTGGGGCTATTTTAAGTGACGCTGAAAGTCTGACCCTCGTAGAGGGTTTGCTTCAGAGCAAGCATTTCTTTTTAGATTCCCATCAAAAAATCTATTCTTCTATTCTCGAGCTTTCAGCTGCCGGTGAATCTGCCGACATTGTTACTGTTGCCGAAAAGCTTAGGCAAAATAAGATCAAGGATCTTGGTCCAGCTTATCTGATCGAGCTTACAGAAAATTGCCCCGTTGCCCAGAACTTAGAACACTATGCACAGATCGTCAGGAATCACTTCTACCGACGAAGCGTAATAAAAGTTTGTCAGGATGTGATAGGTCGAGCAGAGGCCTACGAGGGGCGCATTGAGCAGTTTATTGAAAGCGTCGAAAAGCAATTTCTAGCAATTTCGTCAGAGTATGATCGAAAGGGTATTCTCCAAGCAGATGTTGTCCTTGAATCGACTATAGACGAAATCCAAAGGAAGCTGGAGTTGGATGGGACCATAACTGGCGTACCCACTGGCTTTCAAGATCTTGATGGTATCACAGGTGGTCTTCAGCCTAGCGATCTCATCATTTTGGCTGCTCGTCCTGGTATGGGAAAGACAGCATTTGTTCTAAACCTTGCTACAAATGCTGCATTGGCAAACAAGAAGGTTGCCGTTTTTACCTTAGAAATGAGCAAAGAACAGCTCATGGCTCGTGTTCTCTCTGCAGTGGCCAAAGTGGATTCATCGAGGCTACGAAAAGGTGATCTCTCTGATGAGGAGCAGGATCGTCTGATGGAAGGAGCGCGGCGCATTTACGAGAAGAAGGAATGCTTCGGAATTGACGAGACCCCAGGTATCAGTTTGATGGAGCTTCGGTCTCGATGTCGCCGATATCATAAGGAATTTGGGCTTGATATAGTCATCATTGACTACCTTCAGCTCATGACGGCAGGCGGAGTTGGTAAGCCTGAAAGCAGGGAACGAGAAATCTCAGAGATTTCTATGGGCCTAAAAAACCTAGCAAAAGAACTCAAGATACCTGTCGTGGCACTTGCTCAGCTAAACCGTGGCCCTGACTCCAGACCGGATAAACGACCTAAGCTGTCAGACTTGCGTGAATCTGGTTCTATGGAACAAGATGCTGACATGATTTTTTTCATCTATCGCGATGAATATTATAACCCCAGCTCTGAACTTGCCGGTATAGCCGAGGTCCTCATTGCTAAAAACCGTCACGGCTCAACCAAAACCGTAAAACTCGCTTATCAACCACATTATGTTTCATTTCAGAATCTGTTTCAGGAAGGCGCTGTTGCTGATCTGGACGAGTGATTCGGAATTCTCTCTTAATTTATTTGCAGGATGAGAAGCAGAGCGCTCTAGGAAATATTTGCCTAGTGCGCTCAGGCGCAGTCACAGACCGTACTGCTTAATTTTCTTTCTTAGCGTATTTCTATTTATTCCAAGAATTTTAGCTGCTTGCACCTGGTTTCCGCCCACTCGTCTCAGGATCTGAACCAGGAGAGGTTTTTCGACCTTTGACATAATCAGGTCAAATACGTTTTCAGGATAAAACGTCCCAATTTGGTCAAAAAATCTTGAAATCTTAAGTTCCACCACGTCCTCGATAGAATACTGATCGAGGCGGCTTGCTAAGTCCACATCGTCAATGTGTATGCCTCGACGCGGAAGTGCAGAGCTTCTCTTCTGCTGGTCAAGCCCTTCGTGAGCTTGCGCGAGACTTGGTGAAGCAGAGGACGGGGGTTGCGGCAATTGATCGGCAGTTGTTTCCATTTTCAACTCAGCAGCTGAAGGCACATTCACACAGCAATGTCTCGTTCATCAATCGAGAACTATTGCACTTTTGGGTGAGAATGGTTTATCTCAAGCAGTTCCACCCTGTCAATGATCAACCCCCAAATCCTCACCCAGAGCGACAGGCAAGGCTTGCCTACTTTTCAGACGTGAGGAGTCCGTTTAACATTTAAATAGAAGCTCGTAGACAAATTAGCGTACTCAGGTCTTAAGATCCGGACTCGAGCAGAGTTACGGGGCATCCACAAGATCTTGCAGTTCGCCATGTTGCAAGGTAAAAACTAAAAGATCCGGCGAGTTGCCAACCTACAACTTCCAACGAGTTTCCTTATGAGCGTCGAAATGCAAAGTGAACAGAGCCCACTTGAGTCCCAAGACTTAACAATGAATCTTGATTCCTCTGAGGTTAATTCTGTGAATGAGGGAGACGATCAGAACAATTCTGCCGCTGCAGCCGAATCTGCTGAAGCAAAAATCTTTGCTTTAGAAGACGAACTCAATGAGTCTAAAGATCGCTACATGCGAACTCTGGCAGATATGGAAAACATGAGGCGCCGGCATGAGCGCGAAAGATCTGAACTTCTCAAGTATGGCACAGAAAAATTGCTACAGGATGTGTTGCCTGTCCTTGACAGTTTTGAGAAGGCTGTGAGCTCAGTCGGACCAAACGACCAAGGCCCTATAGTTGATGGCGTAAAGATGGTTCACAAGCAGTTCCTTCAAATTTTGGAGAACCATGGCCTTAAGCAGATCGAAGCGGTTGGACAGCCGTTCGATCCAAATGTTCATCAGGCCATTCAGAGGATAGAGTCTGAAGAGATCAACGCTGAAATTGTTAAGGATGAATACCAAAAGGGTTACACTCTCAACGGTCGGCTCGTGAGGCCATCGATGGTGAGTGTCTGTGTCCCAAAATCCTCGTAACGACTGGGGTGGGCTCGGGTGTCTGTTGAAAAGTCACAAACACCTCTTTCCCCTGAGGCCAGACAAGAGGGCCTTTCTGAACAAGAGAAGAAGGAGCTCGATGGTTTTGCTTCCTCTGTTCAGATCGAGGAAATATCGTTTGAAAAATGGTCCCGGTGTCATAGCAAATTGGATCTAGAATTTCCTGTTTTTGTTTCAGCCGAAGCATTCAAGCTTCCTTTTAAAACAACAGTTCGCCTGTCTCGTACAATCCGACAAAAAACTCCCAATGGGCGAATTGAAAAAAGAGAAAAAATAGAACACGTACTGGAACTTGAACCAAGCCTAGAAAAACAACGAGTGATCGTTCTTAAAGGCTTGGGGGACCAAATTGATGATAAGGTGGGCGATCTCATTATCATCGTTAGGGTTAAAGTCTAGTTTAAGGAATGCATCAAGCTCGAAAGTTGAGGGCTGAAAGTAGAACCCCTAAGGTTTCTGCGAGTGGATCCGAAAACTCTTACGAGAAGAATGCAGTTAGTAATACCTATCGCGGGAGTCGGTAATGTCGGAGTCCAATCAAGGTAAGCTTGCAGTTGTCAACAGTGAAATGCCACTGCTGCCTCTCAAGGATATCGTGGTCTTTCCAAACATGATCGTGCCGGTCTTTATCAATGAAGACCTATGTGTGAATGCAGTCGAAAATTCTCTCGCAAAGC
>CANGNB010000150.1 GCA_947454545.1 Oligoflexaceae bacterium
CATAAGAAGACTGCGAAGCTCTCGATACTGATCGCAATAGCTCATACTATCCCGCCCGAAAAGTCCCTGCGAGCGGTGGTACCACAAACTCGACAGGTAGCTTTTCTTTCTCAGCCTGAGCTTTAATGAGGTCAATGCCTTGTCGAATCCGCTCGATATACTTTTGTGCAGTCTCCTGATGAAAGCCAATGGCGACATAAACATCTCGAGAAGGGTCTTGCTTCCAGAGAGCCACATTTTTTTGGAAAGTATCTAAAATACTTTCCGCTGGCGTGTAATCAGCGAGGCAACCATTGTCAGGCAGCTCCACTAAAGTTTTTCCAGGTAGAGGTTCGAGAGTGTAGGGCTGACTTGTAGGAGTGATGGACGCCCAAATTTTGCCCACTACAGGATACAAAAGAGAGTGACCCCAACGCTCCTTTAAAAACTCGGCATAGGTTCCAGAAGAATCTAAGACTATGCCCTCAGCAGCCAAGGCCCGAAAGGTTCTTGCTTCTGCCATCCAAGCTCCCGCACGAAAACTTTTAGGGCGAGCAAAACCCTGCTGGGTGAGTATGCTGATGCTGGTCCGAATCCATTTACGGAGTTCGTCCTCGCTGTAAGAGGCGAGGTTCACATCATGGCCGCAGTCTGGGTCGCATTTGCTAAGATCGAGGTAACCTCGAAAGGCCGGCTCGGTACGAAAATTTACGCCGGCTGCCTTCGCCAGACTTCGCCAAGGATGAATATGGAGGGCCTCTTCGTCACCTGGCCTCAAGACTGAACGCATGGTCGCAGCAACCTGAACGGCGTCCACTTGGGGCTTCGTAAAATAAGCCGCATTCAAAAAATGCTGCAGAGGGATCTGCGGATAATCCTTACGAAAGGTCTGCATGGCCTGAATATTTTCAGGAGCTAAGTCACGACCTTCCCAATCCACACTGACCACAATTTTGATGGCTGCTTGCAGAGGACAAGCCATTCCCAGGAACAAGATCAAAGCGAGATGACGCATGTAAGCCTATCCTTTCTAACTCAATACCCGCAACGGACCATGGGGCTCGACTATAGTACGCAGTCTGCCATGCGACAAGCATCCTCAGCCCCCGATTCGAGGAAATAGCTCAGCTTGCGCAATATCACACAAGCCAATGGGGAGCTCACACTCTTCTGAGCGACAGGCTCAGCGCGTCAAAGACTTTAACCCTGGCACAGACCTTGCTTGGTTTCTAGCAAGAACTCAAGGGTTGCTCGCTGATGCGATCGACCCCATAAGGACCGAAAACAAAGCCGCAGATACCGGCCTAGGAGTTATGGCTCTGCGACATCGTGAGACACTTGGGAAGCCTAGTCCTCGTTCTTGTCCCCCGTCTGCCTAGTTTCTCGCCGTATTGAGGGCACAGAAGCCCTTATCCTCCAATCTCCTCTATATCAAGCAAACGCAGGACAGGCTTCCCGCGGTCTCGGGAGAGCGCGTGCTCAACTTTAAACTCCAACTTCCAGTCATTGTGCCCTTCTGGATCGACTAAGATCTGTTCCACATGCCATCCATTGCCCTGCTCGAGAGGGTGAATGCGACAGTATTGGGGGTGACGCGCTGTACGATCTGTAAGAATCTGCTGATGATCTGCAAAGTAAAGATCGAAGAGGGTTTCGAGTCGGGCAACATCCCAGACTCCTTCCCCGCTCGCGTCTGGAACTTCTGGAGTTTCCAGGATGGTGAGAGACTCTTGGAACTGCCCAGCAGCCAAACATCGCACAAAGCGAAAGACTTCGTTGCGAATCAAAACTCCAAAAGCTCGCTTGTCGCGGGTAATATCGAAAGGCTCTTCAGGCGCATCGGCTGCGAGCTTCACAGCTGCGGATTTTCCGGTACGCATGCGTTCCCATTCATCGAGGAGACTCGAATCTATGCCACGAATCATAGTTCCAAAATAATCGATCATGGCTTCGATCTCTTCGTTCCGATAAGCTTCGGGAACTGTTTGCACCAAGACTTTATAAAGCTCAGTCAAATATCTGAGAACCAGACCTTCGGCTCTTTGATGCTCATAGTCACGAATGTATTCATCAAAGGACTGAAAGGTCTCGTACATCTCTCGAGCAATAGCTTTGGGACGTATATTTTCGTTACCAACCCACGGATGCACCGCTGCAAAGCGATTGAAGGTGTCGTAGATAAACTCGCGATTGGGCTTTGGATATTCCATCTGCTCGAGCTCAGCAATACGATCTTCGTATTCGACACCTTCGGCTTTCATTTCTGCCATGCGGATACGCTTCAATCGGTCCAGCTGCTTGCGCAAGAGTATGTCAGGATTCTCCAAAATAGCTTCACAGAGACTGAGCACATCGAGAGCATAATTTTCACTCTGGGGATCGAAGAGCTTGATCGTATCGATAAGATAGAGAGCGAGGGTATGATTCAGTGAGAAATCATTTTGAAGACTGCTGTCAATGACGAGCTTTTTCGTCTTGCGCCCGTCAATCTCTTCAAATTGCACGATGCGACGTTCCACCAAGGAGCGAAACATCTGAAAAGCTGTTCTTCGTAATTGTCGCTTCGATGTCGGAGTTTCGTGGCAATCACGAATGAGATGTTTCATCGCAACACAGCCACCACTCATGGGACGGCTCAAAATATTGAGCAGCATCGCATGCGAAACATGGAAACGTGATACCAGAGGTTCGGAATTTGAAGCTATGAGCTTCTGAAAGGTCTGTTCATCCCAGTGGACATAGCCCTTTTCTGGAGGCTTCTTCTTCACTATCTTTCGAATTTTCTTCGGATCACCGCCTGCTTTTGCAGTCAGCATTGCATTTTCGATGACATGTTCAGGAGCTTGTATGACAACTGTGCCTCGATCGTCAAAACCCTTGCGGCCCGCTCGACCAGCTATCTGCTGAAAATCACGAACACTCAATATAGTTGCTTTGCTTCCATCAAACTTGCATAGCTTGGTGAAAAGCACAGACCGAATGGGAACATTCACACCGACACCGAGAGTGTCCGTGCCACTGATAACTTTGAGTAGACCTTTTTGAGCCAATTGTTCGACTAAAAGTCGGTATTTTGGTAAAAGCCCAGCATGATGCAAGCCGACACCGTGTTTCAGAATTTTTTGAATCTCTTTGCCATAAGGACTCGAAAACTTCACATGACTGATCGCTTGGGCGATAGCTTGCTTTTCCTCTTTGCTAGCAAAGTCTAGCGAAAGAAGGTTTTGGGCTTCTTCAGCACAATCTCGCTGGGTAAAGTTCACGAGGTAAATAGGCGCTCTTCCGCTCTGGAGGAGTTCCCGAATCGTCTCATGCAGGGGGGTCTCCTGATACACAAAATCAAGCGGCACGGGTCTATGCGTGTTTTTAACAACTGTTGTTGCACGCTCAGTAAGTTTTTTTAAGCATTCTTCGAAGAAATCCGTATCTCCGAAGGTCGCAGACATCAATAGAAAACGTGCTTGTGACATCGTCAGCAATGGAATTTGCCAAGCTACTCCCCGCTCACGATCTGCGTAGTAATGAAACTCATCCATAATGATATCGTGAATAAAAGCTTCGGGCCCTTCACTGAGGGCCATATTCGAAAGGATTTCTGCTGTGCAACAGAGAATCGGAGCATCACGATTGACAGTCGCATCGCCTGTGATCATTCCCACATTATCTGGACCGAAGTCCTGGCACAAAGCCAAGAATTTTTCGTTCACAAGAGCTTTGATGGGACAGGTATAAACCGAACGTCGCCCCTCAGATATAGATAGGTAATGCAAAGCTAAAGCGACGAGAGACTTTCCTGAACCTGTAGGAGTATTCAGGATGACATTGCCTCCATCGAAAAGATTCAAGATGGCTTCTTCCTGGGCCGGATAAAGCTCGACTCCCTTCTCTTTAACATAATCCATAAAACGATCGAGCAACTCGCCTGCCTCGACGCGCTTGCCAACAGGGGGCAAGCGCCGCTCTAAGGGGGCTGGAGCTCTAGGGCTTGGGTTAGTTTCCGAATGGGTCTCTGTGCTCACAGCCGCACTCCCTTGCTGGCAACGAAGATCTGACGTCCTTTGAGGGCCAAACTTTGGATCAAAGATTAACGAGAATTATCAGAAATTGCGCGATCTGGCTAGCACGAGGGCTCAGCTGGCTTGAATGCGAAGAGAAAGTCGTCTCGAATAGCGCTAGGCTTTCGGGCCAGACCGCGATAAGTTAGGACGCACGCGGCGAATATACGCCAAAATTACCACATTTGTAGAGTGTGATCGATTCATGAAAGCGCCTTGTCCTCACTTTGGCAAATGCTCAGGCTGCACCTTGCAGCAGTTTCCTTATGTCAAACAGCTCTTCGACAAGACCAAGAGTATGCGTCGCGAATTCGCCAGCTTTGTTCCTCCGGGTAAATCCGTCGAGGACATCGTTGCAGCCACCGTTGCAAGTCCCGATGCCTTTGGCTATCGCATATCGAGTAAGCTCTGCCTTCACGAAGATGACAATGGACAGATCGCTATCGGCCTCTACCGACAGAAATCCAAACAGGTTCTCGATATCCCTAAGTGTCCCGTTCACCATCCAGCTATCGATGCGCTGATCCGCAGACTTTTTCGACAAAAAACGCCGCGCCCTGCACCCTTTTATAATCATCTCAAGCGGGGTTTTCAAAAGGGTCGCCTGAAATTTCTCACAGTGCGCTATAGCCCTGAGGCCGACACTTTTGGAATTGTGCTTTCTCACACTGGCGTCGAACGTGAGCAGCTGCTCGCGTGGGCGAAACGTTTTGCGAAAGACTCTCTTTCGTTCTACGAAAGTCATCTAGAAAAAGATGATGCTGATCTGGTCTTATCGCGTAAAGTTGAGCACCTCTGTGGACCTGAGCTCTTTCGTTATCAGCTGGATGGCCGCAATTTCTATCTCGACCCCTTGGCTTTCTTCCAAGCCAATGGCTTGCTAGCCCCTGCTTTTATTCAGCACATTGTCAAAGATTTGGTAGGAGACACCTTACTCGATCTTTACGGCGGCTTTGGTGCATATGCTTTTGCAGCAAGATCAGCCTTTCGTGAGGTCCACCTTGTGGAAGCCAATGAACGAGCTATTGCTGCGGCTATTGAGACGGCCAAAGCGGAAGCTTGGACAGGTCTAAAAAGTTTTGCTACGCCTGTGGAAGACTTTCTGCAGAAGACTTTAAAAGAGAAAAGAACGGAACAGTTTCAGGTGGCCATCGTCAATCCCCCCCGAGCTGGTATTTCACTCAAGGCCAGCACACTCTTGTGTGACCCTCGCTGGAAGGGGCTTAAAAAGTTGCACTATGTGTCCTGTAATTGGGAGACTTTGCGCCGCGATTTACGCCTTCTCATGCAAAAGGGGGGCTTTACCCTTACTTCACTGACACCCTTCGATATGTTTCCTCAAACGGATCATGTCGAACTTGTGGCAAAGCTCGAACGCTAGCAAGCTGAAATCCCCGAAACAACACCAAGCCCATCTCGTGTTTAAGCTGGCTTTGCAAAGTGCCAGTTCACGCCACGTACCCCAATATATCCAAGGGATTCCGGAGTATCATCAGGACCAAACCCCTTCTGTCCGAGGAGCCAATCACAGGCAAATTCACGACACACCAGGGGCCGAACCTCGTAGATGGTACAGCCATGAGTCCCCAAAAAACGGCAGTCTTTGCCAGCAGGCTTTGCAATATCTTCACCTGTATCAAGCCGCGTGGAATAGCCAGGCTTCGATTCGATATCGAGTTCTCGACAGCAGAGATGACAGGACCCGCAGCTTCGTCCTTTTTTCGGAATACCATGGCCGGCATTACGTTTGGGTGTCTGAGACATGACAGCTCCCCCTTACCTGTATCGTAGCAAGGGGGCATTGGCCGAGCGAAGAGGAGGGCAATTTTTGCCGAGGAGAGCTGCGTTATGGGAATCTAAGACTCGTATCGTTCAGGGCGCAGCTGTTTGAGATAATCAAGGATCGCTTTTTCGCTGCCCTGAGCTTGAGGTCTATAAAAAACTTTTCCCTTGAGACTTTCAGGAACATTGCTCATGCGTGCAGCCCCCTTTTGGTCATCATGGGCATAGATATAGGAAGTACCGTAGCCCTGCTCTTTCATAAACCGTGTTGGAGCGTTACGAAGGTGCAAAGGAATCGGCAAATCCCCCGTCGCCTCTACGGCCGCCAAAGCTTCTCCAATAGCAAGATAGGAGCGATTTGACTTAGGACTGGCAGCAAGATAGGTCGTGGCTTGTGCAAGAATAATACGTGCTTCCGGCATTCCTATCTCTTTGACAGCGGCGAGGGCCCCCTGCGCGACGACAAGAGCGGTTGGATGCGCATTACCGATATCCTCACTTGCAGCAATCACAAGTCTTCTTGCTATAAAGTTGGGATCTTCGCCCCCTTTGATCATGCGAGCAAGATAGTAGAGAGCAGCATCGGGGTCACTCGCCCGAATCGATTTAATAAAGGCAGAAATGATCTCATAGTGAAAATCACCGCCCTTATCATAGTGACGAGCTATCAGCTGCAAAGTGTCTTTCACTTCTTCAAGCTCGAGCTCCTTGCGACCATCTCGACAGCCTAAGACGGCTTCGAGCAGATTAAGTGCCGAACGTCCATCACCATCGGCTGATCGCGCAATCGTGTTGGCAAGCTCTTGGCTGAGAATACACCCCTGCTCCTGAGCGATCCGAGAAACGAGATCTGTGAGATCCTGACTCGGAAGTTTTTGGAAAGCCATGACGAGACTGCGAGACAAGAGAGCGTTGTTCACCGAAAAACTAGGGTTTTCGCTCGTTGCTCCAATAAGCTTGATATGTCCTGCTTCGACCGATGGGAGGAGACAGTCTTGCTGACTTTTTGAAAGGCGATGAATTTCATCTAGGAAGAGAATTTCCGACTTTGCCCCGAGTTCGAGACCTTCACGGGAACGTCGGATCACTTCGCGGATATCTTTGACCCCAGCCTCGACAGCCGAAAGTTCGGTCATATCCCGATGCACGAGGGAAGCGATGAGACGTGCCATGGAAGTTTTACCTGTACCAGGTGGTCCCCAGAACAAAAGTGCATGGAAAGAATCACTGTGAACTAACTTCCAAAGAGCTGTTCCTGGAGCCCAGATTTTACTCTGCCCGACCAAGTCCTCGGCGCGTCGTGGGCGACTGCGAGCAGCTAAAGGGGCTGCACTATGTAGGTCTACCATAAAGCTCTCCTTTGACTAGGTCCGAGCCAAAGGGCCCGCCACCGAGCAAAACCTAGCAGCTCCATGCCTGTTTCGCAGCAGAAATGCAAAAATCGCAGAACCTAGGTTCTGCGATCACAGAATGACGCGCACAAAACGGATTTTGTGGCTTATTTTTTCGGTTTTGGAAGCAGACAGCCGTCGATTTCGAGATCGATTTGGCCATTTTCGCTGCGACATGTGTAGAGCCATGCCGTTTGTTGCGCATAGCCGTAGCCTTTTTTGTACTGAGTGACAGTACCTTTTTGATCTATTTCACAAGGGTTGTTAACCTGACAGCGGGACCCACTCTCGCTAATTGTATTATTTACAGCGATAACTGTGCGAGTTCCTGCCTCAATGACTGGTGAACCAGAGGTTCCACCGATAACTTCGCAGCCAGGACGGCTATAGCGCAACGAGTGTTCGAAGGTCCAATTGCCCTCTTTAAGTCCTGAAACTTCCGACTCGATCTCGCAAGAATAGCCACGTTTCCAGTAACCTGAAATGACTTCGATGGACGTGCCAACTTCGGGAGATGTCCGTGAGAGAGTCAGAGGACGGGTGTTAAATTTCTTTTGAATATCAGAGTAGGTCTCTTTGAGAAGGTAGAGACTCATATCAGTCTTAGTCATTGTAGCGTAGAGAAGTTTGACTGCCTGAACCGAGCCCAGACGAGACGCGCTGGGGCTCAAGACGTCAAAGGAACGATTGGCAGCTTGATTGGTAATCACAACACCTGGATCAATAAGCTTGACGCAGTGTCCGTTGCTGAGGACAAGAGCTTGGTCGCTGTCTTGACTATCCTCAAAACGAACTAAGCTCCCCGAGCAGCCAGAGAGAGCAACAATACCCTCGAAATTATAGCTTGCACGAAGCTCCTCTTGATCTTGCGCTGCATCCCAATTCCTTCCAAGCTCAGGGAATGCCATACCACGATCAGTCAGTGCAACCAAGAATGTTACTGCCGTAAGAAAACGCTTCATGCTATCCATCCTCATTTGAAAGGGTACGCTCTCTGTAAAACTTGGCAATCAAGATGTTTAGAGCAGAATGACCGCGAACAGCCTTCCCACCAACATTAAGAAGCCTACTCTTCGAGCTAATGCTAAACCTTAGGGCTTATTGTGAAGGGAGAGGCGAGCAATTGCAATGCAAGATTATTGAAGAATTGTCAAAAAAAAAGCCCCAGCAAAAGAGCTTGCTGGAGCCTAGAGATAAGCATGTGGGGACAAAGTTTTCAGACTTGAATCTTCTGCACCAAGATGCGCAGTTTTTCCGCCAACTCGGTTAAGGACCTTGCTGCGTCTAAGATCTGATTTGCGCCAACCTGAGTTTCACTGGAGGCCGAAGACACTGTGCGAACACTTTCTGAAATGCTCTGGACACCCTTCGCAGACTCCTGAACAACACGAGACACTTCTGTGGTCGTTGCCTGCTGCTCTTCGACAGAAGCAGCGATCGAACTTGCGATCGTATTGATCTTTTGAATGCTTCGAGTGATAGAACCGATGTCATCGACAGCTGAACCTGTATCCTTCTGAATACTCCCAATTTTCTGGGTGATATCTTCGGTAGCTTTGGCTGTTTGCTTAGCAAGTTCTTTGACCTCATTTGCAACAACTGCAAATCCGCGTCCAGCCTCTCCTGCTCGTGCCGCTTCGATCGTCGCGTTAAGTGCGAGTAAGTTGGTTTGCTGTGCGATCGAGCTAATCACTTTGATCACATTTCCAATCTCAATGGAGCTCTGACCCAACTTAGTGATAGTCTGGTTGGTCACATCTGCTTGCTTCACTGCGGTGCTTGTGGCCTGTGAGGCATCACTCGCGCTACGTGCGATTTCTTTGATGGAAGCCACCATCTCCTCAGTGTTGGTGGCCACGGTCTGGACGCCTCGAGCAACTTCTTCCGAAGCTCCAGCAACAGCTGTCGCCTCTCGATTGGTTCGTGTCGCAGTACCAACCATCTGAGTCGATGTTGCATTCAACTCAGCAGCTGCGGTCGCAAGATGTTGAGCAGCTTCGCCAACTTCGTGGACCAACTCAACCTTCGTCGTGATGATATCCCAAGTCACCATCGGCCCGAGATAATTTCGATTGGAATCATAGACGGCACTCACCAGGAGGTCTAATGTCTCTGGTCCAAGACGGATTATGGCGCGATGCGGAAGCTGACGATCGGTGGCTAAGAAACGGCGCTGGTGTTCTGGATTCTTATGAAAGATATCGATGGAATGCCCGAGGATACGCTCCACAGAGATAGGAAGATACTTTTCTAGTTTACGCAGGGTATCGCGACTTTTTGGATTCATGTAAATCATTTTGAGATCTA
>CANGNB010000151.1 GCA_947454545.1 Oligoflexaceae bacterium
CAATGCCAAGGAAAATCAGACCCTTGACTCTCAGCAAAGCCACGATGCTATCAATCTATCAAAGAAGGTTATCCAAGATCTTCAGACTGAAGCTATGGGACTTCGCATGCAATCGCTCGAGGGCCTGTTTCAGCGCCTCGACCGCGTAGCTCGCGATGTCGCTCGCTCTCAGCATAAGCCGCTCGAAATCATCCTCCGAGGCAGCGATGTCGAACTTGATAAGACCGTGATCGAGCATATGAAGGATCCTCTGATCCATATCATTCGGAATGCGGTCGATCATGGCCTCGAAGCTCCTGACGAGCGCCAGGCGAAACAAAAGGGTAACAAAGGCAGCATTCTGATCGAGGGGCGACAAAATGCTGCTAACGTCATCATTCGTATCGAAGATAACGGACGCGGTCTGGACCCCGAACGCATCAAGCGTAAGGCTATCGAAAAAGGTTTGATACCGAAAGGGGCCTCTCTCAGTCAGAGTGAGATTTTTCGCCTGATTTTCCTACCTGGTTTTTCGACCGCCGAAAAAATCACTGACGTCTCGGGACGTGGCGTAGGTATGGATGTCGTCAATAAAGCCGTCGAAGAGCTGAATGGCACCATAGAGATCGACTCGAAAGTATCCGAGGGAACCTGCTTTGAGATCACTCTGCCCTCTACTCTGAGCATCCTCGATGCCATCATCATCCGCCTTGGACAGCTCAACTATGCAATCCCTGTCCAAGATGTCACCGAAGTTGTCGACCTCTCTGCGATTCCGATCGAAACAACCTCACAGAAAGGTCGGGTCCTCAACCTCAGGGGGCACATCCTTCCTGTCGAAAAGCTGGCCGAATATCTCCCTGAGAAGGTGAAAAGCTCTACAGACTTGTCTCACTCTCATAGCCAGGCTTCGGTTGCCCTGATCACCACCGTCCACAAGCTGAGTGTCGCCTTTGAAGTGGATGCCATCGTTGGCCAACAGTCCATAGTTGTCCGCAAACTCGACGGGAAGTTGGCTGATGTCCCTGGCTTTTCAGGAGGTACTATTTTACCCAACGGAGAGCCCAGCATGATTTTGCATCTTGCGCGCTTTGTGAAGTCCTATTTGAGTCAAGTGGCGTAAAACGGACGTAAAGAGGAGCTCTATGAATTCGTTTCCAAACCAAGAGGCCAGCCTCGATACCAACGAAGAAGACTTTCACAAGTATGTGATCTTTCGTTTGGCTGAGGAGCTTTACGGAGCTGCCCTTCTCGATGTTCGAGAGGTGGTCGAACGTCTGCCGATCAAATCTGTCCCCAATACCGTTGAGGCCTTTGAAGGGGTCTGCAACCTCCGTGGCCAGATCATCGGCGTGGTGGACCTACGCACGCGTTTCAGCCTACAGGGCCAAGCCCCCTTGCGCCCTATTCTGCTTGTCTTTGAATCAGACAGCGGCGCGATCGCGGCTCAAGTCGACGAAATTATCTCCGTAGCCATCATCCCCAGCACCGATATCGAAGTGCGACCCAATATCGTTTCGGCCGTCCCACTTCAATACATTCGAGGCATCGGCAAATATCAAGAGCGTCTTGTGACTTTGATTGATCTCCGGCAGGTTTTGTCTTCCGACGAGCTCACCCAGCTCGATCAATCAAAACTCTTTACCAAACCAGGTCTTACTCAAGCCATATAAAGGATCGCCCCTATGAAACGAGGAACTTCGCTACCGCTCAAGTTGATTTTTGTGGGTCTCGCCTTCACAGTACCCATCGCTGCTTTGCTCAGCTTTCTTGTCAATGAAAAGACCAAAAGCATTCGCGTCGCCCAGCATGAGCTCATGGGTGTCGAGATCATCAAACCACTCTCGCAGCTGCTTTACTGGACGGGGCAACATCAGGTCTATACGCTAGCCAAGTCCTCGGCCAAAGACCAGGACTCCCTAGCAAGCGGCTTGGCGAGTGCCACCAACGGTATCAACCAAACCCTGCGCGACATTGATGTCGTCTATCAGAGTGAGAGCTTTCAGCGCTTTCTCGGCGATTTAGAAGCGAGCGGAACCAAACGCCCCGAAGCACCGGCTTCGTCTCTGCGCAGTGCCTGGGAAGAGACCCAACGTCAGCTCGCTGGCAAAGGCGAAGGCAACAGCTCTTTGACCTACAAAAGCCTTATCGATCTTAATATGCAGGCTATCGAAGAGTTTGCCAACGTCTCGGAACTGGTCCTAGATCCTGACCTCGACTCCTATCATTCTATCACTGTCATGGTTGACAGCCTTCCTGCGGGACAGGCCACCTATCTCGCCATGCTCGCTCAGTACTGGAAAGCCAAGGAAGCCAAGGAAAATGCCCAGGACTTTTTCCTGAAAGCACACACGCAAAAAGAACTCACAGGCTTTCACGTTCAAAAAAGCGAAACGGGTTTGAACGAAGCCGTCAAGGCTGATCTTGTCTATTATGGCCGCAATGAATCCCTGAGCTCGGATGCCCCCGATCGTCTCAAGCGTTACCAAGAAAGCTTCGATCTCATCGCCCGCGAGATATTTGCGGACCGAACCCAGTCCCCCGTCCAGGCGCCCAGCACAGCCACACTTTTAGGACCTATTGATAAGGCTTATGAATTTCATAAGACGCTCAGCAAGACCACAGAACAACTTCTCCAAACGCGCATCCAATCGATTCAAGCGGATCGGACTCAGGCGGTGATCTATGTCTTAGCCTGCTGGCTAGGAGCTTCCCTACTGGGCTTTTTCCTGCAGCGTTCAGTAGTTATGCCTATCAAAAAAATCCTAAAAGAACTCAATGGCATCTCGAGTGACACGCGCAACACCAGCTCCAAACTCCATGCCTCGGCCCAGCGTTCGGCTGCTGCCGCAACCGAGGAAGCCACTGCGATCCAAGAGACCGTGGCTGCTATGGAAGAGATGACCTCTATGCTAGCACAAACAGCTATTCACACGCGCAACGCGAGCGATGTGGCCCAAGACGTTCTCGACAAGACCCGCAGCGGCACACAGACCATGGAAAACATGGCTCGCTCGATGGATACCATTGCCAACGCCAACACCCGTCTCAACGAAATCACTAAGATCATTGAAGACATCACCAGCAAAACCAATGTTATCAATGACATAGTCTTTAAAACCCAGCTCCTCGCCGTCAACGCTTCGATCGAAGCGGCGCGTGCTGGACATCATGGCAAAGGCTTTGCCGTCGTTGCCAACGAAGTCGCAAATCTCGCCAACATGAGCGGCAAAGCGGCAACCGACATCCGCCATCTCCTCAACGAATCGCGCATGCAGGTGTCGCAGATTTTAGATAGCACATCAGACAGTGTGCGCAATGGCCAAGCTGTATGCAACGAAGCTCTGGAAACCTTCGACACAATCTCCAAAGCGATCACTTCGATTTCAGAAAAAGTCGATCAGATCAACGAGGCGACCCGCGAACAGGAGACCGGCGTCAAGCAAACCTCGACAGCTATGACCAACATCAACCAAGCGACGATCAGCAATAACGAGGCCTCGCAGGACAATGCGCATATGGCCGAGCGCCTCAAGGCCCAAGCAGGTCGTTTGATTCGCATTGGTCGAGCCATGAACTATGTCGTACTGGGAACCGAACAATCCCAACATCACAGCAAAGCCTCGAGCTCTTCGGAACTCGATCAGATCCTTGATAACAGCGGCCCTGAAGCTGTGCACGAAGAGCGCGAAGAGCTCTCCGAAACCGATGAAGACCTCAGTCTTGGCAAAGGGGAAAAGCAAGAGAAACAGGAACTGGCTCAACGCCTCATCAAAAAAATGCGCAAAGAGGATGATGATCTTCGCAAAAGCGCGTGAGGTTTTCCATGCAAGATCTCGATCGCGATGACATCGAGCTCATCCTTTTGATGGCTCAGGATATTACCGGCGCCAAGATCCACCGCACGCACGATAGTGTCCTCGTGCAAAACGTGCGGAGCAGGATCTTGCGCAATGGCTGTCGCTCCTTTGCCGAGTATCTCCGTTATCTCGATCGGACCCCTTCGGAAGAGCCTCACTTCATCTCGGCTCTCACGATCCATACGACAGCTTTTTTCCGTGAACTCATCGCCTTTGAGCAGTTTCAAAAACTGCTCGTCTCGCCAGCCATAGCTCAGCTTAAAGGGCCGTTCTCCCTTCTGTCGATTGGCTCTTCGACAGGAGAAGAGCTCTATTCATACGGGCTCATTCTGGAGATGCACCGTCGCAACACTCCCGGCTTTGACTATCAGCTCGAAGCTTGGGATATCGACCCGGTATCGCTCCGCCTGCTCGAGGCTGGTACGTACCCGGTCACTGCGCTGCGACATATTCCTCAGCGCTACCATGCGCTCTTAGACAAGACTGAGGCTAAATCCGGGACTTTTTCTCCCCATAGCGATATTCGCAAAAGAGTCAAAACACGCAGCAAAAATATTTTGGAACCTCCGGGAATTTTGGAGCGCTTTCACTTTGTGTCCTGCCGCAACCTTCTGATTTATTTTGACCAGATCAAAATTAACAAGGCCATCACCCATATGCTGCAGCTGCTCCAGGATCAAGGGATCCTGTGCACAGGAGTCAGTGAGACGGTAGCAATTCAAAACGAAGCTTTGAAATCCTGCGGCATGCCGTTTTTTACACGAAAAGCACCAGCAGAGGCTGCCCCTGTTGCCAAGCCTGAGCCCCTGCCTCTTACCAAACGCAGCAGAACCATCAAGACCATAGCCATTCTTGAAGAATCCCGTCAGCATCGCGAGCAGATTGGAACCCTCTTACGCGAAGCCGGGTATGACGTCCTCTCCAGTCGCAATCTCGAGGATATTCGCTCCGCTGTGCAGAATTCGAAGAATATTGGCCTGATCCTACTCAACAATATTTTGCTCTCAGGCAAAAGCCCGCTCGATTTTATCAAGGAATTGCGGCAAGACGGCTATAAGGAAGGTCTCTGCCTGCTTGCTAATCAAAACGATGGCGCTTTTACCGAACGCGCCCTAGCCGCTGGCTGTAACGAGGTCTTCCTCAAGCCCTTAAGTTCCGATGAGCTCCTGGCGAACTGCAAACGCTATCTCGGTCTTCCTCAAAAGCGCAATGTCTTCTATCCTGATCTGATCATGATCGGGGCCAGTACCGGAGGGACCGAGGTCCTGGTGCGTATGCTCGCACGCCTCCCCCAGCCTTGTCCCCCTGTGCTCGTCGTCCAGCATATCTCGCCCAACTTCGCCCAAGACTTTGCCAAACGTCTGGCTCAAAGCTCAGGCTTAACTCTCGGACAGATTCGCAATGGCGAAAGACTGGTCCCCGGCCAGCTCTATATGGCCCTGCATGACTATCACATACGCATCGTTCGCCAAGACGGGAGTCTACGCCTCGATCTCAACTTTGGGGCTCATCGCAACAATCATCGTCCGAGTGTCGATGTCCTCTTTGAATCGGCCCTAGGCGGGCGCACCAAGATCGTCGCCTGTCTGCTCACAGGCATGGGCAGTGATGGAGCTATCGGCCTCCAAAAGCTTCGTCAGCAAGGAGCCTTGACTCTGGTCCAGGATGAGGCCTCGTCTGTTGTCTTCGGCATGCCGCGCGAAGCGATTCGTCTGGATGCCGCGGACTTCGTCGGCAATCCTGAAGAGATTCGCTGCCAGCTCAACGAAATCCTAGGGCAAAAGCCCATCAAATCGGTCTCCTAACAGACTTAAAAGACAACTCAGGGCCAAGGCTCATCAGCCTAATTCCAAACTCGTGACAGCAAAGATATTCTGCCAGGGCCGTTTGGGGGGCTCCCCGTAATACATGCGAGCACAGGTAAAGCCTGGCTTCAGACCAAAGCGGAGAGCTAGGGGCGCTGCCGCGGCACACACACTCGGGACATCCATAGCTACCTCCTGTCCTTGATAGGCCGCTAAGAGATCCCAAAGTACCGTAGCAGCTGCCTCGGCATCAGCAGCAAACAGCGGTCCAATGCGATAGCCTTCGTGCGCTTTCCGAATCACTCCGAGAGCCAACATTTCGCCCTCTGCAGAGACTAAGACCCTCGCGCGTCCCGCTTTAGGCTGCAGCCATAGCTTTAAAAACTCGGTTCGGGGTGCCCCAAAGTGCTTGCGATCAAAGGCCTCTAGGGTAGTAAAATCGAGCTCGCGAGGCTCTTTGAGCTGAGCTTGAGGGTATGAGGGAACCGCCCCAAGATCGTCTATACGCCCACTGTAACGGATGTGATCGTGGGATTTCTGAAAGCCCCCCGCTGTATAAAAGCCTTGCATCGCTTCCACGCCGTCTAGACCTATAGCTGCCCCACGCTCCAAGCGTTCTTGGAGTCTCTGCCGCCGATAGTACCAAAGGTCTCGGCCCCAGCCACGCCCTCGATATTCGGGTTTGATCATAAAGAGCCCCATAAATCCAAACTGCCCCCCGTAGGACACGATAGCTCCAGAGCCGACCATCTGACCGCCGGATTCGACCAGTAAAAAGCCTTCTGGATCAGCAGCCCAAAAGGCCTCGACATCATCAAATCCTGGATTCCAGCCTTCTTGCGCGGCCCACTCCAAGGTCTTTTTCAGCTCCTCTTTACGCATAGCTCGAATCTGATAGGATCCATCCTTCATGGCTCCCCCCCTTTCTCTTGGTTCTGCCCCATGATGCTCCAAGCACGAAAGAAAGGACAAGCCGTTTTCGTGAAAGTACACTTACGGTCCTTTCAAATTCCAGCGTGCAAGTTCGAGCGTCCTATGCTTTGATAGAGCTCCCATGTCGACACTAGGACTATCACCCATGACACAGACTCCTACATTTCAAGGTACTTCGCACTATATAGCCTCTGCTGAGCTCAGAGAGATCGTCAATGTTGCCTGCGATCTCCAGCGCCCCCTCTTGATCCGAGGAGAGCCGGGAACTGGCAAGACCGTCCTTGCGCGCGCCGTCGCGGACAGCTTCGGACTTCCCCTTCTCACTTGGCACGTCAAGTCGAGCTCAAAAGCTCAGGATGGGCTTTATGTGTACGACACGGTTCAACGTCTCAATGACTCGCGCTTTGGTACCGGTGACGTTCACGATATCCAGCGCTACATCAAGTACGGCCCCCTGGGAAAAGCCTTTCGCTCCGAGCAGAGGACCGTTGTCCTGATCGACGAAATCGATAAGGCCGACATCGAATTCCCCAACGATCTTTTGCACGAACTTGATGCCATGAGCTTTATGGTCTTTGAGACTGGCGAAACTATTACCGCCAGGCAGCGGCCAGTGATCATCATCACGTCCAATGCAGAAAAAGAACTGCCCGATGCTTTCTTGCGTCGCTGTGTGTTTCACTACATCAGCTTTCCTGAACCAGACGAGATGCGTGAGATTCTCAAAGTCCATCATCCCGAGGCTGAGCAAAAACTTGTGCAGCAGTGCCTCCAGCGTTTTTATTGGCTGCGTGAGCAGCCTGAGGTGCGAAAGAAGCCTTCGACCAGCGAGCTGGTGGATTGGATCGGAGCGCTGCGGCGCGCTGGTGTCGACCCAAAGATTCTCGAGCAAGAATTTCCCTTTCTCGGCGTTCTCCTTAAAAAAGAGAGCGATCTACAAGCTCTGCGTCGTGTGCCGCGAAAACCCTATCGCTAGCCCTGGGGTCTAGACCATGCTGATCGACTTTCTCTATCATCTGCGTAGCCACGGTCTTTCGCTCTCGGGCAAGGAGTGGCTCACCCTGCTGACGGCTCTGGAGCGCGGCCATGCGGCCTGCTCCTTGAGTCGCTTTTACTACCTTGCGCGCGCCATCTGCTGCCGCAACGAGCTAGATTTTGACGCCTACGATCGCAGCTTCTCTGAATTTTTTGAGGGCCTCTCGGGGGCCGAAGCCATCGACAGTTCGTTCGAACATTGGCTCCAGAATGCCTTACCTCAAAGATTGCTCAGTGAAGCTGAACGTGCAGCGCTCGAGGGTCTTGATCTCGACGAAGTCAAACGCATGTTTGAAGAGCGGATGACTCAGCAAAAAGAGCGCCATGACGGAGGCAGTCACTGGATTGGTACCGGCGGAACCAGTCCCTTCGGCCACGGCGGCTATCATCCCTCGGGCATTCGTGTCGGAGGAGAAGGTCAGCAGCACAGTGCACTGCAGGTGGCCAGCAAGCGCCTTTTTCGCAATATGCGTCGTGATATCACCATCGACACCAGACAGTTCGGTTTGGCCTTACGAAAATTGCGCCAATGGGGGCGTGAAGGGCT
Source organism: Oligoflexaceae bacterium (assembly GCA_947454545.1). Taxonomy (GTDB): domain Bacteria; phylum Bdellovibrionota_B; class Oligoflexia; order Oligoflexales; family Oligoflexaceae; genus Oligoflexus. Next base: position 8,160 of record CANGNB010000151.1, read on the forward strand.
CGCCAGCGAGCTCGATCTTGAGGCGAGCATTGCAGCCACGGCCCAGCAGGCCGGCGACATTCAGCTGGTATTTCGACCTGAGCGCCGCAATCATCTAAAGCTGCTCTTGATGATGGATGTGGGCGGATCGATGACCTATCACACCCAGGTCTGTGAGCAGCTGTTTTCAGCAGCCCATCAGAGCGTACATTTCAAAGAGTTTCGCCACCTCTATTTTCATAACTGTCCCTATGATTTTGTGTTCAGCGACATGGCCCAGCAAGAGCGCGTCTGGACCAAGGATCTGTTTGCGCAGTGCGATGCCTCTTGGATCCTGATCGTTGTCGGTGATGCAGCCATGAATCCCTACGAGCTGACCCACCCCGGGGGAGCTATCGATTACTTTCAACGCAATGAAGAGCCGGGACTCCTCTGGGTCGATCGCTTTCGCAAGCATTTTCCCCTTTCCGTTTGGTTGAATCCTGAGCCTTCAGCCTACTGGCAAAGGCCTTCCAATCAGTTGATTCGAAAGGTGTTTCCGGATATGTTCCCACTGAGTTTGGAAGGGCTAGAGCAGGCGATTGACAGGCTGAGGGCCTCGCCCCATGCGGCGCGTTAGGAAGGCTTAGGGGATCGAATCTTTGGATTTCAAAATCCACTCGTTAAAAAATGCTGCATTCGTTTGATAGCTCTGCGCGTTACATTCGCCATAGCCACCGACAGCTATGCCTGCGAGTTTCCATTGCCCTGCCTCCGTGCTAAAGACGGGAGCCCCACTATCACCTGCACAGACTTCACTGATACCATCGACAGTTCGCGTCACAAACAGCCCATACTCAGCGACATCATCCGCATCCGGGTCAAAGATGCGAGTCACCTTGAGGCTCGTTGTATGGAGGGCTGTATTCTCTTCCTCGAGGGAAGCTTCCCCACCTGACTTAGGTGCGCTGATGCCATAGCCCGCGATCTGGAGACGAGCGCCGACTTTGAGCTCGCCCTCCCCCATGAGCGGCAGCCCATGCGCTGTGCTGGGAGCACCGCCCTTGATTTTGAGCAAAGCGAGATCAAAGCTAAAAGGCTCGTTGTAGGGTGCATCATAGGATTCATGGCGTCGGCCTACAGCGGCTCGCGTCGCCGTCGGGGCTTTCATATCGACACCAAAGCCCAGCGTCACTTCGCCCTCAGGCCCATCGAGACAATGGGCTGCGGTGAGGACGGTGTCCGCATCCATGAGAACACCTGTGCAAAAGGGCCTAAAGCTATCAGTCTGACTATCTTTTGCTCCAATCGCCACAATAGAAGCTAGAATGGGATCGTCTGGCTGGACAGCATCAGCGTGG
>CANGNB010000152.1 GCA_947454545.1 Oligoflexaceae bacterium
CTCGAGAGAAAGGTCACCTGCCCACTAAAGTCATAGAGGTAAAATACTCCTGTCGACTCTGGTAAGGCTTGCAGCTGCTCCTGCTTGATGCCCCACCCCAACCGCACTCCCGACTCAAAATCAGCCTGAAAACGAATCGCTTCGGCAATGGACTTCATGCCCTTGTCGAGCAGCTTTTGCAGCAGAACTTTAAACAGTTCCAAGGTCAGATACGCATCCGCTTCGGCACGATGCAGCTGAGCGTTACCATGCAGCTGAAAGAAATTGGCGAGCCCCTTCAGTGATTTGTCAGGAGCATTCGGAGCAAGCTTTTCGACGAGAAGGTGGGTGCAGAGGAAATAGTTGGTCACCTCATGCTGACAAGCTGTTTCCGCGAAGTAGCGGATAAACTTCATGTCCCCTATCGTATTATGACTCACAAGGACGTCATCTTGTATGAAGCGGATGAATTCAGGCATGACAGCTTTGATAGGGGGAGCATCCTTCACCATCTTGTTGGTGATCCCCGTCATGCGGCGAACGATCGGTGGAATGGAGACGCCTGGATTGACCATGCTGTAGAAGGTGTCATGCACTTTGCCGTCTTTGTAGCGCAGGGCAAAGATCTCGGTGATACCATTTTTCTCGGGATTGCCCCCTGTGGTCTCGATATCGAAGGCAATGTAAGTCCCAAGATCGAGAGGACTGTGGAGATGCTTGGTCTTGCCGCGGCTCGGCGTTCCCTGCTTGCTCGCGGGTCGAGCCGCTCCTTGCGTACGGAATAGTCCGGGCTCCTTGGCCTCTTGCTTCTCTTCAGCTTCTGCCTCTGGTGAATTCCGCTCCTGCATCCGCTACCTTTTCACTGTCTGCTCACATTCGCACCAGGCTCCTTCGAGCTGAGCGATGAGCAACCGTCATTGAGTCAGTATGCACCCTTTGCTCTGACTCTGCTGCGCGCTTTGCTTGTTCTTATCAGATTGCCGTAAAAAATTCAGCAATCGAATCAGTATGCCCCTGGAAATAATGAGCGTAGCCCGGGAGTCATCGGCACAGTCCCCCCGCTTCCCTATCCCAAGCCAGAAAGGCACAAAACTTCGCTGAGGGCTTGCTGCCAGTGACAGGCTTGAATGACCTTGTCCCAGGCCTCGTCCCAAGGAGCTCTCACCTCGCGCCTCTCCCCCTTGCTTGTTGTCCAGGAGCAAGTCCAATGATGCAAGAGCAAGCGATGGACTGCGAAGCTATCCCGAAAAAAACGATTATGAAGACCTTTTCCGTACACCGTATCCCCAATCATGGGATAGCCGAGATGCTTCATATGCCGGCGCAGTTGATGCTGCCTTCCCGTCAGGGGCATAAGATGCAGCAGACTGTAGCGAGCCTCTGGATAGCGGTCGATAGCCACAGGAAAAGCGACCTGAGCGATACGCTGGCCACGGGTCGAAGCGTCTTGGAGCGGAGCATCTTTCCGATCGAGATTGGCCAAAGGGTCATCGCAGACGATGAGTTCGGGAGCCCAGCCGCGCACCACAGCTAGGTAGTTTTTGCCGACTTGATGCTTTCGAAACTGTTCGCTGAGCAGAGCTGCTGCTTGAGGATCTTTGGCGAAAAGCACTATTCCGGAAGTCGCCCGATCCAGACGATGCACGGGGTAAAGTCGCTGTCCCATCTGGTCCCGAAGAAGCTGTAAGAGGGCGATTTCACGTCGAGAAGTCGCATCTCCCCGATGCACCAATAGGCCGGATGGCTTGTTCACAACAAGCATCGCATCGTCTTCGTAGAGAAGTGGGAGCTCCATGATCTCTCCTGCCTTATCGATCAAGGGAGAGCATCGTAAGCTGTCTCGCAAAAGGCTGCAAGCTTTCCTTTTTAAGCTCATTCATAGCTTCTCGATAAGAATGAGAAGTCAAGCGCCGCCTCTTTTTTACCGACTCCCTCTTCAGACAAAGCTTGCTATCCTCACAGCAAAGAATCTCAGGAAGCTTGACATGAAAAGACTTCAAAGAAATTTAACCTCATGGCTTAAGGTGCTCAGCCTTTCCCTAACCTTTGGCAGCTTCCCTAAACACCTGAATGCTCATACCACACCAAAGATTGAAAACACCTCCGAGACTATATCATCAGGGCTATGGACGGCCATAAACAGTCAGCTCATGCTTACAGACTGGGCCTTTCAACGCCAGACCGCTTGGCAAATCCAGGAGTGGCTTTTCACTCCACAAGCTAAGACACCCCAGCTACCCCTTTGGCAGGAATGGTTTGATCGAGATGATCTGAAACACATATTTTTTGATCTTTACGGAAACCTCAGCTCAAAAGCTCGCCGTGAGCGCCAAGTTTTTCCACCCGCTACTATTGAAAGCGCCATCGAGCGTTTTGTATCGCACCGTAGTCCTCAGAGTGAGAGTCTCTTGCGTGCCCAAATTCTTGCACAAAACCCTCGACTCACCCATATCCTGATCAATCGGCAGGCACTGCGAACACTGCTTCTCCACTATGCAGAACTCGATCAGTGCTATCGCCTCCCAGACACCGAAACATGTCCATCATGGGTCTTCCCGGAAGGTTCGGCCTGGCTCAAATCTGCCTGGCGGCGCTTTGGTCAAGACTTTACCATACCTGGCTTCAGTACAGACGCTAGCGATTTTCTTCGTCAGCAATCATCTCCGAGCTGGATGAGTGATCACACGCTTGACCCCCAAAAGCTCGACGTATTTACCTTGAGCCAGAGCTCCGAAGTCAAGTTTGCGCTAGTGGGCCTGCACCTCATGCTCAAGCGTTCGCACGATTGGCTCTGGACCAGCTTATGGCTCGATCAGTCCAAACATCAGGGTTTTGCTGCCGATGCTCCCTCATCGCGCTTTTTGAGCCAGTATCGGCTCTGCTCAGTCCTGGGCTTTCAGAGTCCCCTCCAGGTTTCTTCGGTGCCCGAGCAGCATCCGCTCAAAGCTCTGGCAGACACCCTACACCAACTCGACAACCCCCAATGGTGCAGCAATCCCTACCTGGAACTCGGTCCTAACAATCAAAAGACTCAGTGTGTCGGTTGCCATCAGTTTGCCGGACAAAACCAAACGCAAGCCGATCTTGCCCAACTGCTACAAAAAGATCCAGACGCTCTGATTCGCGAGAGCAGCGACCAAGGTCCGACTGATTTTGTTTGGTCTCTAGTAAAGGGTCCCCAGCCCTTTGCTTTATCCATCACCGAGGGCATCGAATATTTTGATGCCTACGATCCATATCCTTAGTCATAAGGATCAAAGGAGGTCCCCCTATGCGAAGTTTTTCATCAAGATGGCTTTGGTTGAGCTTGCTGCTCAGCCCGAGTCTTCAGGCTCAAGACGCCTTTGACTTAGCGCAAAAAGCAGCTGAAGTCATCGGCATTGGACGCAGCGGCGCCTGCAGCAACTGTCACGCGACGAACTCACGGCAAACGCTCGAACGCTGGCAGAACGCCGTGCAAAAGGTTGATTCCTGTCTGAACGTCGACAACAGTCCAACAGCTCGGGAGCGCCTTGCCTGCATCGTCGATCAAGCTGTGACCGATGATTGGAACCCGAGTCCTGAGCAGCTCGGCTTTTACAGCGCTGGCGTCGAACTCAGCCCGCTACGCGACAATCTGCTCGAAGTCTTTGGCGAACAAAACACCGCAAGCATTGTCGCTCATCTCAAAAACACGACTATCATGCCGCTGCGTGCTCCAAAAGGGGTGAGCGCCGAAGATTTTGCTGCGGTGCGAACTTGGTTTAGCTGGGGTATGCCTTACCTCGACGAGCTGCTGACGCCTTACGATGGGCCGAGTACCTGTCAGGTAGGACTCGCTCCGGAACTCAAAGAGCATCTGCGCAGCATCGAAAGTACAGGGTGGCAAAAGCGAAATCTGGACCGCGGCCTTTTGATGTTCGGCTGTTCACCCAATGGGGACCATTGCTTTGAGCAAAAACGCAACGGCGTCGCGATCTTTCCTGATGTGAAAGATCTTGGGGCAAAGCAAGCCTGGAATCCTCAACCGCGCTTTCAGCTTCGTAAACTCTATGAATCTTCTACTGCAACAGATTACTGGATACGAAGCTCTGCCGATGGTCGCTTCATTGCCTACGGTAGCAATCCCAGTGGCATCATTGACCTGCAGGCTCAGCTCTCGGGTCGCGATCGTGTGATCCGTGTCAACGCTTACTATGACCCGGGCTTTTTCCCTGATGATAGTGCCTTTGTGTTTCAGGGGAGAGGCACAGCTATATGCAACATGAGTCTTTTGAAAAATCCTTCAACAACACGCATCAACTTCCAAGAGGATGCCTGCTCTTGGAATCAGCAGTCCCAGATTCCCCTGTATCAATCACTAGGTGCTAGCCTTGATGGCAGCGACTACCTCGCCGCCACGGGCGTCTTCATGAGCGATCCCGGTGATGGCAGCGGTCCGGTTCTGGACTGGGCTGCACGTTCGCACATTACCGCCGATCCAAGCAGCCAACTCAAACTTTTACCTCTCGCCTTCGATGGCAGCCGCTGGGTCACCAAAACACCCCAGGTCTTCGATACTCCTTGGGAGATCGATTGGGGCCTAGCCCCTTCCAACCAATTGCTTGCCAGTCGCCTCGAGGGTCGTATCGATGGCAAGCTGAAGCATATCGGCTATCCGCTCTATAGCATTCAGCGAGCCGATGGCCAGTCTCCTTACGAAAAAAAGAGCCTCGGTAATATCTGCGTGGATGGCGTCAAAGCCAATTTCTCTTTCGATGATCGTTTCTTTGTGACTTATTCTTATATCAAGGCTGAGCAGTGGCGCGAGCTTGGCTACGCGAGCGTTGATGATCCAACCTTTCAAGAACGCTTGCAGGCAGGAGCCTCCAACATCTTTCTTTACGATCTTTGGACTGATAAGCTCACGCTGATCACCCAGACTGGGCCTCAACAGTACGCTCTCTTTCCGCATTTCCGTTCGGATGGCTGGATGTACTTTGTCATCTTTGATGCAAAACAGGGACGGCGCACCTACGTTGCGAGCGATGCTGCCGTGCGGATCAAGGCCGAAACACCCACTCGTTAAATGCTCTTAGATCAGGTGCGAAGAGCACCTGATCTTCCCCTAGCAACAAGCCCCCAGCCCTACTCACCAAACTTTCCGTTCTGGTAGTCTTCTAAAGCTTGCAGAATTTCCTGTCGTGTATTCATAACGAAAGGACCATGCGCGACTATAGGTTCGCGCTGCTGGGGTCCGTGCCCCAAAATCAGGATACTATCTTTCACAGCCTGGATAGCGAGCCCCTCCCCATCTTGAGCAAAGGTCTGAAGACGCCGTGCTGGAACGCTCTGCCCATTGACGATAAGTTCGCCGCGCGCAACATAGAAGCAGAGGGCATGATCTGCGGGGAGGGAGAGCTCCAATCGACCTCCGACCTCAAAGTCTAATCGCGCCATATGAACACCTGCGAGAGGCGGAACGGGTCCGGCCACCTGCATCCACGTACCCGCGACAGGACGCAGGCGAATCCGCTCGTCGTCCCACAGCACCAGCGGCAGTTCAGAGGCCTCTAACCCGAAATAGCGAGGCTCGTGTCCCTTAAGGGATCCAGGCAGATTCACCCAAAACTGCAGGATTTCAAGTTCGCCACCTTGCTTACGAAATTCCTCCGATGAGAGTTCGGAGTGGAGGATCCCTCGCCCTGCGGTCATCCACTGCACCCCACCGGCATGGACCGTGTGAGTATGTCCAGCGCTGTCGCTATGGACGAGATCCCCGGCAAGAACAAAGGTGACGGTCTCAAAGCCACGGTGCGGATGTGGCGCAAATGGCAGCCCCTCGTTGTCCTTGGTGAATATCTGGAGACCATGATGGTTAAGGAAGAGAAATGGGTCTAGATGATCAAGACCAGGCAGGGGGAGCGCTCGCCAGGTTAAGAGATCACCAAGGTCTTCCCGAAGGGCTGTATAGAGCTTAAGTGGCGTTCGCAATTTCATCCCATTTCCTCAAAAACCATCCAAAGTGTAACTTTTTTCCTCCATCATTCTGAAACAAAACCTGAAATTTTCCTAGTCGCCCCCTAGGGTGCGTGGTAAGGATGGGCGACGAGTGAGTTTGATTTCCCATAGGGAGACCGGCAGCAAAGAAGCTGGCCGCATAACTTTTTTTGGAGAAGCCAGGACATGAGTGAGATCAAGATCAAAGATTTTTCTGTCATTCCTTACGAGCAGCTTGAAGAACTCAACCTCGGAGCCAAGCACAAGATGGCCCAGGGTGCCAGCGACTCCTCGCTGCAAGAGCATTACCTCCGCTACCTTTCTGACGAAAAGCGGATCAAAGCGGTCACAGTATGCTTTTCTGACCTTGAAGGTCGCTTCCACATGCTCGACTATGACAAGAAGTTTCTGATCTCCTCATACGACAACCTCACCTTCGACGGTTCGTCGATCCGCGGCTTCAGCCAGCAGTGTGAGTCAGATTTGCGTTTGGCTATCGACTGGGGAACTTTCCGCTGGTTGCCAAGCGATGTCTTTGGTCCTGGCAAAGTTATGGTCTTCGCTTTGATCCTCGATCGCGAAAAAGGCTACTACGAAAACGATATGCGCGGTCAGCTCAAGCGCTACAATGAAAAACTCAGAACCGAGCAAGGTCTCACAACCAACCTCGCTTTGGAAATCGAAGGCTTCCTGTTCCAAGGTCTCAACGCAGAACAGAGCTACGATCCTGCGGGCTCGTTCAAATTCGTATCCGAAGGTGGCTACTTCAACACCTTGCCGAACGCTCCTTTGCGTATCTTTATCGATCGCTTTGCAGAAGCTCAGCGCGCTATGGGTTTTGAAAATGAGAAGGATCACCCTGAAGTGGCTCCTTCTCAGTTCGAACTTAACTATAAATATACCGACGCTCTGATCGCTGCTGACCAGATCCAGACCTACAAGCTCTTGGCACGCTTGATCGCCTCAAGCATGGGCTACACAGCAAGCTTCTTGCCTAAGCCTATGGTCGGCATCAACGGTAGCGGCATGCACACCAACATGTCGTTCTCGAAGAATGGCAAAAATATTTACTACCAAGAAAATGGCCCAGAAAAACTGTCCACTTTTGCTTGGGAATCGATCGATCGCCTGCTTGCCCATGCGGATGGCCTCTGCTTGGTCTTGAACTCTTCGGTAAACTCTTACCGTCGCCTCGATCCGCACTACGAAGCTCCAAACCAGATCAGAACTTCTGCTGTGGACCGTTCCGCTATGGTTCGTATTCCCATCGGCAACGAAAAATCAGCCCGCATCGAGGTTCGCTCGGTTGCTCCTGATGCTAACCCTTACATGTCTCTTTATTCGATTATCCGGACAGCCTTGGAAGCGCCTATCAACGCTGCTCAGTCTGCTCACAACCGGACACGTACCGACCGCATTCTTTCGGATAACATCCAAGATGCTATCAAAAAATACCAAGAAAGCGCTTGGCTCCGCACCTGTCTCGGCGAAAATCCGCACCACAAATTCGCGGAACTCAAGCAACTCGTCGCTGACCGTTGCCCCAAAGCTCTTGGCACACGCGTGAAGAAGAGCGAAGTGATCTTCCACCACGAAGTGACCAACCAACAGCTCTGGTCGCAGTTCTAAGATCTCACCCCCTATTCGAACTCGTTCGAATCTCCCAAGGCCCAAAGAGCCTTGGGATTTTTTGTTTCTAGAGCCACCGATCCTCAGGCAAAACTTTCCTGCCTCCCTCGTGCTAAACTCAAGACGGTGTATTGCGACTTTAAAAAAGAGGACGCGGTGTTCATTCCAGGCTTACACAGCCTCGTCATCACACTCCTCAGCCTTATGGCCTGCTGGATCATCCCCCAGCCGGTTCAAGCGCTGAGTGAGATTCACGTGGTATCCTTGGACCACGGTCGTGCCGTATTGCCTGCCACAGACTCTATTTCAAAAATTCAAGGCGAAAGTATCTTTATCCCTGGACACCTGCTTTCACCCAAGGACTTGAGACTAGGCGTACCGTCGACTCACATCTATTTGCCTTTTCCAAAACCTTGGCATCACATCGAGGGTCAGAGCATATTCGGAGGGGGGACCTATCTTTTAACTTTGCGTTTCCCCGATGCCACGATATCTCAGGGCAGACCTTGGGGACTCATGTTCCCCCGAAATTTAGGACCTATTCGGATCTGGGTCGATGGTAAGCTAGCAGCTGAACGGGGCGTTGTCTCTCTTGACCCGAAAAAAATCCGCTATGAAGCCGGCAACATTCAGCACTCTTTTATCCCTCAGCAGAGTGAGGTTCAGATCGTCATACAAACCGCTAACTTTCACCTTCACAGCGGCGGCTTCGTTTGGTCTATGTTTGCTGCACCAGAAGAAAAACTACGGACCTTCCATCTCGAACTCAATCTAATCGATGGTGCCATTGGAGGTTCTCTCGCATTTTCCGCCATCTATCATCTCTGGCTGTTTACTTTCCGGCGCAAATGGCGTTGGTACCTGGTCTTCGGCATGTTCTTTGTCCTCATGTCCCTGCGCCTTCCCTTCACGGGAGCGTCACGCTGGGGGCTTGATTTTGGCTGGAACGAAATCTTCACTTGGAAGCTTGAATATCTGAGCTTTTTCCTCATGGTCCCGATCAATTTCACGGCCATGACCTGGCTCTATCCTCGCCAGGTACTGATCAAAGCTCAGCGCTGGCTCACCAATCTGTCTATTATCAGCTGTTTCTGGGTTCTTCTCACTCCGCTCTGGATCTCTCATTTAGCGGTGCGTCCGATGCAATTCGTAGCCATCGCCACCATCCTCCTGACTCTGCGAACACTTTCTTTAGCCATCCGTGATCAGGAACCAGGCAGCACCAGCATCACGCTTGGCTTTCTCACTGTCATGGCAGCTGGGGGTTTTGATATCCTCGCAAGTTTTGATTTGATCGACCCCCACTTTAGCGTCCTTGGCCCTTCAGTGGCGATCTTTGCCGCTACAGCTTGTATTTTCCAGGCTATCAACTTCGAACGAGGTTACAGACAGCACGAAGAACAAACGGAAGCTATCTCCGAACTTCAAGGGGAACTGGAACAGCAGGCCGATGTGCTCGAGGAAAGTGTTCTAAGAAAAACAGAAGATCTTCAAGCCGTTCTAGAAAACACTGATGAATGCATTCTCATTCTCAGCGAAGTCGATAAGCAACTCAGCATTAGCCCCTTTGCTTCCCATGCTGCCCAGAGGCTTTTTGGTAAGCCTGTCATCAACTGGCCCGATTTGCATCAGCTTCTGCTGGATTCTCAGCTGAGCTCTGATCAATGTTCTCAGCTCATCGCCTCCATTGTCAGTAGCCTTGGCAGTTCACTGCTCAATTTTGAGATCAATGCTGACTGCTTCCCCCAAGAGATCCGTCGCATGCAGGGCGATGAAATCGAAGCTATCTACC
>CANGNB010000153.1 GCA_947454545.1 Oligoflexaceae bacterium
ACGATCTGGGAGTTCGAGAGATGAATCAAGAGCACAAGCAGTTGATCTCTTTGATGAATCGATTGCATGAAGAGTACTCAGCGAAAGCCGATCGAAGCGTACTCAAACAGTGTGTCGAGAGCCTCGTAGACTATACCATGGAGCATTTTCGAGACGAGGAAGAGTACATGGCTCGGATACAGTATCCCAAGCTCGAAACGCATAAGATTATTCATGCGGACCTTATTCGCAAACTCCAAGGTCACGTGCAGAGTTTCAAAACAGAGGGACAACTCAAGCAAGAGTTTTTTGACTTTTTGCAGCTCTGGCTTTCAGCTCATATTCGCGGCATTGATATGCAGTATGCTCAGCATAGCAAAGCTTGATCGACTGTCTTAGCGCGCAGATCCTTAAAGGACGGAGTTTAGCGCAGGCGCTCAAGCTCGCGACGAAGTTCTTCAAAGCTGAGGTGCGGGCAAAGACTGAGCTCGCCCAGGGGGGAAGCAGGATCGCCGGTTGGAGGGAGCGCGATATCCTCGCGATGTCGCGTGCGAGTTTGGTTGCGGGCTCGTTGAAAGCGATCGCGATCCTTGCACTGACGAATGTCCCGGAAGCTTTCTTGGCGGCGGCTCAGCGTAGATCTCAGCATCAACAGCTCCTCTAGGGTGCTCTAGGCACGTGACGTCTGCTGTTTTGCTTGATGTGTGCCAGCTCGATTCAAAGAAGAGGGCAGCGCTTGCTGTCTGTCTTTATTCAGTTTTTGTCCCCCTCGCCCCGGAGGGAGAGCTCATCTCCTGACTAAATCTTGGACAGAGGCGCTGCTCTTTTGCAGTCATCAGCCCTATTTTTTTGGGAATTTTCCAAGGCAGTACTGCTTGAACCGACTTGCGTCGGGAAGTCCCTGAACATCAGGGGATTGGCAGTAGTTCGGGTAGATAAACTCAAGATCAGCACAGTAGTCTGGAAGGCCTTTGCCTTCACGACAAAGCTTTCGGTTTTGTTCCTGAACGGCATCATAATCGATCGTCAGTGCGCAACGGATAGCTTTGGGGTTTTTTTCGGTGCTGGGTTCTGTCGATACCGTAAAAGGTCCCCCCTGAGTATCAAAGCCTTCGGCAATGTAGGTGACAATTTTGTCTTGGACAGCTCGCGACCAGTGGCGAGCGAATCGAGGGGTGGCATTGCGATCGCGGGCCTTTGGCAGCGAGGAACGATAGCTTTCAGCCAAAGGTGCAAAGTCCGCTTCGATGATGGTGGCGTGATTGACCTCGTCGGGATAGAAACAGACCCGAGTTTTTGCAGGATCTGTGAAAGAAAAAGCATTGATGATGGCCGTGTTATCTGAAGTCTTATCGTTGGCGACTCCAATCACTGCGACGGGGACTTTTATTTTGCTCATTTCCTTCTGGACCCCAACCTGGGCGCCGAGACTTTGGAGAGCCTTGATATTTTCGATTTCAAAGTCACAGATGCCGTTTGATTTGCGGTAGCCGATATCTACCTGACGAGCTTCGCAGCCTGCTCCAAACCCGACATCAATGCCAGCCGAAGCATTTGGGACGACTTTGACGGTGTTGCCAAGAATACTTGGAGCTTTGAAAAAAGGAGTAATGAGCAGGCCGCGTTCCCAAACATTGGGCGAGCCTTTGGGTTTGCGTTCAGCCCCAGTGATCAGGGTTTTGACAGCTAGGCCTCCGCCCAGCGATAGACCTACAATGATGCGAGGCCCAGGAAAACTTTCGGCAATCTTCGTCATGGTCAGAGCGTACTGGACGTAGCTCTCCGTTTCGTTGGGGATATCGTCGAAATTATCGAAGACCACCTGGGGGGCACCCCCTTCGCGAACGATTTGGGCGATAGGCTTTTTACGCTCTGCTTCTAGCTTTTGAATCGTGGCCTGATCGATCGATTTAGCGATGCGGCCATTGCCAGGGAGCAGTGGTAAAAGCACGTGATAGCCGAGGTCCTGGAGCTCTTCAGCGACGTTGATAAACTGATTCGGGCAGCCGGTAAAGCCGTGGTAGATGACGACCAGTCCGCGCGATTTTTGTTGGGGGCGGAACTGTTTGGGGGCACAGCCTTCCTGGAGACGATCCAGAGGAAGAGATTGCACGTAGGCATCCCAGCGCGCTTGAGTGTCCGGAGGCAGCGCCTCCCCTTGCTGCGCTGAGTTTGTTAAGTCTTTGAGCGCTGTATTCTCGAGCGAACGTGTTTTGCAAGAAAAAAAAGTGAGCAAGGCGGCCCCAAGAATGAGCCTTGAGCCAAAAGTCTGTGTCATGAGTGAGTCCTCCCCTAGGTCATGAGAAAAAGCACGATCCTTAGCATAGCATGTTGGGGGGAGGAGGAGCTGTAACGATCTCTTTTTAGATCCATAAATCAGTCTTCCTGATGCCACTCGAGTCGACCGTAAAGGAGCAACGCAAAAAGTAGGGGGATAAAATAGTAAACGAGACGAAAACAGAGCAGGCTAGCGACGACGGTTGCCTTGTCCATGGAATCTGAAAAGCTTTTGACGAATACGGCCTCTAAGATGCCGATTCCTCCCGGGACCTGAGTGATGGCTCCCAGGACAGCCGAACTAAGATGGGTGGATAGGATCGAAAAGTAGCTTGTTTCAGGCGCGTAAGCCGTCCAGATTGTATAGATGACCGAACTTACCAGAAGCCAGTGGGTGCATGAACAGAGGATTTGCAGGCCCACCAGGCGCTTATTTGGAATCGGCCAACGCCAACGCCACAGCTTAAACTCACGACGACCCATCAGGCTTAGGAGAATGTAGCTGGCGACAAGAGTTCCTGAAAGAGCGCCCCATGTTTGCAGGATGCTGACGGGAACCCCCAAACGATCTGCTGCTGTGGGAGCACTGAGAAAGATGAGGGCGCTGAGGGTAAAATGTCCTAGCCAGTTGGTCAGGAGTGAAAAAAGCAGGAGCTGCGTGACGACGGGAGCTTCCAAGCCCCAGAGCATATAGACTCGGAAGCGAAAGCCTATCCCGCCGACCAATGAGCCAAAGTTAAAGTTAAAGCAGTAGGAAAGAAAGCTCCCAAGACGACTTTTAGACCACGGGAGCTCTTGCTTGAGATAGCGAAGAGTCATGCCATCATAATGGGATAAGATTCCATAATCGATAGCCACCAGACAGAAGATCAGCAGCAGGCGTTGGGGACTGATCTGACGAAGCTGATGCCAAACCTCATGGGCTTCAACCCCTTGCAGCTCTCGGCTGATGAAACGAAAGGCTAGCGCCAGAATGAATAGAGCCAGGAGGCGTCGAGCAAGCCGACGTTTTTTCCAAAGACGCGGGGGTTTCATGAAAGGGGAACCTCTTTACTCGTGAAGTGCCCCTAGTTTACCTGAAATGAGCCCCCGCGGCTATGGGGGAGCTCCTAGCTCTGTGATGGCGTCGACTGCAAGACTTTGAGGATAAAGCCATAGACAAAGGCCTGCTCTTCAAATTTACTGATACGTCCCGAGGCTCCTCCATGCCCAGCATTCATGTCGGTTTTTAAGAGGATAAGAGGATTGCCTTGGGCTTTGGTGCGCAGACGCGCCACCCATTTTGCCGGTTCCCAGTACTGGACCTGCGAGTCATGTAGTCCTGTGGTGACCAGGATATTGGGATAGGCTTTGGCTTCGACGTTGTCATAAGGTGAATAGGACTTCATGTACTCATAGTATTCTTTCTTTCGGGGATCACCCCATTCATCGTATTCCCCAGTGGTCAGCGGAATACTCTCATCGAGCATAGTGGTGACGACATCGACAAAGGGAACCTGAGCGATGATCCCGCGATAGAGGTCAGGACGCATATTCGTTACCGCGCCCATCAGGAGCCCACCCGCGCTTCCTCCCATCGCAAAGAGTTTTTGGCTCTGGGTATAGCGCTGATCGATAAGAAATTGGCTGCAATCGATGAAATCCTGGAAGGTGTTTTTCTTGTTCAGAAGCTTGCCTGCCTCATACCAGCTGCGTCCTAGCATAGCTCCGCCTCGGACATGAGCGATGGCATAGACAAAGCCTCGATCCAAGAGGCTGAGGCGTGTCAAGGAGAAGTGCGGATCAATGGTGACCCCATACGAACCATAGCCATAGATCAATGCGGGGGCGGTCCCGTCACGCTTGAGATCTTTTCGATAGACGAGCGATAGGGGAATAGAGGCTCCATCACGCGCTTTTACGAACACGCGCTCACTGGTGTACTTGCCTTTATCAAAACCACCCAGAACAGGTTCTTCTTTGACTAGAGCTTGAGCGCCTGTAGAAAAATCGAGGCGGTATACACTCGGAGGTGTCGCCAAGGATTCGTAGTGATAGAGGTAGTCGGAACTTTCATATTCAGCATTGATGTAGCTCGAGACACTGTAGACAGGGTCGGGGAAAGTAAGAGAGCGCCAGCTCTGCTCTTTGCGATCATAGACACGGAGGAGGTCGGCACCTCCCTTGCGTTCGTGGAGCACAAGGAAATTGGCAAAAACTTCAAAGCCTGTGCGGTGGGTCTCAGCGTCAGCAGGTACGAGTTCTTTCCAGTGTTCCAAACTGGTTTGGTCTAAACGTGTTTCTAAGAGGCGAAAATTGGGGGCCTTGAAATTGCTTAGGATATAGAAACGATCGCCGCCATCTTCGATGGAATACTCGAGATCGCGCTGGCGTTTTTGAAAGAGCAAAGCTTTGGCTTTTGGATTGCGAGCGTCGAGATAGCGAACCTCACTCGAGAGGGTGCTGTTTGAATTAAGAAAGAAGAAATGGCCACTGCGGCTTTTTTCGAGACCCAATGTAAAGGTTGTATCAGCTTCCCGATAGAGGAGTGTAGGCTTGGGAGCTTTGATTGGGCGACGCCAAGCTTCGAAAGAGCGCAGCGTTACACGATCCTGTCGGGTGTAGACTATGGCCATGCTGTCTGCCGTCCACTCGAACTCTCCGGTCACATCTGGAATCGTTAGCACGGGTTTGCGGGTGACACGATCAAGCACGTGTATCGTGTAAAAGCGTCGCCCTGTGCTGTCGACAGCGTAGGCTAAGAGTTTGTCATCAGGGCTCACGGAAAGATGGGCTAGGGAAAAAAAACTTTGACCTTTAGCTAAGCTGTTGCCATCGAGCAGAAGCTCGCGCTTTTCAGGCTGTCCGATCGGGTAGCGATAGTAGCTCGCATAGTTTTCATCAGCTTTTGTGCTGGTAAAGTAAGCGTAGCCTTTTTCTTTGTAGGGAACACTCTCTGCGATCGGCTCGAGGCGCTTGGTAAATTCATCGACGAGGTTTCGCTGAAGATCCTTGCTGTCAGCCATGACCTGGTCGGTGTAGAGATTCTCGGCCTGAAGGTAGGCGAGTACCTTCTGATCCTTGCGCTGGTTCAGCCAAGCATAGGGGTCCTCGCGCCTATCGCCAAACTTTTCGTGAACGAAGGGACGCTGTTCGGCCAAGGGAGCTCGAAATGATTCGGCTAGAAGCGGTGCAGCAGAAAGCAGCACAGCGATCGCAGCAAAAAAGCGAGGGGTCAGCATGGGAGACCTTTCGTAGGACGGGGGATAGAGAGCCCGCAAGGGGCCTTAGGAAAAATCGCGTAATTCAAGGGGAGGAGCAAGTCGGAATTATCAAGGCGCGAGGATTTCGTAACTGGTGACCTGGATGTAGCCGCTCACCGCGTAGATATTACAGCCATTATAGCCTTGTGCAATTTTGCCATAAACCAGGCCTTCAGAGGCCACTTGAGCGCGGCAGAGATACTGCGGCGATCCATTGCCTTCCTTGCCAAGGGCCAGCGCGTTGGTCGGAATGCTCCCATTACTGCCAGTGACCCAGGTCTGAGTCACTTGAGCCGAGATGTAGTCGAAGACGGCAGAACGCTCGCTGCTCGTTGCATAGGCAAAAGCACAGCGATCTTCACCTGCGAGCAGTCGCCCCAGGTGAAAGCCTTTATCGGTGGTCGAATAGCCTCGGCAGGCGTACTGGATCTGTCCGTTGCTGGTCTGGCTAGCTAAGGCGAGAGATTGGATCTGACTGCTGTTGCCATCAAGGGAGGATTCAGGAACACTCTGAGCCGTTGCCGTGAGGGCGTCCGTGACCTTTGCGTTTTGGGTGATGAGTGCTTTGACGGCAGGATCTTTGCTCTGGGCCGTAAAGTTCACCGTACCTTGTTTCAGAGCAGTGTTGGCCTCACTGGCACTCGCCGCTTTGAGGGTAAAGAGTATGTGCCAACGAGGATCAGCATTCAAGATGAGGCGGCTGATCTGGATCTGGGGTAAGGGTGCTAGGCTGAACTCGGGATTTAGGACGAGCTTTTCAAGGTCGACCTTTTTATGGGTTGCTGCATCGGCAAGTGCGCACGCCATTTGGCTAGAGGGATTACTTTCGGTAGCCAAACGTTCGAGGGCACAGGTGAGATAGGTTCCTGTGACGGGAGTTGGAGCCACAACTCCGTCCTGACTGTTGCCTGAGGAAGAGGATGCAGATGAGCCTTTGGAACCCTCTTTTCTGGTGAGCTTGGCATCCTGCTCGGCAGGCGTACAGGCTCCGATTCCGAGCAGGCATAGGCCTGCAAGGACCGTGGTCAGAGAGGATGGAAAGACTCGAAAGCTCATCAGTCGCTCATTCTCTGGAAAAACTTACAAACGCTTAAATACTATCGGTAGCGTAGCGTAAGTTCTGCAGTATGTTCGCTAAGAATTTGAAAATAAAGGTTTTTTGAAGGCATTTAGAACGATGGGTGCCCGCTTGGGGTCACCTCTTTGAGGTTATTCAAAGGTTGTATTCGGTACCAAAACCGAGTTGGATGACATTGAGCCGGTACTGACCAGGATTGGGGGCGAAGACGGGGACATCCTTGCGCCCAGCAAGGTAGCTGCCGTAAAAGCCAAATTGAGTTGAGCTCGAATAGCGATGCATGAGGCCAGTCGAAAAAATATACTGATTCACATAGTCAAAATCGGCTGACATTTGAATGCCTGAGACTTCAACGTCGGCTGTCCCAGCTAGGCTGGTTTGCTGCTTGAAGCGTCCATAGCCCACCGACGAGGGCAGCATGGCAAAGCCACCGATAAAGGTTTCACGGCCTGAACGATAGCTACCAGCGACCCGAAGGTTATGAGTGTTGACGAAGTCTTTTTCTTCGATGGTGCCATTGGATATTCCGGTGCGGCGAAAATAGCGACCGCTGGCATAGCGCAGATAGCTGTACTCGAGATCGAGAGTCAGACGCTTGAGGTGGAGTTGGCCGCCCAGTTTGATTTCCGAAGGGAGAAAATCTGAGGTTGAAGAAGCGGTTTGGCCAAGATTTTGGAAGAGCTTGATTTCACCCTTGTACTCTTTGACGAGGGCTGAGGTGTAGGCGGCCGCGAGACTCCAGTGGGGGTCTAGGCTGTAGGTGCCGCCAAAGGTGTAGCGCTGAAAGCTACCCCGATTGCTCATCGATACTGTTGGGTCGAGAGCATCGCCGTAAACGAGCGTGCTTTGATCGTCAACGTCTCCCAAGATGCCGGCGCCAATGCGAAGGCCTTCCATCGGGGCTGCTGCAGCGCCTAAACCATAGCGAAAGCTTTTGTCGGTCTGGACAGCTTTTACGGTAATCTGACTGCCTTGAACGCTCATGGGCAATTTGTCGATCGTGCTCGCTTGGCCTGTTCCTTTTGGAATAAAGGCGGCTCCAAGTTTTATGCCGAGAGGTGTATCCATAGCGCCACCAAAGAACACGGGGGGCGCTTTGAGGCTGATACCACCCGCTTTGGCATCTGATGCAGGCGTATAAGAATAATCGACTGAGCCTAAGCTGAGTTCGGCTTTGAGTTCGTTGCCGCTGAGCTTAGAGAGATTTGCTGGATTATAAAATAGGCTCGAAGAGCCCGAGGAATAGTAAAGACCCGCTCCCGATGCAGCCTTGGCGCGCGTATCAGGGCTGAGCAGAAATTCCTTGGCTTGGGCGCTTGTGCCGAGCAAAAGCATGGCGCTGAGCAGGCGTTTCATGGCTTTATTCCCCCGAGATGCGGCTGACGTTTTCGAAGAACTGCGAAGGAATATTGTCGGCCATCTGCAAAAATTGGTCTTTGATCAGTTCGTGGATGCCGAGATTGGAGATCTTCATGTCGAGGTAGCTCCACATCACGGTGCCTTCATCTTTTTGTTGAAAGACCAGATAGAGTCCCCATTTTTTGAAGAGACCTTCCTCTAAGACTTCTGTGTTGGTCTCGGCGAGTATAAAAAGCTTTTCGTCTGGCAGATAGATCTTACGGGTCGTGATCCCAAGTTTGGAAGTCTTGAGTTTGATATCGCCAAAACTGCGATCAAAATCGAGTTTGTAGGCATACTCAGAGACGACGAAAGGTGCCTTGGGAATCTGCGGTATAAATTCGTAAGCTTTGATAGAAGGATCAAAAGACTTACCTCCAACGCCCTTTTTCATAATACCAGCGACGATGAACTCAAAAAAATCAACAGCTCCTAGGTTGATATAAAGGGGCGAAGCATAGCCTAAGTGGGAGACTCCATCGCTGGATTTTTCTTCGGTCGTCAGAACCGGCTTACCTTTTTTGTCGCTAAAGTAGACGTCAGACAGTGAGATGTCGCCTAGGGCTTTAGCGCCGCAAAAGTTTTCGGACAGGTCAGGATAGGTATTGCTGAGCCTAGCTTTTATAGCGGCGCAGGCATCCGTATGCAGAGAAACGACGGGGGCTGGATCGGTCAGACGGCTGCCTTTTGCTTCCGCTGTTGCAGCTGCCGGTGCTGAGCTCTGATCAAGCTTTTGTATCTTTGGTTCGGCGCAATGGACGAGACAGGGAGCGAGCACTCCGATGAGGTAACGCTGAAACCAAGTCTTAACCGTCTGCATGCATTCCCCCTGTTACCGTCTTAGTGAAAGCAGCCTCTCTCAGAGGCGGATACAAAGTGGCTTTTTGACGATATCGATGCCGGCATCGGCGCCAATGGCAGCGAAGAGTTCGCCAACCTTGCCTTTTTTCTTGAAAAAATCGAGCTGCTTCATGATGCCGACAGTGCCGAGCATCGCGGGATCTTCGGTCGAAAGTGTGAGGCGATAGACGATCGCATCGGTGACGGGCTGTTGGCAGTAGTCCATCTGCTCGAGGGGCATCTTTTTGATGGTGGCTGTCACATCAAAGCTCATGCCTTGAGTCAGCATCATGTTGTCGGTTGACTCGATGGTCGCCCTTGATTTCATGGTGAAGCTGTCGCCAATCTGGTCTTCATAAATCGTGTCTTTGGCGAAAGGATTCATGGCTGTGGGGATCGGCGGGTTAAAGACGACAGTGGTCTTGCTCATGGATTCGATGAGCATCTTTTTAGTCAGGAGCAGCGAGCACAAGGTGTTCATAAGCTTTGGATCATTCGACTGGATGCGATCGGCTA
>CANGNB010000154.1 GCA_947454545.1 Oligoflexaceae bacterium
AGAGATGAGCGCGCTCGGCTTCACCCTGAAAGCAGGAGATCACCCCATTATTCCCGTCATGCTTGGCGATGCAAGCCTTGCCGGACGTGTGGCCGATGCCCTCCTGAAGGAAGGTATCTACGTGATTGGCTTTTCGTATCCGGTTGTGCCGCAAGGCCAAGCGCGAATTCGTACCCAAATGTCTGCAGGCTTGACCCAAGAGCAACTGAACCGCGCTGTGGCAGCTTTTGCCAAGGTCGGACGCCAGTTCGGAATTATCTGAGACAAAGGAGAACCCTCATGGCGAAGCTTATGCGTGCCCTTGTCAAACGTCATCGCAAACCTGGCCTTTGGATGGAAGAGGTTCCAGTCCCTGAACCCGGTCCCGATGAGATCTTGATTCGCATCAAAAAAACCGCGATCTGTGGCACAGATCTTCACATCTATAACTGGGACACCTGGGCGCAAAAAACTGTTCCTGTTCCCATGGTCACGGGCCATGAATACGTGGGCATCATCGAAAAAATGGGCCCCCAAGTCCAAGGATATAAAGTCGGTGACCGCGTTTCAGGAGAAGGCCACATCACCTGCGGATACTGCCGCAACTGTCGTGCCGGTCTGCGGCACCTCTGCAGGAACACGGTCGGAGTCGGCGTCAATCGCCAAGGTTGCTTCGCTGAATACCTTGTGATCCCTGCCTGCAATGCCTTTCGGATTGCTGACAGCATCCCTGATGAAGTGGCCTCCATCTTCGACCCCTACGGGAATGCAGCCCATACGGCCCTCTCCTTTAATCTCGTCGGCGAAGACGTGCTGATCACAGGTGCAGGCCCAATTGGTATCATGGCGGCAGCCATCGCCCGTCACGTCGGAGCTCGTCACATTGTTGTCACTGATGTCAACGACTATCGCTTGCAGCTTGCGACCCAGATGGGTGCGACACGTGCCGTGAATGTGGGCCGAGAGCAGCTCAGCGATGTCATGAGAGATCTGGGCATGGTGGAAGGCTTCGATGT
This sequence comes from Oligoflexaceae bacterium, assembly GCA_947454545.1. GTDB lineage: Bacteria > Bdellovibrionota_B > Oligoflexia > Oligoflexales > Oligoflexaceae > Oligoflexus. Next base: position 996 of record CANGNB010000154.1, read on the forward strand.
CGGCCTTGAGATGTCTGGCAACGCTCGTGCCTTTCGGAGCATGATCGAAACCATGAATCATGGCGGGCGCATCGCCTTGCTGGGGATTTTCTCTGATGAGGTTGCTATCGACTGGAGCCAGGTCGTCTTCAAGGGCCTGTTTATCAAGGGTATCTATGGCCGTGAGATGTTCGAGACTTGGTATAAGATGAGCAGCATGCTGCAAAGCGGACTCAACATTGCACCCGTGATCACCCATCGTTTCAATGCCGAAGAGTTCGAACAGGGTTTTAAAATTTTGAACGAAGGTCAATCGGGTAAAGTCGTTCTCACTTGGTCCTAGCATCACAACACAGAAGGCGCCCGCTACGGGCCCTTCTCCTCTCAGTTCACGAAAGTATCAGACAGCATGATTCATCTCAATAATCTCACCAAACGTCAGGGCCAACGAGTCCTCTATGAAAACGCATCGTTTATGATTCGCCCCGGCGATCGTATCGGTCTTGTCGGGCCGAATGGTGCCGGCAAAACCACAATTTTTCGCCTGATCATGGGCGAAGATCATGCCGATGCGGGCACTATCACCGTTCAGCCCAATACCGTTCTCGGTTATTTTTCGCAGGACGTCGGTGAGATGAAGGGGCGCTCAGCTCTCGAGCAGGTGATCGCTTCAGCGGGTCGTGTAGCCGAACTGGGAGCTTTCATCAGTGAGGTCGAAGAGCAGCTGTCCAACGGTTCGACAAGCGACATGGATCCTGATGCCTTTGCCGAACTGATGGAACGTTATGGGGACGCTCAGATAGAATTTCAGCAACGTGATGGTTATGATTTAGAAGCTCGGGCAAAGGCCGTCCTCACGGGTCTCGGCATTGGTCCGGACGATTTTCATCGCTCGGTCGAGCAGTTTAGCGGTGGCTGGAAGATGCGCATCGCCCTCGCGGGCTTGCTCACACTGCAGCCTGATGTGCTCCTCCTGGACGAACCAACGAACCATCTCGATATTGAATCGATCCTTTGGCTTGAGGAATGGCTCAATGCCTATAAGGGCGCCATTATCATGACGAGTCACGATCGCGAATTTATGAATCGCCTCGTTCAGAGAATCGTCGAGATCGCCAGTCGCCAGATTACTGTCTATTCGGGAAATTATGAGTTCTATCTGAAAGAGCGCGAACAGCGGCGCGAGCAGCAGGTAGCTGCCCATCGACGTCAGCAGGAGATGCTCTCCAAAGAAGAAGACTTTATCGCACGTTTTGCGGCCCGAGCCTCACACGCAGCCCAGGTGCAATCGCGTGTCAAAAAGCTCGAAAAAATTGATCGCATCGAAGCCCCTGATGAGGTGCGAAGCATAGATTTTAGCTTTCCTAACCCGCCACGTAGTGGCCAAGACGTAGCTCGGCTCAGTGACCTGAGCAAGATCTGGCAGCGGGACGATGGGGCCCAAAAGTCGGTATTTCGTGGGGTCAGCGGCGTCATTCAACGTCTCAACAAAATTGCTTTGACGGGCGTCAATGGCGCCGGAAAATCTACCCTGCTCAAAACTATCGTTGGCGAAACAGAACCAACGAGTGGCTCAGTAAGTATAGGGCCCAGCGTTCGGGTCGGCTATTTCAGTCAGCACGCCCTCGATCTTTTGGATCCCAAACGTACGCTTATGGAAGAGATGAGTCAGCGTCTGCCGGACGCCAGCATAGGCTACATCCGAAATATACTCGGAGCTTTTCTCTTTAGCGGCGATGATGTTGATAAAAAGATCGGTATGCTTTCTGGGGGCGAGCGCAGTCGAGTGCTCTTAGCTATTATCTTGGCGAGTCCCATGAATTTTCTGGTCCTCGACGAACCGACCAACCACCTTGACATCGAGTCGCGAGAAACTCTGCTCAAAGCTGTCAAAGATTTCGATGGTACCGTCTTGGTTGTCAGCCACGATCGCCACTTCCTCCGCGAAATCGCCAATCGCGTTTTTGAAATCCGCGATGGCGAACTGCGTATGTATGAGGGCAACTACGACTACTACCTAGAAAAAAAGGATCACTGAAGGCAGAAGAGTTGAGCGGAAGCGAGGCTCTCAAGGCCTAGGCTTTTCGCTCAGTGAGCATGGTGCTTTTTATGCTTACGCCCGCTGTGAGCCATCTTCTTACTGCCTTTTTTGCCTTTGTGGGCGCCCTTGTGATGAGCTTTGGAACTATGCAGCGAACTGTGTCCATGGTGGGCTTTATGGGAGCTCTTTTTGCTTGAAGCAAAGCGACTCGCATGAACCGCTTTGTGATTTTTGACAGCACCCATCACACTTGTCATGACGGGAAAAGATCCCAAACCGATGATAAAACCGATGGGAAGCAACCAAGATTTCAGGCCAGATGTCTTTTTCGCTCGCATAATGAACCTCACAACAACACCGCAATAACAACCAGAGGGGGCAACCACTTCGCCTGTCCGCCTCAAGAAGCGTCAAGCTTACGCACATACCTACACCATGTCATTTTGGATTGCAACGAGATTTTGCAAGCTGGGCTTTTGACCATAATTTTGCTAGGCTTTTTAGAGTCTTAGCTGATTTCAGAGTGAGGATTTCCTATGCTCTCAGGCCCCCGTCAACGGCGATTTGGTCTTGGCTTGCGTCCCCCGCACTACCCCGAAGTATTGCAGGGCAAGGTTTCCGGGGTCGATAGCTTTGAAATTATCAGTGAAAACTTTATGGGAAAAGGGCTTCGCTCGCAGCGTATCCTAGACTCTGTACGCAGGGATTACCCCATCAGCTGCCATGGAGTGAGTCTGTCCATCGGCTCGGCCTCCCCCTTGGATCGACACTATCTCAAAGCCCTCAAAGAACTCGTGGCTTGGCTCGAACCGGAGTCCGTCTCTGACCATCTCGCTTGGACTTCTTTGGGAGGAAAGTCTTCTTACGATCTGCTACCGCTGCCATTAAACCAAGAATCTTTGGAGCATATCCGCGAGCGCATCGATTTCATGCAAAACTTTTTGGGAAGTCGCTTCCTGCTGGAAAACCCGAGCGCCTACGTGAGCTTTGTCGCTTCTGATCGCAGCGAGGCCGAATTTCTTGCCGAACTCTGCCAAAGGACAGGCTGTGGCATCTTGCTTGATCTCAACAACTGTATCGTCAATCAAAAAAATTTGGGGTGGGATCCTGAGGAGTATCTGAGAGTCCTGAAGCCCGAGTGGGTCGCACAGATCCATCTTGCGGGCCACAAAGATCAAAAGGGTCTCTGTATCGACACCCATGATCAGCCTGTTGCTGAGGATGTTTGGAAGCTTTGTCAAAAAGCCTTTGCCGTCTATCCCACGGCAGATGTCATCGTCGAATGGGACAGTGATCTTCCACCTTTTGAAGATCTGTGCCGCGAGCTGGATCGCGCTCGAGCCCTCTCTGCCTCCCCAGCTCGGGAGCACGAACCGAAACTAAACCTCCCCTCGACATCTACCTGCGGACACCACCCTACCTCAGCTTCACTTGCACAGGTACAGTCTCATGTTCTAGCCATCGTTCAAGATCACCAGGACATCTCCGAAGGGCTTGATAAGGTAAAGCAGAACAACCCAACGGCTGCATCCGTAGCGCTCAGCTACTACCAAAATGCCTATGGAGATCGCCTCTTAGACGTTCTCGCAGCTATCTACCCCATCTGCGTCCAAGTTCTAGGCCAGACGGATTTTAATTGGCTTATGCGAGACTTTATTGAAGCCAGAGCGAAAGACCCTTTTGCGCTTCAAGATGTGGGTCAAGGTCTTTCCGAACATATCAAGCAAAGTGAAAGGCTTCTCCCCCCCCATCCCCAGAGCTTTCTCGTCGAACTCGCTGCATGGGAAGAACAGCTCTTTGCAGCTAGCCTGCAAGACCCTACCCCACTTGACCAACGCCTCAAGCTGCAGGAACTTTTAGGCTGGAGCGAAGAGACTTGGGACGAGGTCGTCCTGCAGTTGGCTCATCCCATTCAAGTGCTCTTTTCAGAGTGGAATATCGGGTCTTTTTGCGAGGCTCAGAAGGCTCAGCAACCCCTTCCAAAGCCGCGACAGGAACCTTGCTATCATCTGATGTACACGGAACATGAGCGCGTAGCCGTGAAGCCTCTCCCAACGGAGATGGCCTCCTGCTGGAAGGCGCTGGCGAGGGGAGCCAAATTAAAAGAACTCTGTGAAATCTTAAACCAAGAGGAGGCTCGCTCTGCGGACTCAGGACTACAGCTGCCGCGAATCTTGCCCCTACTCCTGGAAGCCTGTCAGCAAAACTTGCTCGCGGCTCACTTAAATCCAGCGGACAAGTCTTTGGATTTGTCGCGACTGCCAAAGCTTAAAGCTCGGCTTCCAATCAGTTTGCCAGCCTCGTCATAGGAGATCAGTGTATAAACTTCTCCAGCTTTGACTTGGACTTTAGCCTGCTGTTCGGCATTGTAGAACTTGCGGTCTGAACTCAGGTAGTAGGTCGTCGTTTCCTTCAGAGGTTGAAAGGCCACTACCCCCGCGTCGCCTTTTTTGCAGCTGCTGACTTTGCCAGGACAGAACAGGATGGATGCAGCCCCTCCCGACGAAGCGATGAGGCCGAGCTGACCTTGACCAAAGTCGACATCGACGCGAACCTTGAGGCTTGGATCGGCATCGACACAGCTATCACCTTCAACGGTGCCGCCCGTGAGGCCGTGAACAGCAAAAGCGCGATTGATCAGGCAGTAGTTCGGGGAACGGGTTGCAGGATTGTTATCGTTATCATCGATGCGAAGCACCGACTGATAAGAGTCGGTGTAACGGTCGGTGACCAGCAGATGCTGCAAGAACATCTTCGCGTAGAGATCCGCACCAGCTTTCGCACCAAACTTAGCGATCAGGCCTTTACGCAAATCCCAGAAGGCCCCTCCTATGATCTGACCCGCAGAATGCACCTCGGCTTCGGCTTGGTTTGCCGGTGGGTGTTTACGGGTATTTTCTACTGAGCGAATACCCTGGGTTTGATTGAGAAAAAAGCCCTTCCCTATGTTGGGATCAGCGATAATCATAGAACCCAAGATATCGCCTATTCCCTCAGAAAAAGCTCCATCGGTAATACCGGTGGCCTGGGGATTGCTCTTCCGATTGACAACCCCAACAAAGTCGTCCAAAGAGTGTCCCCATTCGTGGTAGACCACATCTTTGATGAGTGAGGTATTGGTACAGGTCATTCCTTGAAGAGTACCCTGACGAAAGAAATTCAAGGTCAGCGTATTGGGATCGTAGTAAGCATTGCAGAAATCGTTTTTATTGATGCGAGTCTGAAGACCATTAACGACCGTTGGAAGCTGACTGATGTCGATGTACTTTTGCACAAAATCTATGACTTCGTGTATCCCCATGTAGCTATTGATCGCTGCAGGATCGACAGCCGCCATGGTCACCTGAGTTTTGCCGCTAGCTGAAAGGCTTACTGGTGCTGAGTAAATAGCTGTCTCGGCGGCTCGAACCTGCTCGCTGATGATCTTTGCTTTGCTCTTGGCTCCACCAAATACCAAGGTCCCATTCGTGAAAGCGACATCGATGACACCATCGGCCCCGGTATCAGCGTTCGTGTTAGCATTGGCTGCATCCTGAACTCGGACATAAGGCAGGGGGCTGAATTTCTGATCTTTAGCAATGTATGTTTTCGTATAATGTTCCGCTGAAATTTCATTTCGCGCACGGATATGGCTTGAGGCGGCCTCAAGGATCTGACTCGAATCATTGTCGAGAGTCACCGTAAACACTTCTTCGTCTTCGGGGTCACGAAATTTGAATTCTGTCGCTACGCGAAAATCATAGAAACCGTTTCGGAGATAGGGTTGGATCAAGGGCCTTTGAGCGATGGTCTCGAGACCTTCAAGACCTGTAACCGTGCGGGCCTGATCGGCATCGACCATAGCCGAGGCACTGCTGCTCGTACCGAGGTTGATAGGACCGAGCGAATTGTTAATAACCTCCCGCAAGCGCCAACCTTCCGAGCTGCGGGCAAAGATGAGCTGGATAAATGCGCCCTTCACAGAAAGATCTTGATACTTGCGCTGAAAGCTCAGCATGGTTTGGTTTTCGAAAGGGTGATAGAGAGTATTTTCGAACTGAGCGAGCTCCTCTGGCTTAATCCCAAGCTCTCGCTCGTAGCGTTCTATAAAGGTTTTCCCCCAGGCGACGAGGTCGGTCTCTGGGCTGATCAACTCTTGCCGGCTCGTATCATAGGAAATCCAACTCCAATTTCCCGTCACAGGATCGATGTGGTAGCTGAAGATGGGACCCAGACCAAGGGTCAGGCCTAGGCTTTGACCTTCGACCATGGGTGCCGGCCTTTGGCTGCCTGCTCCCTGAGCCACAAGATTTTTAAATTCTGGCGAACCCTTGCTATAGGGATCGAGTGATGGATGGGGATCGGCGCAGGAGGTCAAGCTAGCGATTCCCAATATAGCCCAAGAGCGAAAGTGCTTCATCTGAGTCCCCTCTTTTGCGAACCAGCGTCATCATAGGCACGCAAAACGCATTCAGTTGTTAACTTCCTGAATCGTCCAGTCACAACTCCCATCGTTGGACTTACCTTCCCAGGGTGCCGGCAGAATCAGGCAATCATCGATCACCACACGACTCGCTTCACTGGGAGACAGGGCTACGTTGGCTTTTTTGACGACAAATTTCAGTTTGTTGCCGCTGGAGATTTCCAGAGTCATCACTCCGGCAGTTCCAGCAGAGACGCCAGCGAGAGGAAGCCGAGACTCATTGCCACTAGGGGTGAAATCAAGGGTCTTGGTTCCCCCGGCATAATCGATTTTGACTTGATAAGGCCCGGGATTGGCGCTGAGCTTTGCGTTCGCTAGCACGATTTCACTCCCGCTGGCGCTAGGTTGACCTAGGCTACCGGAAGCTCCTCCCTCATTCACTTTTCGCGTCCCAGTGCTGTAATTGGGCTTATACTGGGTACAAGCACAGAGAAGTGCTAGTCCAAACCATAATAGGTTTCGTCTCATTGATGTCCCCTCGACTCAGAAAACGCACGCAATTCCTCCTGGATCGCTTGGTCTATCGGTTCTTTAACGAAATTTCTTTAAGGCTCTCGAAAATTGGCCGAATCCCTATTATTCACGGAATATTAGCGCCCTCTGACTTCACCGGAATACCCACCCCCCCTCAATATCGAGGTGAGATGGGGAGAGTCATAAAAGGGCGCTTTTCCTCCACAAGCTGTGGCACTTCATACTAGCGTGCGCTTTGTCCCTTCTGCCTGCTTTTGGTCGAGGCCTTGAGGAACCTTGGGTGCGAGCCAGATGTCTCGCACGAGGTTTGCTTGGCCTTAGAATTGCTGCGAAGCAGTGAGAGTGAAAGGTAACTTTTCTCTGAAACTAAGGAGACTTCCGTATGAACAAAGGACGCGTGCACGCCATCGCAGGTATTTGGATCGACCGTCAAAAAGCTCTCCTTTTCACACAGCAGGAGACGGGATGGTCGGTTGCTTCTTTTCCTTCTGAGCTCGAACCCAAACATCGCGCAACGGGTGGCCGAGGCAAATCGCTCCCCTACCTTCATGAAACGGGTCCGTATTCGGCTCAACACCATGCTCACCACGAAGCCCAACGCAGGGAAGCCTTCTTTGCTGAAGTTATCGCGGCCATGCCTGAGCTCGACGAGCTTTTGATACTCGGTCGAGGTCCTAGTCCAGCCCTCTTTCACAACGCCGTTCTCAATGCTCTTAAGCAGAAATGTCCGCGCGTGACCTGCATGCGCTCCCAGGAGCTGACGCCCCTGCAGCTTTTGCAAAAGGTGCAGAGCTTTTTTGGATGGAAGGCCCCTCGTAAGGCTATGCTGATACCAGGGCAGATGGTCCAGGCCCTGTAAACAACTTGGACAGACTTTCTGTCAAAACTTTAGCCTCTTGCGGCAGGGACGTGCTGCAAGAGGCTAAAAAGATTCTTGCTCTGTGTAGGTATACTTTCTGCAGCATCCTGGTTTCACATGGAACAAGGCGGGACGACTATGAAGGCAGCTGGATATCGTTTTCTCATTTGCTTGCAGATAGGACTTACTGCATCAGGTCTCCTCACTGCGTGTGGTGGTTCGAACCTTAAGGGCTCAGCCCAATCGGTTCCCTCGAGAAGCCAAAGCAGTACACAGGCTTCAGCCGAGCCAGCTCCTCAGAGCATGGATGTGAAACCTGCTCC
>CANGNB010000155.1 GCA_947454545.1 Oligoflexaceae bacterium
ATACCAACATCAAAGCCGATATACTCGAGCCAACGCAGTTTAATGCGATCGTTCCACTCTTCCGGCAAGAGCGGTAGCATCTGGAAGAAATGCCCAAAATCCTCGTTATCCCAAACCCCTTGAGCCAGAGTTTGCTGATACATATCATCCAGACGACGATGTTCACTTTCCGAATGCGCGCGAGGCCATTGCGCTGCGAGCAGCTGCAAGCTATGCGGGGAATCTTCGATCGCCAGCCAATGCTGGAGATAATCAGCCCAGAGTTCGGCATCCATATCATGATGAGACGCCCAGTGCATGAGCAGAGGCAAGCGTTGCACAAACTCCTGCTTCAGTTCACGGGAAAGCCTCAGCGCCAGGCGCACCATGTCAGCATCCAGATGATGGTGGCGATGCCATAAGCTCATGAGGAGCCGAAGCTTGGGCATATCATCGCTTAAAAGTCGCAGCATTTCTGTAGCATCATAGCTCGGGATATCGCCAAGACCGACGACATATTCGAGATAGGGTTTGACATAAAGCTTGAGGGGATCAGCCCATAGAACTTCCAAGGCGTGATGAGCATGTTCACGTGGATCGGGATGAAACTCCTGAATGCGCACCAAGAGTTCTGCCAGTGATTCGTAGCGATGCTCTGCAGGCATCGATTGCACGGCATGTAAAGCATGCATCAAAAGTGAGAGCAGAGGTCCAGCCTCACCCCCTAGAGCCACGAGCTGTTCGGTGAGGCGAAGGATAGCATTCACATCGCCCAGCTGTTCATAGACGGTGACTCTCTCTTCGAGGGGCCCGATATCCTCAGCATCGATCTGATATATTTGAACAGCGTAGGCATCCTTATCGGTCTCACTGACTCCTTCATCGAAGTAAAAGAGTTCCCTAAGGATCACTTTTTGCTCGTTTTCAGGAGCCAATTCAAAACGCTTTTTCAGTAAATCATGACGCTGATTGGCGCGCCCTTCACGGGCATAGGCCTGGTCAAGGACATCAAAGGCCGTAGGACTCATGCAGCCATACTGCAAAGCTTTCTCATAGTAATGCCGCGCTCGCTCCCCATCGTGGAGATACTGTCTGGCTATGTCCCCCATCACGAGAAAGTAACGACCCTGCTCTTGGGTGACATGGTGCAGAACCTGGAGTTCCATGGCACCAAGGATATTTTCATAGGGTAGCTGCAGTTCCATCTGCCCTACGATCTGTTCGATCTGTTCGACTCCCAGCAAAGAGTAGGTCAGAATTTGGCCGTAGATAAGTGCCTGCTGATCTTTGTGCTTGATACTTACCGCGAGCATCATCAGACGTTCAACAGCTTGATGGAGCATGCCTTCATCCTGCTGCTTGACCGCCAGCTGAAGCAGTTGCAGAGCAAGTTCGGCATGAAAATCTGGTTCATCCATGCGTTCGACTAATTGCAGAAGATTCATGAGACCATTTGCATCGTCATGAATCAGCTCGCGCCCGCGTTCGACGCGCTCCATGGCCAGATCATGCCGCTGCATGTCGTCCAGCCAAATCCGAGCAATGCGCAGCTCGAGACTCAGACGCGCCGAACTATCAGCTGACTGCTGGAGGCGCTCGGCAGTTTCGACCAAAACATGAATGGCTTCATGAGCGCGATTGAGTCTGATCAAAAGCTCGGCAGCAAGCAGCGCGTAGCGAGCCTGCTGTCGATTGGTCTGCCAGCTTTTTAAGGCCCAGTTCGCAGCTTCACTGACGTGCGTGTGTTCCTTGATTTCCGCTAAGCGAAAGTAGATCGCAGCGCGCGTTCGGACCGGAACCTCGCAGGCCAAAAGGCGATCCATGTAGGATTCCTCAGCCAGGGCATCGCCTTCATCACGCATCAGGCGAATGAGTTTCACGAGTATTCGTGGAATTTCCCCGCGTGTTTGCAAAACGCGTTCGTAGCAGGCCATCGATCGTTCGATCTGCTTGCCACTCCAAGCATCGCCCAGCATCTCGGGCAAAGTCAGGCTTGCAATATCGAGAGATTCAAAGTCCAGAATATCTGTCCCAAGAGTATTTCCAAGTTTTGACAGATATTCCAAAAGGCTCTCTGCCGTCAGACTTTGAGTGGTGAGAGCATGAATCCACAGGGAGTGGGTCAGGAGATTTTGGGGATCAGCCTTACCCATGTGTTCAAGATAGTGTCTCTCGATAGGCTGGCCAAGATAAAGGCACAGAAAACTGAGCCTTCGGATCAGGTAGAGAGAATGCGGATATTTGCTTAGGAACTGTTCGCAGACGGCAAGCGCCTTGGTATAGTCCTCGAGCAAGAGGCACTCATCGAGATGCTGAAAACGCTTCGAGACCTCGCGCTGCTCAAGAATTTCAATTGGTGGAACCAGGAGCCCACTCGGTTCTTCTTCGGGATGCCAATGCAGCGTCCAAGCCTCACGCTCCAGCGTCAGCTGAGTGCGCGGCGAGTTCGCATCCTGTCCTGGCTCTTGACTCAGAGTCGCTAAGGATGCTGGCATACCCAAGTTTGCCAGGAGACTTAACCATAGATCTTGAACTCCCACTGTAGCCACATAAAGATTATGGTGCGCCACATCCTGAAGTTCGATTCCGAACAGGGATTTTTTTAAGATTTTGGGGAGTTCGAGAAACAATCCCCCAGGAGTATTACCCAAGAAAAAGTGCTTTGTCATGAATACGGAGAGCTGCCCTAGACTTTGCATCACGGATACATGCAGGCCAGCTAAGCCATGTGGCAGCTGTTCGGCGGGTAGATGCTCATCTTCAATCAGCCGACTTTGATCCTGGTCAAGATGCTTGTCCAAAAACTCAAAAAGTATCCAATAGCCTTGCTGTCTGTCATCCTGCAGAGCGATACGCCGGCAGTTAGGAAAGAGCGTCTCGCAGTGCTTTTGAAGATTACTTAAGAAACGCTCTTTCGTGAGTTCCAATTGCAGCTTGCGCTGATGCAGCAGACCATCGGCTTCTTCAATGTCCCAGGCTTTCATGGTCCAACTCAGCTGCTCCGGTAGCGCCGCAGAAGGACTCCCTGCCCAATGATAGTGGCCCTCAGACACCGACTCAAAGCCGAGATCTCGCAGTATATCTTGGTGTTTGGCTATGACTTTGGCTGTCATCCAGCCCTTCCCCTCTTGGTCCCGGTTCACCGAGTCGGCTCCACGCAGACTCGCATCTTTTCGAACTTTGGCACTTCGTTGCTAACGCACATTCTCGGTACAATAGAGAGTAAGTTTAGGGTCACCCTGCGAACGAACGAGGTTAAAACCATGCAAGCTCCCCTCTTCCAAGAGCCCATTCCCTACTTTCAGAAAAAGACCCAATTTTTGAGGGAGCTCGATCAAGAGAATTTACTGCAAAAAATCCTCATGGACATCCAGGGAATCTTGCTGCACGAGGGTGAGTCGCGTGCCCTCAGCCCCGCCGCCCTACGCGCGCTCCTTATCGATCTGAGCTATTTGCTGTTTCGGCATCGCAGCTGGCTCGGTGCTCCCCTCCTAGCGGAAGTCGCCATCGACTTTCTCAACAGTGAATATCTGATTCCCCGTGTCTTGTGCGAACACCTCGTCGAACACTGTCTTGAACTCATGCTTCCCAGCTTTGACGTCGATGCTGACTGGGATGCTCTCCACTATGACGATGAATTTTTGGAACATCTGTTCATTTGTAGCATCTTAGCCAAATCGGAAAGTGAACTTGCCATCGACTTGGGTGTCGGCCGCAATATGCTCGAACTGCTCAATACAGCGGTTCGCATGAGTCCCGAAGACGCCAACGATGATGTGTTTCACTTCGCTCCCGATTTGGTTCGTCGGCTCCATGAAATCATTCAAAGAATCCTGGCAGAACACCATGAAAAACCATGGATTTTGTCGCAGTATCAACTCAAAAATGGACTCCAGCGAGACCCTCACTTTTCCCGATCCATGCTGGCGCGACCTCATCTGGATAAGCTGCTGGAGCTCCTCTTAGCCATCGGCCCAGAGGGCTGTCCACGCAGCGAACTGTCCACACGACTCCCCGAACATGGGGATCTTGCTCAGCTCGCGCCCCTCCTAAATGCCGGTCTTGTCTATGAAGTTCCCTCCTCCGGGAAAGGACGTTCGCCTGTGCTCTGCCTCAGTCGGAGTGGCATCGAATGTACGAGCGCTCGCTTCGCCTTTGAAAGTCTCCGTGCGACATCAAGCTTGCCCAAACTCAGCGGGCTTTCGGCTCCCTATCAAGCAGCTCTCATTCAGGCCGTGGGAGGGGATCGCCCAGAAGACTTTCCGAGTTGGATTCGTTCACAGGCTCAGGATTTATGCCCAGAAGCCTTGCGCCTCGCCATTGAGTTCTGGAAAAAGCAAAAAAACGATGAGTCTTTGCTGGAATTATTCAAAAACTTACTTCATAATCAGGCTCATGCATGGATTCGAGCAGAGATATGCCACGCTCTCCCGCTCGCAAGTCTGAGGGAAGCTTGTTATCAGCTGCTCGAGGTACTTGCAGAGACGGATCCTTCGCCCATGGTTCGTCAGGCTGCAAAAGCAGCCCGCACGCGTCCTGCATTGCGAGGCGAGGAAAGTGCCTTATAAGAGGTGAGCTGTGAACTTAGAGGGAATGAATAAGGACGAGCTCCTGGAAGCAGGACTTGATATCCACGATATTTCGATTCATCAGCAGCGTATCCAAGAATGTCTTGCCGAAAAGGCTGAAACATTTCTGCCGATTCAGGATACCTGCCGCCTCGATAACCAAGGCATACTCCCGCAGCGCTTTCTCCGACATCTCAGCGAGGAGAGTTTAGACGGATTTGTGGCCTTTGTGCCGGCAGCTGGAGCTGCCAGTCGCTACTTCCAGCCCCTTCAAGAGCTCCGCAAAGCGCTCTCCGAGCTGGATAATACCCGTATTCAAGAGGAAAGACAAAGACTCTTAGCTCAAGACGTCCTGCGTTGGCCACTCCCGCCATTGCTTCGTTCGTTTCTGCTCAAGGGCAGTGAACTCTCTGCTGCTGCAGCCCAGGCGCTCATGGGAGAGCTAGACTTACCCAAAGCTCTCCTTCCTTGCTCGTCCCAAGGCCCTAGTTTTCTCCTCCAAAAACAAGCGGAGCACTCGCGACTTGCTGGCCTAACAGCCCAGGTATTCATTGCTCCTTTAGGGCAGTCGGGACGCTTCGCGCAGGAACTTCGAGAGAGTCGTGACAGTGAAACTTTACCGAGCGTGTGTTTAGAGCAGGGAGCCCAGCTCTCTACGCTACGTTTTTTACGCAACGGTCAGCCTTATCGCGATCGCCAGGGAGCCCTCTCGCTGGTCCCAGCAGGCCACGGTATGCTGGTCAAACTCTTTCCGGACATTCATCGTCAGTTTCCTCAAGCACACTCTCTGCTTATTCGCAATATCGACAATGTCAATGGCTGGCAGCCCGAGATACTCGCCGCGAGCGAGACTTTTATGCGTCAGCATATGACCCTCTTGGGGGCGATCCAACGCATTCGTCGTGCCCTGCACGACGATGACATCGTGGAAGCTTCGCGCCTTGCCAGAGAAACCCTGGCAGATTTTGTAAGCCTGAAGCCTGCTCCCCTTGAAGCGTGGTTTCGAGAGCTACCTGAACCCTGGCAGCCGCTTTGGGCTCTTTTGATAAGAGCTCTGCATTGCCCCGTGGTCTTTGCCGAATCCCAGCGCGCATCGGTAGGAGATAGCAAAGCCCTGCGTAAGCTTTACGATCGCCCTGTCAACAGCGTGGGACAGGTCCCTAACAGCGGCAAAGATGTGGGGGGAACACCGGTTTCTATTGCGACCCGCGAGGGACTCGTGAGCCTTTGCCTCGAGCTGCCCCATGCAAGCCCAAGCGATCGCCAGCGCTACCTTGAAGACCCCAAGCTGGCGACCCATTTCAATCCGGTGTTTGTCGCGGCCGAAATACCACGACAGGCACATGCCTACGATCTCGCACACTGCCCCTTTTGGATCTTAGCTCAGAAGAATTTTCATGGGGACGCTGTTGTCTATCATGAAACCGTTCTCTACGAAGTCCTCGGTAACAGCATTACGGCGAACGTCATCTTCCCTGAGATTCCGAGACTCCTCTTCTACCCGCACAAGAGCCTCCAGGACGGCTGCAGCTGAGGAGGCCCTCCCCGCGCCCGGGCCCATATCTCGGCAAAAAATGCCATTTTTAGCCGAAAAACATGGGCTTTTCTTACCTATTCCGCCCCTTCCCCTCCCCAAACAAGGCATTTATTTCCGATGAGCGTCAAAACCCTTGGAGTGAAAGGTTTACCCGTTGCCATAAAGGCCAAACCCTTTCTAGAATGAAGATAGTCCAGATCGCATCCTTTTGTACTCGGATCTTGTTTCGCAGGGAGCGCGCTTCAATCTCAGAAGCAAAGGTGACTATGGACATCGATTCAACCAATGCCGAAGGAGCACAGAATGGGACCGCAAGTTGACAAAGCCGTATTCAAGCAAGCCTTGAAGGAGCTAGGTCATGATCCGTATGCCTACGAAGGCAAACGGCTCACTCTCAGTAGCATGTGCGAGCTTTATGAGCTCGAACAAGATTTCATCCTCGACGCAATCGATCGCCGCGAAATTTCGGCCCATTACGACTATATGCGAGATACCATTTGGTTGGATGCTTTAGATGCAGCTCACTACTACTACTGCTGGTTGAGCAAGCGCCAACTTTTTACGGCAGGCTGAACCTGGGCGTGCTGGGATGGTCCCCCAAGCACCCCACTCAGAATCCTACTGACATTAGCGCGGAGCTTAGTTAGATTGAAGCTTCCCATGTGGCTGCACACCTGACCAGAAGGAGTGCAGCATCGATCTAGCTCAGCTCTAAGCTCAGACTCGTAGAAAAGGCTGTTCATGTCATTACTAGCGCGCCTGAATCTCAACTACCTGCGTATCTTCCTTGTTGTGTATCGCACGCGCAGCATGACTTTGGCAGCTAAACAGCTCCACCTCACTCAGTCGGGGGTGAGCCAGCAGATCAAATCTCTTGAAGACACTTTAGGCATCACGCTCTTCGACCGTATCAATCGCAAGATTATTCCCACAGATGAAGCCGAAATGCTCTACGCAGAGTGTTCTCAGCGCCTCGACGATTTAGAGAGCACACTTCGTCAGATTTCTAAGCAAGATGATGAACTCATCGGACGAGTAAAAATCGCTTACTCTCCTTCGCTCGAAGAAGCGCGTGTGATCGAAGTTCTCGCGCGCTTTAGCCGCCTCAACCCTAAGGTCAAATTTGATCTCCGCACTGGTTTCGCTAACGAAATTAGTGAGTGGTTTGAAAAAGGCAAAATCGACTTTGCCCTTGCCGATGCTTTTGTGAACGAAGCCAATCTTGATTTTGACGAGATTGCAACCGAACCCTTCGATCTCCTCGTTCGTCAGGATCTACTCGAAGGCTTGGATTTTGAAAAAGATCCCTTTGAGGCTTGTTGCCAACTCCCCTTTTTGACCTATACCGAAGCCACTGAGCTCCTCAATGCTTGGTTCAAGAAGAACTGGGGCCGCCTGCCCAAAGATCTGCGCTTTCAGGTCCAAGTGATGGATACTCATGCCATGCAAAGTCTCATCCGCCGAGGCTTTGGGGCTGGCCTTATCCCAGAAAGTCAGATTCCTGCTCTGCTCTTAGCCGACCCACAGCTGCGGCGCATACACATCAAAGCGACAGTCTCCAATCGCATACGCGTCGCCTACCTTCGTAAACGAACGATGGGAATGGCAGCCAAAGTGTGCCTGCAGTGGCTCAAAGATCGCTTCGCTGAAGGCTCCGCAGGCTGAGATGGGACGTTTCCTAGCACCGTTGGTCTCCCTACAATTTTGAAGTCCATCCACGGAAAGAGATTTTCAGAAACCAGCATCACAGCTACATTAGGTCCATCACTTAGGGTTTCAATCCCTGTGCTGCTTCGCTTCTGCATGAAAGGATCGCTGCTATGGCTGCCTATCAGCTGCTCACTGACTCACGTTGCTCAGAGCGCTTTGCCCAATTAGGTCTGATACCCCAGTCCCAGCAAAATGGATGGACGCTTTTTTCTCTCACCGAATCCCAGAAAACAGCTGAGCTCCGAGCCCTTCAGCTCGCAGTCACGCAGGAGCGACAGACTTGCCTTTGCCTCCCGGTTCGTAGGTGGAAAGCTGCTTTTTTCGACATGGACTCCACCGTCATAGCCGAAGAGTCCATCGTCGAGCTCGCACGCGCCGCAGGCAAGGCTCGCGAAGTGGATGAGCTGACCGAAAGAGCCATGGCCGGGGAACTGGATTTTGCTACGGCGCTCCGAACGCGCGTAGCCATGCTCAAAGGTCTTCCTCTGACGACAGTCTCAGAGGTGACAGCCAAACTCACGATCAATCCTGGAATGAAAAGCTTCGCACTCAATGCCAAAAAAGCTGGGCTCAAACTTTTTCTCGTCTCTGGCGGCTTTCGCCCCCTCGCTCAGCATATCGTGGATACTCTTGGGTTCGATGGCTTTGCTGCCAATGACTTAGAGTGTGATGAGCAAGCCCTCACGGGCGGACTGGTAGGTTCCTTAGTCGACGCTCAAGGCAAGGCTGATTTTCTGGAAGCGACAGCGAAAAAACTTCAGATTACCCTAGACGATTGCCTGGTGATTGGGGACGGGGCGAATGATCTCCCGATGCTACAACGAGGGGGGGCAGCGATAGGCTATCACCCCAAAGCGATACTCTTGCCTCATCTGGATGGGGCCAACTATCATGATCATAGCCTTTTATCGACTTTTCTAACACCTTGATGACAGCCTGAGGGGGAATCCATGCAGCTCAAATTTATTTCGGACAGCAAGCAGTTTGCCGTGAAGAAGGGCGCCCTTATCATACTGGGAAATGCCTCTTGGTTTCGGGGCGCTCACCATGAAAAGCTGCTGCCTCCGCAGGTCCCCGAACTCTTTCGGGAAGCTTTAAAAAACGGCAAATTCGGCCATACCCCTACAGCCCTCAGCTCTCTGACAGGACTCACCGCCCCGAGCAAAGTCGTCCTGGGCATTCTTCCCGAAAAAGTCGCCAAAGATAACAGTCCCACGCGACGCGAATGGATCTATCAGCTGCTCGAAGCCATCGAAAGCGAAGAGCATGCCACCATCATCGTCTGCCTCG
>CANGNB010000156.1 GCA_947454545.1 Oligoflexaceae bacterium
AGAGCTGCTGATAGACGATAGCGGCTTCGTCAGGCGATGCGTGTGGAGAAAAATCATCGGCTTGATAGCTGAGTCCGTAGTTTTTTAAAAATCCGGGTATGGAGCCGTGGGAAAGGCCATCATGCTCTCCAAAGAGCAAGGCGAGAGGCCTATGCGAGAGAGGAGTCTGCCCTGGCATCTTCACAAACTGAGCCGTACCGTAAAGTACGATCTGGGCGACCGAACTCTGCTCGAGAGGTTTGATGACTTCTGAACCTAGAGTGGCACCACCTAAGCTGTGGCCAAAGAGGTGAATCGCAAGGGGTTGAAGGCTCGAAAAATCTACGGACTGGATGGATTCGGGATGATGTTTCAGGCGCTCTGCAAGATTGAGGGCGGCATTGCCACGGCCAGAAACCGTATCCAAAATAGCGAGGTCCTTAGGGTACTGAACAATGAAAGTGGCAAAGCCCTTGTCAGAGAGAGCCTCAGCGAGACCTGACATAGCAGTGGCGGGAATTTCCCCACCAGGGCTGATGATATAGATGCCTTTAGCTTTCGAGATGGTGCTTTCGATCGAGTCTTTGAAATAAAACAGAGCGGACTGCTTGCCAAAGATTCCACCGAGTTGCCATTCTACTCTTTGCGTTTGATAGCTGTTGAAAGGAGTTTCTTCATGCTGGGCGCTCGCCTCAGCAATCAGCTGACGAGCTCCCTGAGGCGAGATGGTTTTGCAGTAGTTCATGCCGCCAAATACGGGAACCCAGGTGGGAGAAGTCAGACGTGTCGCTTGGAGTTCGACACCAGACGCAGTCTTTTTTACGATGAGCTGAGAAGGGGCCCACTGGGAGCCTGTCTTAAAATCTTTGTCTTCCAGCAGCGAGATGCCGAGATCTTTGAGGCTTGGATGGGCCGTCTCGGTTCCATAGTGCTCTTGCAAGGCAGCTTCAAGAACTTGTTCTTGAACCAAGGCACAGGCGTGGGGCGAACCCAGAGCCGTCACTTTAAGGGTGGAGCTGACGGCTTCCTGTGATTTGAGCTTACACCAGAGCTGCTCATAGGGTCCTTCTGTAGACACGTAGCTGCGGGTGATCAGTTCCGCGCTCGACACCAAAGGTTTGCTCTGAACGAAAGAGGCCGTATCTTCATAATCGACGGTACTTATCGATAGGCTGTCAAGTGTCGCCTGGGGAAGATTGAGTACGATTTTTTGCGCATCGGCGCATGTGAAAGCATGAGCCGAAGATGCACAGACCAGGCTCAAGGTCGCAAGCCAGAGGTGTTTCATGAGTAAACCTTTCTCCAAGTGAGGTTGGCTTCTCAGAAGCTAGCACTGGCTCAGCGAGATTGCGATCGCAAAAATGCTCTCCTCTCTGATGTCTCAGAGCTCTTTAGCGTACATGTGTAAAAGCCGTTCGATAAGGTTCTGGCAAACGCTCTGCGAATAGGGGGTTGGCTTCAAGTTCAAGGCGTACATCATCCCGAAAGTTCTGCATGAGCCTGGGAATTTCACCCAAATAGGCAGCGATCACATCCGGGCTCAAGGTGCGTCCGATGGGTATTTTTAGATACCACTTGAGGCTTTGATAGAGAGCTTTGCTGTCGATGGTTTGGGGATTAAAGCGTTCACTCAGAGCCTGGGTGTCTTCAGCAGGAAACGGCAGCAGGTTTAGGGCTTCTGGTATCGGGCTAGGATGTGTACCTTCAGCATAGGCAAGCAGCACCTCGCGCAGCGAGATCGCGATGGCTTCGATCACAAACTTAGCCGAGAAGTCATCCGGAGTCGCGTGATAGAAAAGTTGGGAGTCACAGCGGGCAAACCATCTGTCGCCACGCGCATTGACGACGGGCAACCCATGCTCTCCGGAAGCACGGATCTCACCGTCACGATCATGGAGCAGTTTAGTTAAAATTCCAGCGGTACGCTCATTCCAGCCACTTTGTTCAGCCCACGCCCGCGTCTGGGTCCGTGGATTGCGTATATGTCCCGAAGCAAATCCATCGCTCAGATAGTGATCGGCAAAGCTGTTACGAAAGAGCGCTTGCTGTAAAAGCCGTTGTGCTTTGCTGCTATCTGTGGCCCTCAGCGCGTGAGCCTCAAGAGCGAGTTCTACCGCTGCATCATGTTCTTTGAGATAGCGTAGACTGTTATAAAAGCCAAAGTGATCGTAGTTTTCCTCGCTCAGGCGAACGTAGTTCGGGGCGCTTAGGGTGTAGCGAGTTTGGAGGTCAGGGTAGGAGGCGTCGCTGTGGGCATCCATCATCGCTTGGATACTCGCAACTTCTCGATAAAAAATCGCTTTGGTTCGTGCGGAGTCAGCACCGAAAAACTGATACCAAGGCTTTTGCCGCTCCGTATAGAGCATGTCACGTTCGTCGTAGAAGTCGCCGCTTAACGCGACGAGCTCGCCATAGTAAAAGCTTTCCTTGGCATCAGCTCTCAGGAGGATCGGAGGACATACGGGGAGGTCTTGACATGCAGCTTCGTAAGCTTGATTGCCTAAGAGCAGGTGTTCCCCTGACCCAAAGGAAAGGGAGCTGTTCTGCTCTCCTGAACGTCCACAGCTCATCAAAGTTACAAGGCAAAGCAGCCCGAAGCAACGCAGCATGAAGCACTCCAATAGAGCGAGCCCATGGAAGAAAGGCAATGAATATTCTGGAATGAGGATTCAATAAAAATGAGATCAAGGAAAGTTAAATTTGAGAAATGTTTGTGGGGATAAGGCTTCAAACTCTGGAAGATTTTCCCATAACAGCCTGTCTAAAGAACATTTAGTCTTGAAATATCGGCATTTTAAACCTTATTAACAAACTCGTCTGGAGAGCGATAGAGGCAGCAGGCTTAAGCTACTCAGCGAATATCAGGGAGCTTTTTTCGCGGCTTTGACCTTGCAAGAAGGCCCCCCAAGTTGTCGTTAGGAGGGAACTATGAGTCAATGGATTCTTCACACTTGGGTTGTTTTATCACTCGCATTAATGGGTGGCTGCCGCACCACTTCCTCTTCGAGCACAGTCAAGCTCGAGGAAGGCGCACAGGCCCCTGCGGTCTGGACGTCTGAAGGGGGCAATGTTCAGCTCAATGGCAAAGTTTTTCATATCAAAGGAGCCAACTGGTTTGGGCTGGAAACGGGAGGCGCCAATCTCCTGGGGCTCTCCAAACGCTCGATGAGTTCGCTGCTCGATTGGCTCGAGCAGGAACAGTTTAATGCCCTTCGTATCCCACTTTCCGTACAGTGGGCTTTGGATTTCAATCATGTTCCTGCCGACCAGGCTTTTACCGATGCGGATGCTGATCTTCGCGGTAAACCTTGGATTACCGTTTTGGACAAACTGATTACCGAAGCCGGAAAGCGTGGCATCGTGATCATGCTTGATATGCATACTATTGGGGCAGGGGATAACCTCAGCACCAAGCGCTGGTACAGCGATCGGTATTCGGTCTGTGATTTCCGAGAGGCGTGGCAAAAGGTTCTCAATCGCTTCGGAAATCACTGGAATATTTTTGCTCTCGATCTGAAAAATGAGCTGCACGATGTGGACTGGGGTAACAGCGATCTGCTGGGATCCCCGGATATCG
Organism: Oligoflexaceae bacterium; assembly: GCA_947454545.1. Classification (GTDB taxonomy): domain Bacteria; phylum Bdellovibrionota_B; class Oligoflexia; order Oligoflexales; family Oligoflexaceae; genus Oligoflexus. Next base: position 3,557 of record CANGNB010000156.1, read on the forward strand.
TCTGTCGTGATGCCTACGGGCCGCATGCAGCACCTGCCGGTCTGAAACCGACCGACTGGCGCCAAGAGGTCGAAAGCCTGGTTCCCGAACTCGATGTTCCTCGCACGGACGCGGCCGGCCAAAACTTTCAGTATCAGGGTCTCTTTCTTGTTCAAGGCATGCACCATGGTAAGGTGGGGCCGCTGAGTTTTCCCTATGACATCAAACGACCTTTCGGCTTTTGGTTTGGTGGCAATCTCGAGGGTTTGAGGCACTATCCTTTGCGCCTGCCCGAATCTGTGAGTCGTCGGATCGCTTATACGGTTCATGTCTACGGTCCATCGGTCTATGCTCAGCCTTATTTCGATCAGCTGGATGGCTACCGCCATCCAGAAAATCTCGACGTGGTCTATGAATCTCAAAATGGTTTTATCGAACCTTTGACAGGGCGCGCGGTGATCCTTGGCGAATGGGGAGGTATCAATGCTGTGCTAGACGGAAGGGACGACCCAAGTAAAAAAGGCAAGGACGACGGTGCCATACTTGGAGCTATGGCGAAGTGGTTTCCAGAACACTGTATGGCCGATGCCTTTTGGTGGGCCATCAATCCTGAGTCGACCGATACCGGTGGACTTTTAGAGGACGATTATCAAAGACCCCTCGGTCACAAGCTCGATCGCGCGCGCACCATGATGCCAAACCCCACAAAAGTTGGTATGGGCAGCGATGGACAGATCACCTTTAAAGATCCTGGTGCCTTCAATGCTCAATGCCTCGAACTCCAGGCGCATCCACGTCCTGTCGATCGACACGAGCAGTGTCTGCAGATCAATAAGGACGGGGTAACCTGTGAGGATCTGCGATTTACCGAAGGGCAGGAGCTGTGCTCTTGGGGCCAAAAGTGGCAATGCCACGAAGGGTGCGCGGTCTGGAAGGGAACCTGCTCGACCCAGAAGTAGAGTTCACTTCAGTGACAGAAAAGGGCCGCTCAGAATGCAAGCATTCGCAGCGGCCTTCTGCCTTTTCCCGACGATCAGTTTCGAATTCACGCCTCTCAGTCTCGAGAGCACTCCCAGCTTCGCTCAAGACTTTTCAAAACTCCCCTGACTGTGTTTCAACTGTCGCAGAGTTGAAAGAAAACGCAGGCCTTCCGTTCGAGTCCTGAGCCTTTGCCCCTTCTGATCAGAAGAAAGCGAGAACACACTATGGATACCGCCGACATTCGCCATTCGAACAGCCAGCAAGTCTTACGCTTGCTTTGGAAAATTCGCCAGGTTTCCCGTGCTGATCTTGCTCGCATGACAGGGCTCAGTCGTCCGAGTATCTCGACCCTGGTTGAAGAATTCATAGAGCAGGGATTGGTGAGCGAAGTGGGTTTCGGACAGTCTAACGGGGGCCGTCGACCCGTTCTCTTGCGCTTCGAGGATGATGCGCGTTCTCTGCTCGGGATAGAGCTAGGGCGCTCGTCTGTGAAAACCTTGCTTTGCAATCTGCGTGGTGAAGAGATCGCTTGGTGGGAAGACCCCGTTGCGACGGCCGAAGATCCGCTGGCGACTTTGGAAGTGATCCTAGCCCAGGTGAACCGAGCAAGCCTTGTGGCCCAGGAGCGCAGGAGTTCCATTTTAGGCCTGGGTCTGGGACTGCCGAGTCCGGTGTTTTCGCAGTGGGGTGCGGAATCCTTGCACCCGACGATATTCCCGCAATGGAAGGGTTTTCAGCTGCAAAAAGCTCTGCAAGAAGAGCTTCGTCTCCCTGTGTGGGTTGGCAATGATGCGAACCTCGGGGCCTTGGCAGAGCTTTGGTGGCATGCAGAACAACCCCTGCAGCATCTGGTCTATCTGCAGCTCGGCGATGGTTTGGGGGCAGGCATCGTCTTGGGGGGGAAGATCTTTTCCGGATCGCATGGTCTCGCAGGAGAGATAGGTCATGCGCGTCTCAGTTCGGAAGCTTCGAGGTCACTCAGTGCTTTGTCGTTCAATGAACTGTTAAAGCAGGACAGTTCCCGCGAGCTCTCAGCGGACACCCTCACCATCCTTTCCTCTGCTATAGCTCAAGCCATACTCAACTGGGACCCGCAGATGCTTGTCCTAGGAGGGAGTTGGGCCCAATGGGATACCGATCGCATCGAAAGCCTGCAGAAAGCTGTGCGGGCTCATTTGGTGTGGCCAGAGCTTCAAGGTATTCCCATACAGACCAGCCTTTTTGGAGAAAGGCAGACCGCGCTTGGGGCAGCTACCTTAGTCCTGGAAAAATTTTTGGAGGCCAGCAAAGTTTTGCTCCTTTCGAAAAACGGAGGGACAGACGAAAAGCCGGATGATCTAGGGGGGTTCTCGGGAAGGCGCATAATATCTGTGGATTCAGGGCTTTAGCCTGCATAAATGGGGAGTAAAAGGCGCCCTCTCAAAAAGCCTAAGGTGTTCCTCCAGTTGCCTCAGTTTCTGCCGATACCAGGCGGACTCAGAGTTCAAACTGTTCGAGGATTCCTCTATGTGGTCACTGTTATGGAATGTGCGGTTCAGCTGTCAGAGTTGGCTCCTGCGCCTGGTGCTTGCCTTGAGTGTGAGCCATGCCCTGTCCCGCCCCCTCTTGGCAGAAGCTATTCCAGGTCTACCCGAGGGCATCAAAGTCGATCTCGCGGCTCACATCGAGTTTGTAGAGGATAAAACCTCAGCTCTCACTCTCGATCAGGTGCGCAATCCTGAAATCTCATCCCAATTCAAGCCCAGCGGGCCCAAAGCTCCCAACTTCGGTTTTTCTGAGAGCACCTACTGGATGCGCTTTCGAATGGCCGATGAGTGGTTGAAAGGGAAGGAGCCCTTGGCTCTCGTCTTTGGGTATGCGCTGATCGACGACCTTCGCATCTATATCCCGACAGAAACGGGGAGCTATGTAGAAATGGAAGGGGGACGTCATAGAGAGTTTGGGGCGAGACCCCTTCCGGTCCATTTTCTTAACTTTATTCTGCCTGAATCGAACGTCTATACGGGACAGTACATCTATGTCCGCGGGAAGACCTCGAGCTCACACCAATACCCTCTAGAACTCTACAGCCTTCATGAGTTTCAAAATAAATACCAAGAAGACTCTCTGGGCTCTCGGATCTACATGGGAGCCATCGCCATCATGGCTCTCTATAATGCCATCTTTTTTCTCATGACCTTAGATCTCGTCTATCTTGTGTATGTGACCTTTATTTTGGTCTCTGGTTCTCAGGTCCTCAGTGTGCAGGGTTTTTCCTACCAGTTTCTCTGGCCTCATGCTGTCGGATTTAATGCTGTCAGTGTGCCCTTTTTGATGTGTGGCTCGGTGTGGTTAATGTGCCTCTTCTCCCTGCAATCGCTCGATCGCCTGAGGAACCATCGCTATCTCAGTCTTGCCATCAAGCTCCATGTAGCTTTGGGACTAGCTGGCTGTGCGGCAGCCCTTGTGCTTTCTTATAAATCTTCGATCAAAATCGCTGTCATCCTTACCTTGACATCGTCTTTGACAGCCATTGTTGCCTATCTACGACTGAGTCTCAATCGCTACAGGCCAGCGTACTTCTTCTTGATTTCTATCGGGGCGCTCTTGGGGGCATCTATCGTCTATAGTCTCAAGGCCGTTGGTGTGTTGCCCTATAACTTTTTCACCGAGAATGCTCCTTTGATCGGTTCCGCCCTGCAAATTTCGCTTCTGACTTTTGGTCTGGCAGACCGATTCCGAGAACTCAAAGCTCAGCACGCCCTGATGCAGGCCCAAATGATTGAATTGCAAAAAGAAAATATCCGCAAACTCGACGAGCAGGTCGCCGAGAAGACCGCGGACATTCGCAGTATTCTTAAGACCATCAATCAAGGTATTTTCACTGTTAGCGGGGCTTTGACGATCGATGCAGAAAAATCGGATGCCTTGACCCAGATGTTTCCGGACACGGCGAATGATCAAAGCGATCCCATCAAAGCTATATTTGCCCAAAGTCAACTGACGACGGATGCGCTTGACCAGATCCATGCAGCATTTACCGCCGCTTTGGATTCAGATGCCCTGAACTTTGAACTCAATTCAGCGTGCTTTCCTCGCGACTTTCAAATTCAGGGAAGCAACGGTCAGACTCATTACTTCGAATGTGATTGGACTCCCATCTTAGATCAAGGGGAAACGGTTAAGAAGATCTTGGTCGCTGTTCGCGATACGACAGAACTCAAAAAGCTCGAGGAGGTCGCCAAACAACGCGAGGCTGAGATGGGCAGCATCATGGAAATCTTGGCTATCCCAAGCCAGAAATTCACCAAAGCCTATAAAGCGATTCATCGACTCGTTCAGCAGGTGCGAGCCATCGCGTCGCAAGACAAAATTTCAGGAAGAGAATGGCAGCAACTCTACGCTCTCTTACATACAGCGAAAGGCAATTCCCGTACCTTTGGTCTTAAGCGTATAGCCAACCAGATCCACGAGCTCGAAGAGCTTGTTAAACATTTAGCCGAATCTCAGGCCCCAGGAACGGGAACTGAGTTTCGGGAAGGTCTCGATCAACTAGAATCTTATATTCAAGAGCTGGGCCAACTTGCTGAGGAAAAACTCGGACGATCGCTTTCGGATCATCACCTGTCGATGGCGAGTGATGATTGGAGTCGTCTGATCAAATCACTCGAAGATCTTGAAAACATGAGTCCAACATCCAAAGTGTCCCAAGAGGTCGAGCAGATGCGTGAGCGCCTCCTCCATCTGAGATTTCCACATTTCGCGGATCTGGTGCATGAGCTTTCCGGATCTTTGGAGCGTGCTGCCCATCAGCTGCATAAACCTGTTCCTGCCGTCTTAGTAGAAGATTCTGTGGGGCTTTATCTGCGCAATGAAACCTCTGAGGCGCTGCAGTCAGCCTTTGTTCATCTGCTTACCAACTCTTTAGACCACGGTATCGAAACGCCCGAAGAACGTGTGCGCAAAGGGAAGGGTGAACAAGGTACCATACGGCTTCAGGTGCAGTGGGCAGACGCTCAAACAGTTGAGATTCGCCTGGGAGATGATGGGGCTGGTCTTAATCTGGGAGTCCTTGCTCAGCTGGCGCAAAAGAAGAATCTTCCTCATGCCCACTCACAGGATCCACGTCTCATCGCAGAGACCATTTTTGCTTCGGGGGTATCGACCCACGACAAAGTTAGCGATCTTTCTGGACGAGGTGTTGGGATGGATGCTGTACGCGAACTGCTCCAACAGCTAGGGGGCAGCATTCAGATAGCCTTCAACCATGAGAAACCTGATATTACAGGCAAGGAACCCTTCCAGTTTGTTTTGAAGATTCCGCTTGAGCATTTCTGGTTGAGCAAACAAAGGCGAGGAGATAATCCTAGCCTTGCTAAGGTATCCTAATTTATACAAAAGCCTCGCAACTTGCGAGGCTTTTCACTTTTAATCTCAAGGTTTAAGAACCAGAATATCCATAGCCGCCCGTTCAGTCGTCATACTGCCATCATTGATGAGCGCTGCACGACAGCCAGCGAGATTGGGTCCAACCTTGCCGAACGACTCTAAGGTG
>CANGNB010000157.1 GCA_947454545.1 Oligoflexaceae bacterium
CATCAGCTGCGTCGAAGTAGATTCAATAGTGTTTGTGCTCGAGCTTCATTTTCCACATTCGACTTTGGGTGTCAACAGAAAACGACCATAAAAGTGAGGATGAATTTTAGTAAATTTACAGGGAAGAAAAGACCTCTTTGTTCGCTTTAATTGACACCTCGATACGGTTCGCGATCGAAGTAATAACGCATGATTTCTTGCTTAATGTTATGGAATCGTAAGCTTTCCGTTCGATGGGTGAGAAGTGGTTTCCACACTTCATTAGCGGCTTGAAAGGCTCCGTTTCTGTATTTGACTAGGCCTCTTAGGTAAATGACTTCAGGATCCGTGTCGCCCTCGCTGTCTTCGAGATAGACTTCGGCCTGTCGCACTTTTCCTACTTTAAGCAGACCGTGAGCAAGCACTCGCAAGGGTTTTTTGTCCTTGTGAAGACCGAGATCCAGGGCGAGCTTTGCGTATTCGACAGCTTTTTCGAGGTTGGTTCCTCTCCAGATATAGCAGTCGGCCTGCTCAACATAGGCTTTGGCTCGCTGGGAATCGCTCAGTTTCGGAATCATGAGCATCTGATCGAACCACATACTTGCGGCTTCAAGTTGCCAGAGCTCTTTGCACAGGGTACCAAGAGAGGAATAAATCTCGGGACAATCGAAGTTCGTATTCAAGAGTTTGATAAGGTCGAAGATGCCTTGCTGAGGACTGAAGGCCTGAGCTGCTAGCAGCAATTGGCTCAAGGGGCTTGCCCCTCCCTCAGCGTAGAGAAATCGTAGCTTTTGGCGAGCATAAACCAACTCAATCTGACGAACTTCGGCCAGCTGTTTGGTTTTGGTGTCGTACTCTTCCCAATTCAACTGGCTCTCATCACCATCGGCAAGTTTTTTAAGAGTACCATCGACACATTCGAGATTGGTTTTTTCTTTGGCGATTTCTGAGAGAAGTCGCGTTTGCAAAATGAGGTAGGCAATGTTCCAAGGATCGCGTTCCAAGACTCGATGCAGACGATCAAGGCCTTTGTGAGCATCTCCCTTGCGGAATTCATAGTTTGCCTGCAACCAAAGGAGTTCGCAGAGCTCTTCTTCGCTCATCTGCGATTCCTTGTCTAGATGAGCAAGCAAAGCTTGGGCTTGGTCGATGTCACCGAACTGCATCGCAAAGGCAGCGTATTTCAAGGTAGAGATACGACTCAGGCTATCGAGTTCATGCATTCTTTTAAAATGCTTGGCAGCTTTTTCTTTGTTACCTAGGCGTAGGTAGACATCTCCCATATGGGCATGTACGTCGGGATCGTCGGGGAATTTGGAAACGAGACTATGCAGAAGGCTTAGGAGTTCGACTCGATCACTGGGTTGATCTACCAGTTTTTTGAGCCGCTCTTTGCTGATGAGGTAATCTTCGACGTTTGTTTTATGAATTTTGAGTTTGGAGACCAGGAGGCAAAAGCGAATCTCGGGCTGATCAGGATGAGTTTTGTATGCCTCGGAGAAAAGTTCATGAGCGAGGTGTATTTCACCCATGCTGAGAAACTGGCCTCCGATTTTCTGAATCATCTCAGGATTCGTCGTCTCAGCTTTGAGAAGGCGTTTGTAAATTTCGACGGCGAGTTCGAACTCTGAAAATTCCTCAAGGACTTTAGCAGAAAAGTAGAGAACCCCTTCTGGAGCCGTGTCATCATCAACAATGCGTCTCGCAACCATGCTAGCCTGAGTGAACCGCTGATTTGCAATATGGAGGTCACCGCGAATTTCAGCTATCTTTGCTGTCGCTAAGCGTTCGAAAAGCTGAATCTCTGGGGGGCAAAATCCTTTGTTCTCTACCCACCACTCGGCGAGAGTTTGGATGGCTATCTCTGCAGATTCATAGTCATGGCGTTCTAAAAAATCCTGCGATAGGCGTCGGTGCGTTTCAAAATTTCCGTAGACGTTAAAAGGAGCCATCTCTTCAAAGAGGAAGAAATACTGATCGCCCTTTTTTTCGTCGTGGGTTTGATAATGAATCTGGCTCAGGCCAAAATAGGCTGGATACCAACGAGGATCTTGATTGATGCACTGCTCATAGTTGAAACGCGCACGCTCCAAATTGCCTTCAAGTTCCATACAATAGGCGATGCCATAGTAGATACCAGGATGAGGTCCTAGGGTTCGCAGGAGGCTTTGAAAACGCAGCAGAGCTTCTTTATTGTCAATCAGGTCAGCATTCAATTCGACCAGGATCAGTGCGATGCGTGGGATGAGCGACAGAGATTCGCGCTCGATCTGTGACTCATAGACTTTGCGAAGATCGTCCAGATTTTCAAGTTTGGTTGCGAGTTCGATACGTCGCAGATGGAGCAACAAATCCTCCGAAAAGCTGCTTTGGCGAATCAGCTCTTCGATCATTTGCGCAGCCCGATCATAGGCCTTCACAAAGATGTATTTGTTGGCCTCTTCGAGTTGGGGATTGCTGTTGAATGCCTGCATATTTCCGCTCCACTCAGCATTTCCTCGTCTATCGACTGGCTTTTTCGAAACTCAATGCGAAAAGGCAAAACAACCTTTACGAAGTAGGCAAAATTGATAAAGTTTTGAAATGTTTAGATTTTTAGCGATCTCGTGGAGGGTGAAAAGCTTAGCGAGGAGATTCTTGGTTAGGCTGACGACCCATGAGCCAATGAAAGAGGGAAGGACTGACACGACCAGCGAACCAGAGTGAAGCAAGCAGCCAGGGCAGCCATGAGGGGGGCTGAGTCGCTACTAGAACGATGAGACTTAAACTTGTGAAACCGAGTGCTAAGTAAGAGTGTTTACGCAGCACTCTTGCCTTGGTGACCGCTCGCATCCAGCTGAAGGATGGACGAGTGCTGCCGCTTTCCAGCGGATAGGGAAAGAGCGTGGGGAGGAGTTTAGGGACATGTCTCTTATAGCGGAGAATGCCAACCCCCGGATTTTCCATGGCGTGAGTCGATTCATCGCGCTCTAAAAACCAAGGCAATGCTCCGAGGGACCAGAGCATAGCTAAAAACGATTGGGATGCAAAACTCAGCCCAAGAGCCAGAAGCCAAAGAGCGAGGCGTCTTGGGAAGCGGACGAAGCGATAGGGGCCGACGATGGCTCGTTGGCCTCTTGTGAGCTCATAGCCGTGAATCCAGAGTATTAGGAGCAGGCCGCTTGTCAGAAGGCCGGCTCCCAGCAGCAGAGAAGCTCCAGTGGGATGAGCGCCCAGTAAACACAGCAGCACAAGGATGTCGTCATCCCATTTGGGAAATAGGCGCAGCATCAGCTGACGGGCACGGGCTCGACTGTTACGGGCAAAGCTTTGGACATCGGAGAGCGCCATCTTTTGTAATTCCACACCCACTGCTCAGGATAAACTTTTATACACTCTTCGATAGCTGTCGCCATCATCTGCGTGAGAGCGATCTCGTCAGAGAGTCCGTGATCAGCACCAACGATGAGTCGATATATAAGTCTATAACGCCAGGGTCCGGTTCGCATACAAAAAACTGCCAGGACGGGACATTGATGGCGCGCAGCGAGCTTTGCGGGGCCTGAGACAAATTCCGTGGGTTGACCTAGAAAATCGACGACAGGTCCGACGCGACCTTCGGGTTTTTGATCCATCACAAAGCCGAGGCAATCCCCAGCTTTCAGGACTTTGATCATATCGCGAAGCAGGTTTTTGCTGTCTGTCCAGAGCACATCCGTCTGCATGCGTTCGCGAAGATCATCCAGCAAGGCAGTGAACTCGGGGACATGAGAGGGTTTGGCGAGGGCAAAGAATCGTCGGCCGCTAGCCTTGACCATGGAACGAGCGACAAATTCCCAGCTCCCGCAATGTGCCGTTACTATGATGAGGCCCTGATCCTCGCGCTTGCATTCCTTAAGCACCTGGCCAAGCTCAGGGAGCCCCTCCACGGACACCTTCTCTTGGCGCGAAAGGTTCGCTTGGATAGTCTCAATGAAGCAGGCTACCTGTGACTGAAAAACTTGTTTTTGAAAGGTCTTTGCATAGTTGCTGTGCGGAGCGAGACCGTAGACTCGCTGAACATTGCTGGCGATGAGGCTGCGATCACGACTTGGAAAAAGCGCATAGAACCAGCCTAAAAAGCGAGCAAAAGGCTCTACACAGGAGCTGGGGATCGCGGCCACCAGATAAAGGCAGCCGTAAAGTAGGGCTTTGATGAGAGCCGATTTCAAACCTGTGCCTCACGTGCATGTCGTTTGACTAAGGCTTTATCATAAAACTCGTTGGCGCGGTAGGAGGAACGTACCAAAGGCGCAGAAGCGACGGCTAAGAAGCCAAATTCCTCGGCTAGCTCAGCAAGCTTTTCGAACTGAGCGGGCTCGACAAATTCCTTGATCGCAAGATGGCGTTTGGAAGGGCGCATGTACTGCCCGATAGTGACTATATCGACCTGAGCTTCCCGCATGTCGCGCAGTGTCTGCACGACTTCGTCAAAGGTTTCTCCTAGACCGAGCATGAGGGCGCTTTTCGTCAGCACCGGATAGGAAGCTAGATCTTTGACGCGGCGAAGGACCTGCAGGGATTTGCGATAGGTCGCCCGTGCATCACGGACCCTTGGTGTTAACCTCTCGACAGTTTCGAGGTTGTGGGCAAAGACCTCAGGCTGCTCAGCTAAGACTTCAATCAGCGAGCTATCCTTGGCATGAAAGTCTCCCCCCAAGAATTCCAAGCGCGTTTGCGGACTGCGGCTGCGAATCTCTTTGAGGACAGTTCGGATATGGGCAGCCCCTCCATCCTCGAGGTCGTCGCGATCGACCATGGTTAAGACGGCGTACTTCAACTGCATAAGGACCACACTCTGAGCAGTCTTTTCTGCTTCGTGGGGATCGAGCCAGCCCTTGGGGTCACCTGTTTTGACATTGCAAAAGCGACAGCCTCGGGTACAGGTGTCTCCCAGAATCATGAATGTGGCGGTGTTTGTACTCCAACATTCGGTAATATTGGGGCATTTAGCCTCTTCACAAACGGTGTAGAGCTGCTTGGAACGCAGATCTCGTTTGATGTCAAAGAACACATCTCCACCAGGAATTTTGGTCTTTAGCCATTCCGGCTTTTTGATGTGGAGGGGTTGGGGGCTTGAGTCATCTTTGATTTCGAGTTCGCTCACGGTTCGTCCCTTTTTTCGCAATCTGGCCCAAGATCGAGACAGCGCGACATTAGCACCGAAGGCTGCGCGTGGCTATAGGCTTGCTGTCGCCTTTGGGGCCGAAACGTGTTAGAACCCGTCAGCTTAGGGGGTCCGAAGGCCGGTGCCCCGCAATTTCGGTTCTGTATCGCAGAAAGGTCGCGCATGCCCGCCAATGTTCGCAAACCCCTCCCAGGTCAAATTCACCTGAGTCGTCGTAGTTATCTGCAGTGGGCAAACACCGTCGCGCAGTTGACCAGGACCCCTAAAAGTCTGAAAAAGCCGCGCTCAGAAGCGAGCGATTTGGAAATTGCAGCAGCCCTCATTCACGACATGAGGCCTGACCTCATTCAGCTTTGGGAAACATTCACGACAGAACGCGCGGATGTATCGCGCTATCTTATGGATCCGAAGCGGGAAGCCCTCGTTTATTTGCTGGGTTTTCATCTCGCCAATCAGGCTCGTACTTTAGGGGTGCTTCTGCGCTTGCAACGGCGGAGCGGACTCTTAAGCTCGCTGAGCGAACGTGCCGAGCCTGTGCGGCTTGTGGATCTTGGCTGTGGTACGGGCGCTTTGTCTTTGACGACAGCTCAGGAGCTGAAAGAGCTTAACCCCAATCTAGCGTTGAGCTTTGAGCTGATCGATAAGTCCCAGAATTTTTTGGAAGCAGCTGCTATGCAGGCAAAAGCCTTGGTGGCAGAAGATGCAGTCCTCCTGCGGCGACAAAAATTAGATGATTATCTGAGTCGAGAATTGTCGAATGGACCTGCTGAAGGCTTGGTCTGGTATCAGATAGGCTATCTTTGGAACGAAATCATGCAGAGTCCAAAGACGACACAGCTCATGCTGCGCTATCTCGAGGCCGGGTTGCAAAAGGGTAAGAGAGTCTTAACCATCATCGAACCAGCGAATCAAGATCTCGCCCGCGGCGCTATGGAATTGCGCCAAGAGCTTGTAAATCGAGGGTATCAGGTCCTTTATCCCTGTTCTCACAATCTCGACTGCCCTATGCTCGAGCGAACCAGAGATTGGTGTTACAGCGAATTTGCTTGGGAACGTCCCCCTCTCGTTCGTAATGTTGATAAGATACTAGAAATCGATCGCCACAGAATAGGCTGTGCTGCTTATGTCTTTGTGAGTCCAGACATGATCAAAGACTTTCGTCAGCCAGCTTCGATAGTCGTGGGAAGGCCTTTGGATCGGAATGCCTCTATGCATTCCCGCAAGTTTGAATACCTGCTCTGCTCCGAAGACGGTCTCTCGAAGGCGACGCCTGGAGAAGGTCTCGAGCTCATGCGCGGTCAAACTTTCGACCCGGTCAAGGAAAGAGCGTCCACTAAGCCCAAGGTGCCGAAGGCAGAGGCTAAGCCTACTCCCGAAGCGAAACCTAAGGCTGATGCACGTAAACCTGGAGTGCGAAAGCCTCAAGGAAGGAAAGCTCCGAGAAAAGAACGTTGAGTTTTGATACAATCCAAAACCATGGGAGCTGTCTGCTGGGCGATATGTTCTAGGGGAGAGAAGATCTATGCGACGATGGTTTTGGCATCTTGCCGATTCAGTCATGACACTTCTTCATCTTGCCGTCGTTCTTATCGTCATCCTGGGATGGATTCCACCTGACTTTCGCAGTTTCCACCGCTGGTGTGTGCTGGTGACGGCCTTGTCTTGGTTCGGACTAGGGATACCTTTTGGATTTGGCTACTGTGCACTGACCGATATCCAATGGCGCATCAAACGCAAGCTTGGGATAGCGCCTGAATATGAGGCGTTTGTGCCTTTTATACTTCGGAAAATCGGAATTGATGCCAAGCCTCAGCTGATCGACAAGGTGACCCAAGCGGCTTTTGCGCTTGTTATTTTGATCACCTTGGGGTTGATGGTCCGATCACCTGCTTGACGTGATGATTTATTTTTTTACAAGGACTTCGAAATTCTGAGTCGTGCCAGCCGGTACCGGAGTGTTTCCAGATATAACCACACTCCTACAGTCGCTGAGATGTGTACCAAATTTCCCTACAGTACCGTTAAGCTGAGCTCCTGCATTGGGATCACCATTATAGCCGCGGCAGTAGTAAAGCTGTGGTGAAGAGGCCTCCGAAGCGCCATCATATCCTCCAATAATGGTTCCTGCAGGAATGGAATTTAGAGCTGCTCTGGACCAGCCAACAAGTTTGTTGGGATCACCTTTGGTGACTACAAGGACTTCAAAATTAACGGAACTCACGGCTGTACCAGCGTATTCGAAACGACAGAGACTATTGGGAATATTGTTAGCCATTGATGTTCGCCCGAGCTGTTTGCCAACAGCAGAACCATTGACGAAATGATCCACTCGGCAGAGGAACAGTCCGTTGTTTTGAGCCGATATAGTTGAATGCCCTGGTTTCACACCATTCTTATCCACAAACATAACCTTCGGTTCGCTCAAAGTCATAGGCTTGATGAAAGCTGCCGAATACCGACGGGCAGGGCTGTAAGCAAAAAAAGTATAGTTCCAGGTCTCTAGGTTTTTCACTGAGCTATCGGTGATTTCCGCTGCTGCACCGACTCCGACAACAGTTCCACCACCCAATGCATCATTTACATTATAGATCTTTCCATCTTCTGGCCGAGCGCTCAAGGTGCTATTGCGGCTTCGAATGACAAGCCAGTTCCCCGAGATGGTTTTTGGTGTGATTTTCACCTGATTGTCACCATCGATCATCTCCATCTGGTCGGGTATGGGGCCGGGAATCGCTGGAATCCAGTTCCAGGTGACTTCTGTAGGGATTTTTTGTTCTTCGCTGTCGCTGCGTCCAACGACGCAGACTTTCACGGTCATAGCGTTTTTACTGTTATCGGAAAGATCGAGACGAATCGGGTTTGAGCTGCTCTGATAGGCTGTGTAACCCCCAGGAGAGCTACAGCTCACGTCGGATTCACCATATTTCCACTTATATTCTTTGGCTCCTGTCACAGATATGCTGTAAGTGGCCTCACCGCTTTTATCCGCTGGATATCCAGAAAGGTTCGCTTGCACAATACCTGTTTGCGCAGGAACAGACGAAGTTGTAGGGCTAGTAGGTTTGGGCACTGAATTGCCCGAGCCTGTTTTAGTGCCAAGGGTTGGAGCATCGTTTTTCTTTGGATCCCCGCAAGCGACAAGACCAAGTGCAAAGAGTCCGAACGCAATGAACTGACGCATAAGCCGACCCACCTTGAATGTCATTAGATTCTCTACCGCAGTGAGAAGCAAAGGCTGGGCCAAGTTTGGGCTTATCGAGATACATCATTCATAACGATACCTTACAGATGAAGGTCGTATTGTTTGGGGCATTTTAGTCACTCAAGGCCCCTGGTAAAATTTTGTAACCCCCTAAAAACATAAGAATATCATAATTTATAAAACTGTCTTGATGATGGCAGCTTCTGTCTAAGCTGCGGACAGCAGGTTTTTCTGTGAAAGTGCCACGCATTCCCCTGGCCAAAGCGCCCTATCGATGCTACAAGTCTGCCTGACTTTGCATGGGAGTGGCTTAAAAATGGAAAGACACAAGATTCAGGTAAGTTATCGTCTCAACGGGATGCGCCTTGATCACGCTATCTCTGAAGCTATTCCAGGTCTTTCCAAGCGGCGAGCCAAAGCTATCATCGATGTGGGCGGAGCGTATCTCAATCGCAAACGCACACGTGTAGCTAGCAAAACTGTAGGCAAGGGCGATCAGATCGAGGTTGAATACAATCCCGCTCTGTTTACACCTCAGACCAAACAGAAACTTACTCTGAAGCCAGAAGATCTTCTGTACCAAGACGCTTATATGTTCATCATCAATAAGCCGGCAGGACTACCTTCGCAGGAAACGCGGGATCAATCGGTCTTGCATGTGATTCCGGCCCTAGAAAAACTCCTCAAGGAACTGAAC
>CANGNB010000158.1 GCA_947454545.1 Oligoflexaceae bacterium
ACTGGGCTATCGTCGAAGATCTTAACCTTAAGATTATGAATATACTCGATGAGTGCGGGACTGGCTTTGCCTTTCCTTCGACCACGCTTTACGTGGAACAGCAGGCGGTCTTTGATCGTGAAAAGCAGAAAGAGGCCCTGCTCAAGGCTGAAGCTGTGGCCCAAAAATCAGGCTTCCCCCAGCCGTTTTATCCCCCAGAATGGGTTGAGCTTAGGGCTGATGTGCTGCGTTTTGGACCTGAAGAGCAAAAAAGCTGAGGAGAGAATGCGGTCCCCGCTCAGGAGCGGGGCTGGGGACTGGAGTCCGTTTCAGTTGCCAAAGGATTCCATCATCGCGTGTTCGGCAGGGACGCCTTGGGTTTTGACGAACTCGATCATACTTTGCATCATCACCTCGGGACCGCAGGTGAGAAAGCTGGCTTCATCATAGATGCCGGCAAAAACTTCGCTCATCATCTTTTCGTCGGGACGACCGTGCAAAAAGCCTTCCGCACGCGCATCTTCGCGCGTGAGAGTGCAGACGATACGAACGCCTGGGACGGTCCGAAGAGCTTGTAGCTCTTTCCAGCAGATCAGATCGGCTTTCGAACGGTAGGCGACGAGCAAGGTCATCTTTTGCGGAGATCCTGGCTGGCCCAGTTTTGGAGCATACTCGCGCAGCATACTGATGAAGGGTGTCACGCCGCTTCCTGCACCGAGCATCACCAGATGCGGACGGCAGAGGGAGGCATCGTAGACAAACTTGCCGATGGGGCCGCGAGCTTTCAGGACGCTTCCAACCTTGGCGTTATCGCAGAGCCAGTTGCTGACCAGGCCTTTTTCCACGCGTTTGATCGTGACACCCACGCAGCGCGTCTGGCAGGGCGAGCTCGACATCGTGTAAGAGCGTGCCACAGGACGTTCGGCGATATCATCGAAACGGAAGGTGAGGTATTGACCGGCGATATAGTCGAAGGGGCAGCCGCCGTCCTCTTCGTCCACGAGAAAAAAGGTCTTTGTATCCCAGGTTTCTTCGATCACCTCTGTGACCTTAAGGTTCATCCAGCCTTTTTTGCGGCGCGGGGCTGTCGTTTCTTGCATGGTTCCGTCCTTCTCACATACACGAGGGCCTAGCGGCGAACTTCGCCGAAGGCAACATCGTTGCCCGAGTTCGCCGTCTTGTGCAAGAGCTTTGCTCGAACGAACCGGAGACCGCGCTCGTGCTGCGATCCACTCGGTAGGAAAAAGCGCTTAGGAAGCGAGATTGGACCGCAGCACAAGATAGAGGGTACGGGTGTGTTCGTTCTCTAGGCTGATCGGCGTGGGCTGGTCTCTCTCTTTCACTATGCCAGCGGGTTCGCCTGCGTCGAAATATCCATTTCCATCGCTATCGAGATAGGCAAAGACGTAGTACTGGCCTGCAGCGACACCCGGGGTGACAAACTCAGCTTGGAATTCTTGCCCTGGGATCAGGAGCTGCTGGCTGCTCATCTGAAAGCTAAATTCAGGCTTACTCTCAATGTCTGCGCGCTTGAGCAGAAGGATGTGCACCTGGCGGTAGCTGGGGATGGCATAGGACTTGGGTTCGACCTGCATTTTAAGGCGCAGATGGCCTAGGCTAGCGAGTTCGGAACCGGGTTTTTTGAACAGCTGATCGATCGAAATGTGGATGGTTTCGGGCTGCTCATGCGAGCGAATAACCACACGTTTGGCTCCCGAGAGCGCGCCGTAAACCCCGACGGGCTTGTCGCCAATAAGCTCCATATCACCCATAGGGTAGGGGATTGGTTGCTGTTCGGCAGCGGAAAGATAAGCGCGAAAGTAGTATTCGCCTGGCGCTAAAAACATGTCTTCGCGCTCGCTCGAATTCGGGTGGGTGGCATCGAAGCCATACATCTGCAAAGTGGCGACCGGGCTGCCCTGAAAGCGCGCGTTGTCGAAGGCCTCAACGACCAGCGTCTGATGCGAACCGATGTTATCGGGCAAGGTGTAGTGAGCAAACACCGAGACACTGGCGCAGTCACCGCCTCGACAGTTGGCGCTCCAGCGATAAGACGTATCGCGCTGACTAGCGTTCGGGCGAAGACCACAGAGCTGACTCGCTTGGGCGGGGGCTTGGCACTGCATAAATTCATAGGCTTCGGAATCAGGGAAGCTGTCCCAATGTTCGTAGTCCCAGGTGTAGGCAGAGGAGTCTTGAGGCTTATCGTCGAGGACGAGAGCGCAGCTCGCGAAGACGAGAGGACTTGCGCCGAGGAGGCATATGGGTAAGTGGCGGTGAAAGCTTGTAATCCATGACATAGAGTCTTTCCTTTCAGATAGAGAGTGCGAACAATACGGTCCCCTTGCGAGAGACGTGCCAGCCCACCAAACTTCCTTCAAAGTCAGATCTGGTCTGCAGCTCAAGCTTTCACAAAACCTCATGAAGGGTCTTGGTATTCGGCAGATGAGCGACAGCTGTGGATTAGAAGAGACAGGTGCAAGAGGATAAGGTCGATCACTTTGACTTGGAGTGGCGAAGCGAGAAAAGCGGCTGACAAGCGGAGAGGCTCACGCTATGTCTAAGCGTTGCCAAAGAAAAAACGCTCGGACACAGAGAGTGTCGAGCGTCTCTTGGAAAGTTTGCTTGCTCTGCAAAGGCTTTGTTTTACAGGAGTTCCATGTCCGTGATCGAGCTGCCGGAAAGAACATCCGAATACTGGAAGTCTTTCGTAGGGATGACATCGTTTTTGCGGCTGGCTGACTTGAACGTTTCCTGATACACCGAGCATTCGATGTAGTCGAAGACTGAAGGAAACGGGAAGTTCACGCAGGTGACCGAGAGCTCTTCCTCAGCTTTTTTGCTAGGACGCTTGATGGGCTTTTTAGGGCCCTTCGCTTTGAGGTCTTCCGGCATGAGGTCGGGCGCCATGTTCTTTTTCATGACAAGACCGCAGAGATTTTTAAATTCGATCTCTTTGGTGTCTTGATTGTACTGCCCGTGCCGTACAAGATGAGGACAACGCTTGCAGAGCATCACCGCTTCCTTTCCTGGTCTAGCTAGTCCGTAAAGAGCTGAACGCGCAAGGATCCCGTCACCACACGCGATCAAAGTTCCTTCAACTCCGCATGGACTCACTTACTTTTTCTTGGGGTTTTCGACATCTTAGGCGAAGGTTTTCGGCAGTGCAACGGGAAAATTGTTGTAATTTTTGAGAAAAATCATTTTGGCAGACCCTCAAAAGCTTCGGCTTTGTGAGTGTTATCGGGTGTTTAAAGTGTCTGAATGGAGGGGTGAGATTGGACTTTGATGCATTGTTTGCCAAGCGCATCACGCATATCAAACCGGGCCTCGAGCGGATGCAAAAAAGTTTTGATGTCTTAGGAAAACCTGGATCGCAGATTCCATCGGTGCTGATCGGTGGGACGAATGGCAAAGGCAGCACGAGCGGGTTTTTATGGTCATTGCTCAGCTGCAGCCTTGGGCGCGTGGGTCTTTACTCATCGCCTCACCTCATGGAGTTCTCGGAACGCTATCAGATCACCGGTGTTCCTTTGAGTGATCAGGATGTTTACGAAGCTTGGAAGCAACTCAAAAGCCAGTGTCCCGAGCCGCTGTTTGCCGATCTATCCTTTTTTGAGCTGGCGACCTTGATCGCCTTTCACCTCTTCGATCAGCATCAGGCGCAGTTCCAAGTGCTTGAGGTGGGCTTAGGAGGGCGCTGGGATGCTTGCAATGTCGCAGATCCCATGGTCTCGGTTTTAGTGAGTGTCTCGCGCGACCATCAGGAGTTTCTCGGCACAGAGCTCCCAAACATCTTGAGTGAAAAATTGGGTATCATGCGGCCAGGTCGGCCTTTGTTCTGGGGCGCTGGCGGCGAGATCACGGCTTTACCTGAGCATCGCGACTGGATTTATCAAGCGGCTGCGGCACAAAACTGTCCTGTTTTCGAAGCAGGCAAACACTTTGGCATCAATGCGGAGAGTCTCCACATAGATCTGCCTCACTGCTCCCCCTTGACTCTGCCGAGCAACGCTCGCTTGCGTGCGATGGCCCCCTACCTGCAGGCTAACTTCGCCCTCGCGGCCGCTGTATATCATTATGTCGCTGAAAGCTCGGATCAGCTGAATCTTCTGCCTTTGAAGCATCTTTGGGATCACTGGGCTGAACAGAGCACAGAAGCGCCCGTGACGTTGCTTGGACGCAATCAAAGAATTTTCGCTCCTTTGGTAAAAGGAGGGCAGGCGCTCTGCCTCGATGTGTGTCATAATCCGGACGGTGTGCGCCGTTTTATAGAGGCTTGGGTTGCTGAAACCAGCGGGTGGCGCGTTCCTGCTCTGGTGAGTGTGCTTCGCGATAAAGACTTTGATGTAATCTTGGACGAGCTCAAAGCGCATCTCGGACCGATCGTCCTCTATCAAGTTGCCAGCGAGCGGACATGGTCGCGTGAGCAGCTCGCTGCAAGGCATCAGGATCTGCCGTTTTACGCAAGCCTGGAAGAAGCCTGGCAGGCTCTCAGGGAAAAGGCCGAGCCTGGACCCTGGGTCATCTGTGGGTCTGTGTTTGCCATCGGCCAAGTCTTGCGCTTTCTTGGTCTTTCATTGAAGGAAATGCATGTTGCGCGTGTTTTGGATGGTGATTGGACTTTTGCCGCTTTGGCTCGGACCCTCGGTCTTCGCTCAGGGGCAGCGCCCAGCAAGTCGTGATGCCTTTGACTTCGATCTAGAGCAACCACCCGATGGTGTGCTCTACGATGCGCGGACCATTGGCTTTGATAAGGATGGCAAGCGCTATCTCTTCGAGGGCGACGTTGTTCTGATCGGGGGCGCCTATGTGATCACTGCGGATCGCATCGATGTCGCTTACCAGCAAAAGAAAATGACGGCCACGGGTCACGTCGTGATCCTCCATGACCAGCAGATCTTTACAGGCGATGAAGTGCATCTGCAATGGCAAAGCGGAGACATGGTCATCCGCAATGCAATCTTGGCCTCAAGCGATAAAGAAGAGCTAAAGCGCGTGTCCCAACGCATCTTGGGACAGTCTGTGCAAGAGCTCGCTTACGAAACGGAGCGCCGTGTTCGCCTCAGAGAGCTGGGCAAGAAAAAAGCGAACCTGCGCGAGCGCTTTCGCCAAGATCCTGCCGAACAGCCCGACCCTGAACTCCTCGCCGAATATACTCGCATTCTTGAACAGGAAAAGCTCACCAGTGAAACGCAGGCTCCAAGCCAGGCCGATCGCGATCCTGAACGGCGGAAACGCTATGAACGGCGGCGCTTTTACTGGGAAAAATCGCGTGCGGCTGTAGCCAAAGCTGGCAAGGACCCAAAACTCAGTGATGGCAGCAGTATCTACTTTCGCATCGAGGGAGAAGAGCTCAAGCGGCACGACGAATTTTTCTATGAAGCCCAGGATGCGACCTTCACACCCTGCTACTGTGATCAGGGTGAGACGCCTGCTTGGGGGTTTCAGGCTGCAAAGATCGAAGCGGAACAAGAGGGCTACGTGGACATGAAGCACCCTGTGCTCATGGTCAAAGGTTTGCCTGTTCTCTATCTACCCTTTTTAAAGCTGCCGTTGAAGGTGAAGCGACAGTCGGGATTTTTGATGCCCTCCATCCAATCCGGGGAAAAGAAGAACGGCTTTGTCTTTACTCAGCCGGTATTTTTTGATCTCGCTCCTGATGCGGATGCAACCGTAACAACAGATGTGTTTGAACGCCGCGGAACTCGATTGGGAGCAGAGCTTCGTTACGAAGCTCGACGTTATTCGGGATTCCGTATTCAGGGTGAAGGTATTCGCGATCGCTCCTGGCTCGAGCTCGAGCGCTCGCGAGACGATCTTTTGCAGTATCACCTGATCGATCAGCCTTTCTGTACGCAAGCAGATATCGTCGAAAGGCAGATCTGCGAACAGCAGATCAGTGATAATCTCAAAGCGCCAACCAACACTTGGCGGGGCCAGCAGGAGTGGAGCGGCAACTACTTTCTTGCGCCGCGACTGAATCTGATTTCTAAGGGCAAGATGCTCTCGGATCACCGCTATCTCGAGGATCTTTATCTTCCGGAAAATATGGTCACCGCTTTTGCGAGTCAATCGAATGCGACGGCCTACACGCGCGCAGGATTTCAGGCGAATTTTGATGGTAAAGACTTTTACCTCGGGCTTGGCAGCCGCTTTGCCGATCCCATGCTCTCGCCCGATCGTTACTCCGGTCAGCAGGTGCCTCTCGATTTTCGTTTGCAAACGCGCTATTTCCGGCTCCTGCCTGCAGCGTGGCTACCCGTGCCAGTGTATGCGGAGCTGCAGGCGCGAAGCCAAAGTATCCGTGAGATGGAAGGGGCTCAGGCTGGCTCGACGCGACTTTTGGATGCCACGCTCGGTGATGGTCTCTGGCAACGCTATGCTCTGCAGGTCGTGACGCCTTTGAGTCGTGAGGGGATTTTCAAAATTGATCATTTCGCCGAAGCTGAGCTGCGCACGATTCAATCCAAGCTCTACGAAGGCGAACGAAGCACTCTTCGTTCGTGGCGAACAGGTGTGGGACTGCAGCTGCCGATCGATGGGACGGGTCTTTTGCCCGAGTGGCTGCAAGATAGTGATAGCTCCGCGACAGGACCGACCTACGTCCAGCACAAAATGAATTGGGGGCTAAGTCTCTCAACGCGACCTGTCGTGATTCGGGACGGACCTTATGGTGAGTTTCGCGATAAGAATGGAGCGCCCTTGGTGTATTTTCCCTCGGAACGCAAAACTTTTTACGCCGAGGATAGAGACGTTCCCGATGAAAGCGTCATGGTCACTCACCAGCGTTTGACTTTGAGCAGTTCGCATCGTTGGCAGCTCTTCGAGCGCAGCTGGCAGGCGATTGAACCCACAGCAGCACCTGCGTCAGAGGCGTCGAAAGCTGCCTTGGGAGATATGCAGGACCGCGCGCTCCAAGACCTCTTAGCCGTGAAAGATCGCAAACTCAGCCAACTCAAAGAGGTCTTTCAAGAGCGTCCTGATGGCAGTGTAGACTGGCTCATTCCTCGCTATCAGCTGGTCGATAACAATCGACGCGAGCCCTTAAGTCTCGATGTTCAGATGAGCTTCGATTATCAGCAGGAAAAATTGCGTCAGCAGCAGATTCATGAGAATGCCAATCTCGCGGCTCAAGCGGATAGCAGTCCTGATCCCGTAGCGGCAAAGGCCCTGCGGGTTCAGCAGGTCAACTACTACTCGCTGCCTGAATCTTGGTTAGGGCCCTTTGTCACCTTGGGGACCAATTGGCAGGGCTTTCGCCTGAACGGTCAAGTGACTTATAACCTTTATAAAAAGACTAGCACTTCACTGAGTTTTGAGTTAGGACTACCTGCTTTTTACCAGACCCAGTTTGGGGCCCGGTATGTCCTCGAGAAGAGCCCGGAATTGGATATCAACACCGATACTCTCCTCTTTAAAAAGACGAGGACGACGACGATGGGGCTGACATCCAGTATCATCCCGTTGATCACTCTGGGAGCCAATCTGATTCAGAAGCGTGTGGAACAGAGCCCCGCTGTGTACGGAAGCTCTTATCAGATCGGTTATGATGATCGCTCAGGTTGCTGGGGCCTAAGGTTTCTCCGAGAGAAAGACTTGAATCAGCTCGAGGAGGACGCCAACTATATTTTGCAGCTGGCGGTTATATTCCTTGGCAATCGCCGAGCAGGCGATATCTCTCCAGCTATCGAGCGGGAGCTGAAAGTCGGATCAGGTCGTTCTAAATAAATTGAGAAGCGTGGTCGCTGATGTGAACCACGGTTACGTGTAAGGAGCCTCTCATGAAGCGCGTCGTTCCCTTTGAAGGTCCCATCAAGTTGGAAGGTTTTAACAATCTGACCAAGGCCTTGAGTTTTAACCTTTACGACTTTTGCGTGGCGCGCAATGAAGAAGAGCGCGCGTCTTACGTGAAGTATATCCAAGAAAAATTTAACGCCAAGCGCGTGACTCAGGTGCTGACAGGTATCTGCGATATCATCGAAGCCGAGGTGCTCGCTGTATCCGATCAGGACTACGATCCCTGGGGTGCTTCATCCTTGGTTTTGATGAGCGACATCAAAGGCAGCGGTGTGGGCGATGTGAAGATGCACCTTGATAAGAGTCATATCTGCGCACATACCTATCCTGACTTTCGCGTCAATGGCCAGGTGTGTTCGTTTCGTATCGACATCGATATCGCAACCTGTGGCGAGATTTCGCCGCTGCGGGCCCTGAACTTTATGTTCGAAGCCTTCGATTCTGACGTTGTCGTTGCAGATTATGTGGTCCGCGGTTACACGCGAGACGCTCAAGGACGTCGGATCTATATGGATCACGAAGTTCGCAGCATCCAGGATTATATCGAACCCAAGATCCTGGCTGACTATCACTGTATAGACCTCGCTCTGCAGTCTGATAACATCTGGCAAACCAAGATGCTCAGGACGCGCATGGACGAGTCTTCGTACTTCGTCAATAGCGAGAAGGTCAATCTCCAGGATCCTGAAACGCGCCGGTTTCTCGATATGGTTAAAAACGAAATGCGCGGTGTTGTCTATATGTGGCCAGACTGAATAAGAATAGCCCATCAACTTCGTATGAAAAAAGCTTCTGGAAGATCTTCCAGAAGCTTTTTTCTTTTTGTAAGGAAGAGGCAGTTTACGGAGCTGGACTTGAGTTTGGTTCCGTATTGATGGCAAAGTCGATGATTTCGTTTTTACGAATGACATCGATCAGTTTGACCACCGTTTCATAGGGAGTCTTAGCATCGGCACTGATCGCAGCAGCGAGGTTGACACCAGGCTTCTTCTCGCGTTCTTCACGGATGCGTGGTCCGATAGCGTCAAAGGCGATTTCGGTTCCATCCAGAAATAACTTGCCATCGTTGGAAATGGCAAAGTTCATAGTCTTTTCATCTGGCTTTACAGCTTGAGCTGACTCGGATTCCGGCAGTTTTAATTCGATTGCTTTATTGGCAACCAATGAAGCTGTCACCATAAAAATGATGAGGAGTACGAGCATAATATCGACGAGAGGTGTGACATTGATACCCGAGATTTC
>CANGNB010000159.1 GCA_947454545.1 Oligoflexaceae bacterium
AGTAGAAGACGGTGCTGCTCACCAGCCAACAGACATCACTTACCTTAATAAAAAAGGAACACTTGGTGGTCTCGTTGAAGTTAGAGACAAAGTCATCCCAGGACTTTTAGAACACAATAACAAAATGGCGAGTACTTTTGCAGACAAGATTAACACAGTCCATCAAACCGGTTACGGATTGGGTGATTTTAAAGAAAGAGTTGGGAGAAATTTTTTCTCAATAAGTAGCGATCAGGGGCGAGCAGCAGAATCCATAGGCTTGGATATTCATGTTTCTGAGTCAACAGATGCAATTTCTGCTGCGTCCAGCCCTAATGCCCCTGGCGATAACGTCATTGTCAATGACTTGTTAAGGTTGAAAGAAGAACGTGCCATGGATAACGGACTTTCCACGTTTCAAGACTATTATGCCGGCTATGTTGGAATTTTTGGTCTTGATTTGGTGAGATCTGATCAACTCAAACAGGCAGATGAAAAGTTAGCTCAGAACTTATCTGCACGGAAAGAATCTATTTCCGGTGTTTCGATGGATGAAGAGGCGATGAATCTTCTTAAGTGGCAAGCAAATTTTACCGCTTCGTCAAAGGTTATTACCACGATAGATGAAATGTTAGATACAGTTCTTCAGATGAAGCGATAGAGACGAGGGATAGATGAGAGTCTCAGATCGACAGCGCTATGACATCGCAAATTCTCGAGTGAATCAGGCAAAAGAAGATAATGCCAATATGCTTGAGCAATTGTCGACACAGAAGCGTATAAATCGAATCTCTGATGACCCGATAGGCTCAGGGCAGATGCTCAAGCGCAGAACTCAAATAAATAACAGTGATCAGTTTCAAAAAAATATTGAGTACTCTAAGGGCTATATTGAGCGCACAGAAGCTTCTCTTACTGGAATCTATGATTTCCTGATTCGTGCCAAGGAATTATCTGTCGGTTTAGCGAACGATACATATGATGCCTCGAGTCGGAAAGCGGCATCAGGAGAGATGCGCCAGATTGTAGATGGTGTTATTGGTTTGGCAAATTCTACTTATGGAAATCGCTATATTTTTGGTGGATTCCGATCATTGACTCCTCCTGTCAGCGCAGACGGTCGCTTCACTGGAGATGATGGAGCTATTTTCCTTCAAATTGATGATGGGCGTTTTCGTCAGATTAACCTCCAAGCTCGGGACCTCTTTGAGCCGAATCTAGAGGAACGTCAAGGCGGACGCTTCGGTATGATTCATACTCTGGAGACTTTGAAGGATGGTTTGGATCGCGACGACAAACAGGCTATTCGTAAAGCTATGGATGAATTAGATCATCAGTTGAACAAGGCATCAAGTTATCAGGCAACTTTGGGCTCTATTTACAATGCCCTCGAAGAAAATGGTCGCAGGCTTGAGTTGACAAAGGAGATGACCCAAGAGGATCTGTCTCGAATAGAAGATGCCGACGTTTACAAAGCATCTTCAGACTTTAAGCGTACTGAAACTGTTCTGCAGAGTACACTCATGGCTTCGAATAAATTATTGCAACCTTCGCTCATGAACTTTTTGCAGTAAATGTCGTGAGCTGAAGAATTTTGAGTAAGAGAGTCTGTTCTTGCGCCTACCAGGGAGGGTAACAGGGTGCTAGTTTTGACGAGAAAAGTAGGAGAGGGAATTGCCATTGGTGACGATATCAAAATTATCGTCATGCAAATCAAAGGTAAGCAAGTTCGACTTGGTATAAAGGCAAGTGCTCAAACAGTCGTGCATAGAGAAGAAGTTTATCAACGAATTCAGGAAGAAAACCGGAATGCCTCTCAGTCGAAGATCGACTCAGTCGCACAGGCACAAGAAATGTTTACAGATGCAGAGAAAAGACCCGGGCCGACTTTAATTAGGAGAGTTCATCGAGGAACAAAAAAGTCTGATTCTGAAGAGTAAGCCTGGCAGAATTCTTGTTGGAATAGTGAACTTAAGTTAGACTGGAAGAGAGTGGCTTAAACTGGAGTGATCTTTTCTGAGGAGACGGAGCCTTGACAAAGGTTAAGACGACAAGGTTCGGTGAAATTGAAATAGCAGAGGACGATTGCCTGACCCTACCTGCTGGAATCATAGGGTTTCCTGAACTTAAAAAGTATGCACTCCTTGATCACGATCAAGAGTCGCCATTCAAATGGTTGCAGTCTTTAGAGGATGGGGGGATTGCATTTGTTCTCGTAAATCCCTTGCTCTTCAAACCAGATTATTTGGTTGAGGTCAATGAGGCAGAGATTGCAGATTTAGACATCCAGTCAGAAGAGGACGCGATAGTCTCTGTCATTGTCACAATGCCGGGTGACCCTCAAAAAATGACGGCAAATTTGAAAGCTCCTGTCATTTTTAATTTGAAAAACCGAAAAGGTAGGCAGGTCATTTTAAGTAATTCGGAATATACTACGCGCCATAGCGTCATGGAAGAGATGAAAAAGCAGACAAAGTCAACTCAAAATGATGCCCTGCAGTCGGTTCTTGAGAAGCAGAGAGAACAAGCTGCTGAATCTCAACGAGTCGAGAAGAAGACAAGCTGATCTTGGCAGCCCCAGGGGAGGCTAGTTAAGCTCTGAGCTTCCTCCCTCGTGACTGATTCCTCCCGCGATACTTTCCTCCCATATTTTGTATAGCCTGAAAATTTCACGAAAGACGGAATTTCGCCTGGTTGTATGCAAAGAGTGATGATTAATTTTTTGTATTGGTGTCAACCCTCTCACACTCGAAGTTAAAAATCCCTCATCAAACCGCGCTAATTCATCGGACGTAATGGGTCTTTCGGTTACAGGTATACCTGCAGAATTTAGCAGTTGAATGATTCGGGAACGAGTAATTCCGGGAAGAATACCTGCTTCTATTGGGGGAGTTGCGATTTCAACTAAATCGCCTTCTCGACAGATAAGAAAAATATTTGCAAATCCACTTTCACTAATCTCTCCCTCTCTGTTGATCCAACACACATCATCCCAATTCTGAAATTCTGGATTTATGAGTGTCGATATGGCATCTAAATAGTTGTTTGTCTTCAGGTGAGCGCCTCTGCGAACTGAGGGCTTTGCAAGTGTTTTCAGCTTTACAGCGAGGTTCGTTGGGTCAATGTTTTCCTCGACATTTTGACAGAAAATGTAGCGCCTTGTGCTCTCGGAACCCCGCACTTTCGGCGATTGACCTAAGCCGCGACTCACGATAAGGCGAATTGCCTGCCGTGGCGAAGGGTTAAGAGACATAAGGCTTTCCATCTCAAACCTGAGCTGCTCATCAGGCCAGGGAATTTCGATGTGGGCAATTTCACAAGACTCTCTTAAGCGTCCAAGATGACTTTGAAAATCAAGAAGTTGGCCATTTTTTGCTGCGATAATCTCATAGACCCCATCACCGAAAAGAAAGAACCGATCAAGAGCAGGTATACAAGCTTTATCACTGGCAAAGACTTCACCTTGGACTGAAGTAAAACCGACCATAATTTATCCTTGCTGTTTCACCATTTGGGTGTTAGTCAATGCAGGCCCTGCATCTAATTGACCTAGAAAGGTGCCGACATCAATCAGAATTGCGCTCGCCTAGTTTCCAAGCTGCAGGCTATTTTTTGTCGATTCGCGTCCTGAGTGATGGAAACGCCTGCCATTAGGAGCTGAGCTTACCATGGAAAAAGTGTCTGAATTAGGAAAAAAAGTCCACGTGATCTCGCTGGGCTGCGCTCGAAATCGTGTCGACTCGGAAGTGATGCTGGGGTCACTTATGTCCCAGGATTGGAGCGTCACAGACGACCCAGATCAGGCAGATGCAGTGGTAGTCAACACCTGCGGATTTATTGAATCTGCCAAGGAAGAAAGTGTTCAGACAATTTTGGATATCGCTGAGCTCAAGAAATCTAACCCTGAGCTAAAGCTGGTAGTTGCTGGTTGCTTAACGCAGCGCTATAAGTCTCAGCTAGTTGAGGGATTACCAGAAGTCGATCTTTTTATCGGCACAGATGAATTTCCAAAAATTTCGGATTTCCTGAGTGAGAATCTCCCAAAAGGAACTCTCAAAGCAAAAAGGACTCATTATCTCTATGATGGGTCGCTTCCAAAGAAGAACACTTTAACGTCCTCGTCAGCTTACGTAAAAGTTGCCGAAGGCTGTCAGCACAATTGTGCATTTTGCATTATACCTGCAATCCGAGGAAAACTGCGGTCTCGACCCATTCCTAATGTCGTAGCAGAAGTACAAAATCTTGCTGCTGAAGGCGTCAAAGAAATTAATTTGATAGCTCAAGATTTGGCTGCCTATGGGCGC
The DNA here is from genome assembly GCA_947454545.1 of Oligoflexaceae bacterium. Taxonomy (GTDB): domain Bacteria; phylum Bdellovibrionota_B; class Oligoflexia; order Oligoflexales; family Oligoflexaceae; genus Oligoflexus. The sequence continues at coordinate 4,284 of CANGNB010000159.1, forward strand.
GATTGGGGGTCTTCAGATCTCCTCGAACTTCTCAAAAAATTAGTCAAAATTGAGGGGATCGAATGGATTCGTCTTCTATATGTCTATCCCGAAAATATCAGTGAAGAATTTATTGATTTCTTTGCTCGGGAAGCGAAGCTCGTAAAGTATTTGGATATTCCTGTGCAACACGCAAGTGATCGTATCCTAAAGCTAATGAATCGTGATGTAAGCAAAGACGAAATGAGACAAATATTTGCAAAGTTGCGAGAGCGAGTTCCTGGTGTCTCTATAAGAACATCAGTTATGGTCGGTTTCCCTGGTGAAACTCAGGCTGACTTTGAAGAATTAAAATCATTCGTCGAAGAACAGAAATTTAATCATCTTGGATGCTTTTCATACTCTAAGGAAGAAGGAACGGTTGCTGGCCGTATGAGTGAGCAGGTTGATGAAGATGTGAAAGCGCTTCGCTTGTCAGAAATAATGGGAATTCAAAGAGAAATCTCGCGTGCTCATCAGGAAGCCTTCGTTGGGACTTATCAGCAAGTTTTAGTGAAGGGTCTCTCTGAAGAGACTGATCTTCTGGGAGAGGGGCGCCTCTCTACTCAAGCGCCTGAGGTGGATGGGGTGGTGTATATAAACGAAGGACGTTTCATTCCCGGGGCCATCCAATCGGTTTTAATAACAGAAGCACATGATTATGATTTGGTTGGAAAAATAGTAGACATGGAGGAGCTCGATGAAACAGTCATCCACTGAGCCCGAATATTGCTTCGATCTTTCATGGGTTGAAGCAAAGAGTCCCATTGCAAAAAAGTTTTTGACTGAAAGATCTAAGCTTAATGGTTTGGTTGATGCTGCAGACAATAAATTGCTAAAGCGGATTTATAATGTCGACCACAACGCATACCTTGAAGGTGCTCTGTCTGCCAAGACTAAGGAGCTTATGGGTTTAGTTGCGTCTGCAAGCTTGAGATGTGATGATTGTATCTACTATCATGTTATTCAGTCTTTTCGTCTTGGATGCACTAGGTCAGAGCAAGAGGAAGCGATTAATGTCGCCACAGTTGTTGGTGGGACTATTGTAATCCCGCATTTACGAAGGGCTTATGCTCTTCTCGATGAGCTTTATTCTGAGTGATAAAATTAAAATTTAAGCAGTGTCACCTGTCCCTCTATGCCTAAGTGTTTGACATCTATCGAAGACGCAAACAAGGGCTGTTGAATGCAACAATCAAAATGTTGGGATTCAGAGATGACAGGTGAAATGATAATGTAGGAGCCCAAGAGGCTCCCGGTTATGAAGCCAACACTTGCTCCAAGAGCTACAAGTTTTAGGTTGTTGGCGGGCTCTGTTTGGAAACTCAAAAGTGCTGCGCCTAGTGCAGCTCCGTAGAGAGTGCCATAACCAGCAGAAATAAAAAGGTCTTGAAACCTCTCCTCAGTTGAGATGACCTGGGCTTCCGCTTTTTTATTGCCAAAACAGAATGTCAGAGTGGCAAGCAAGGGTCCTAAGACGGTCAGCCTCTTGAGCATAAGGGCACCTTCTGATAAGCATGGTTTTGTAGGTCATTTTATCTCAAGCTGGGTTTTTTCACAAGAACCATGGGTTCTTGTGGGAGCCACTCATGCTTAGCTATGGAAAATTGCATTGACAAAGCAGCTAGGCTAGTTTAATCCCTTAAGTGGTAATTAAGTAGAGTTGGCAAAACTGAGAACATACCCTGCCAAACAGATCCATTTCAATGACTCACTCGTTTGATCCTCGGTTTTCACATGTATATGTTGTAGCATTCTCTGAATTTGGGCGAGCTATTCGTTGCACTGAAAATTTAGAATGAGTCAGGCGAAAATGAATTAAGTTAACCAAAGAGTTTCCATCCACCTCATATACCCACCTTAAACGAAGAGAGCTAACCTATGACTGAAAAGGACAAGTCGGCTACAGCAACGAAAACTAAGAGAGCTGCACCTGCGAAGATCGAACGTGTGGAAGCTGAACCAGCACCAATCGTTGAGTCTCAGGTTGTCATTCAACCGGCATCGTCCGTAAGCTCTACTGGTAGCCAGCAAGGTGAGATCAACCTCAAAGAACTCAAAGAGAGAAAAATTTCAGATCTCAATAAACTCGCGCGTGAGTTTGAGATTGAAGGCTCGAGCAGTATGCGCAAGCAGGACCTCATTTTCGCATTGCTGCAAAAGCAATCGGAAAGAGGCGGCGTTATTTACGGCGAAGGTGTTCTGGAAACTTTGCCAGACGGTTTCGGATTCTTAAGAGCCCCTGATTACAATTATCTTCCAGGTCCCGATGATATCTACGTTTCGCCATCACAAATTCGCCGTTTTAATTTGAGAACAGGGGACACAGTCTCGGGCCAGATTCGGCCTCCGAAGGACAGTGAAAGATATTTCGCTCTTCTCAAAGTTGAATCGGTTAACGGCGCTGCTCCCGATCCTGGTTTCGACAAAATTCTTTTCGACAACTTGACTCCATTGTATCCAATGGAAAAGTTCAAAATGGAGGTTGGTGGTTCAAACTACTCAACCCGAATTATCGATATCATGTGCCCTATCGGCAAAGGGCAGAGAGCTCTGATCGTTGCGCCACCTCGTACTGGTAAAACAGTACTACTCCAAAATATCGCGCATTCTATCGAGAAGAATCATCCGGAAGCCATTCTGATCGTGCTTCTGATCGATGAGCGCCCTGAAGAAGTGACGGATATGGAGAGATCTGTCCGGGGTGAAGTCATTTCGTCGACATTCGACGAACCTGCCCAGCGGCACGTCCAAGTTGCTGAAATGGTTATTGAAAAAGCAAAAAGACTCGTGGAACACAAGCATGACGTTGTTATTCTCCTGGACTCGATCACGCGCTTAGCACGAGCTTATAACTCAGTCGTTCCTCCCTCTGGAAAAATCCTTTCGGGTGGTGTAGACTCCAACGCGTTACACAAGCCAAAGCGCTTTTTTGGCGCCGCAAGAAACATCGAAGATGGCGGTTCTTTGACCATTATTGCGACGGCTCTCGTTGATACCGGTTCACGCATGGACGAAGTTATCTTCGAAGAGTTCAAAGGTACGGGTAACATGGAACTTGTGCTAGATCGCAAGCTGGCAGAAAAACGAGTTTTTCCAGCGATGGATATCAACAAGTCGGGAACGCGGAAAGAAGAGCTGCTTCTCCCCAAAGATGTCTTGAATCGCATGTGGATTTTGCGGAAACTTTTGCAGCCTTTGAATACAGTTGATGCGATGGAATTCCTGTTGAATAAGCTAGAAAAAACAAATTCCAACGCAGACTTCCTGGACTCGATGAATGGATAATACTCTGCTCGTGGGATGTCTTGGTAGGCAAGACATCTAGAGCGAGAGAAAGTATAATTAGGAACTGATATGAAAAAAGACATTCACCCCAATTACCAAGAGAGCAAAGTTGTTTGCGCTTGTGGTAACACTTTCCAGACTCGTTCCGTGAAGCCAGAAATTCACGTCGAAATCTGCAGCAGCTGCCACCCTTTCTTCACCGGTAAGGTGAAGTTGATGGATACTGCTGGCCGTATTGAAAAGTTCAAAAAGAAGTACGCACGCGGATAGTAACGCAGTGTGTCCCATGTGGCCCAATGTCTCTCTTTTTCGGAGAGGCCTTGGGCTTAATTTTTTGTGTAAAAGTTTCATGAGGCAGGTGTGCTATGTATGACAAATTGGAAGCTATAGAGCTTCGTTTTGTAGAGCTTGACACTCTATTGGCTCGTCAGGGACTAAGCAGTCAGGAATTCACCAAACTGTCCAAAGAGAGAGCTTCTTACACAGAAATGGTCGAGGCTTTTCGGGATTACAAGCGGCTTAAGTCAGAGAGAGAACACGCTAAACTCATGCTACTCGAAGAACAGGATGCTGGGCTGAGGGCACTAGCTAGAGAAGAGCTCGACACTCTCGAAGCACAAATAACTGAGGCAGAGCAAAACCTTCAAATTTTGACCCTTCCTAAAGACCCAAATGACGAGCGTAATATCATTCTTGAAGTAAGAGCTGGCACGGGTGGTGAAGAAGCTGCCCTATTTGCAGCCGATCTCATGAGAATGTATTCTCGCTATGCAGAGAGGGCAGGGTATAAAGTGGAACTACTCTCACATAATGAATCTGCTACCGGGGGATTTAAAGAAGTGATTCTCCTCATCAAAGGGGAACGCGTCTTTCGGCGATTTAAGTTCGAGGCAGGAGTGCACAGAGTTCAGCGAGTTCCTGCTACCGAAGCGCAGGGTAGAATTCATACCAGCGCATGCACAGTGGCCATTTTGCCAGAAGCTGATGAATTGGATGAAGTTCCAATTGATTCTCGTGACTTAGAAATTACACTTTGCAGATCATCCGGAGCTGGAGGGCAGCATGTGAATACAACTGACTCAGCTGTTCGTATCTTACATAGGCCTTCAGGGATCGTCGTAGAGTGTCAGGACGAGAGATCGCAAATTAAAAACCGCGAGAAAGCTCTTAAAGTTTTGAGAAGTAGGCTGTTTGAAAAGGCACAGCGTGAGCAGCAAGAAGCTATAAGTGCTGATCGCAAAAGCCAGGTTGGTTCTGGAGATAGAAGCGAGAGAATCCGTACTTATAACTTCCCGCAAGGTAGGGTGACAGATCATCGTATAAACCTGACTCTCTATAGACTTGCAGAATTTATGGAGGGGGAAATAAGCGAGGTTTTGGATGCCCTTGCTGCTTACCACCAGACGGAACT
>CANGNB010000160.1 GCA_947454545.1 Oligoflexaceae bacterium
CTTCGTGAGCGCTGGGGGCGAGAGCTTTTTTGCCATGTTTTTCAGCAGGAGCATGTTCTTCTGCGCTGAGATGCTCGTCTGCGCTCGCATGTTCGTCTCCACTCGCATGCTCTTCTTCGTCCGCTTCAACCTCAGCATGCTTACTGTGCTTTGTGCTGTGGTGTTCGGGCTTGATTTCAGCTTCCTCTTCCTCAGACTCTTCAGCATGAGCACCATGGGCTGCATGAGGCGCGTGCGCGCTCAGCTCGACCTCATGACCGGAAGATCTTTTGACTTGGAGCATGCTCCAGACACTTGTGAGCGTTGTGAGAAGTCCTGCGAGTCCGGCTAGCATGAGGGAGGCGGCAAGCTTGGTTTCGTTCAGAAGGGCTGCCATGAGCACGACCGACGAAAGCACGACAGTTCCAATGCCTAACTGATGGAAGAGTTGGACCTTCGCTGCGAGTCCTGCGCCGTGCCAGATCAATCCTGCTCCCAGAGCAAGAAACTGATAAGACCATAGTCCTAGGGTGAATATCAGCGCACTCATGAGTTTGATGGGGCTGTCGTGAATGCGGCGCCAGAAAAAGCAGAGAGACAAGCCTACGGCTATAAAAGCTAGGTTTGTCATCCGAAGTCCCGCGTCACTGGGTCTGCCGAGACTTTCCTTGAAGCCTTCGAGAGCAAAGATGAGAACTGCGAAAAGGACACTGACGATGATGTAACTCGGGGTTCCTTGGGTATCGTGACCCGAGTCATGTGAGCCCTTATTCATGGCAAACTCCTGTGCGAAAGACCGCTATCGTTACGGTTGATCGGACAGGAGAGCTTTGAGTTAAGGGCGGGAGGCTTTTACCTTTACGTAAGAAAAGAGCGCACCGAGTGGAAATGGCGAGTTCCTAGCTGAGAACAGGAGCTTCGGCTAGAGGTCCGACACTCATCAGAGTGCGACCGGTGAGAGTCTCGGCCACTTTCAGATAGTTCTCGACCAGGGTCATCAGCTTATCGAGCGGGACATGAGGAACTGTGCCCTGACCGCTAAATCCTTGGTCGAGCAGGTAGCGACGCACGACTTCCTTATCCAGCATCTCGGGGGCGTTACCCTTTTGCATGTTCTTTTCGTAGGTATCACGAATCCAAAGGCGTGAAGAGTCGGGGGTATGGATCTCATCGATCACCCGTATGGTGCCAGCTTCATCGCGGCCAAATTCATATTTTGTGTCGACGAGGATCCAACCCTTCTCGGCATAGACCTTTTGCCCAAGGGCAAAAAGCTGTAAAGCTTTTTGGTTCATCTCGGCCCACTCTGCTGCGGTGCAAACGCCACGCTGAATAAGTTCGGCAGGGCTCACGTCCTCATCGTGTTCATAGGCTGCAGCTTTCGTGGTAGGGGTCAAGATCGGATGCGGCAGAGGTCGGTAGGCTTCGAGGCCTTCCGGCAGCTTGACGCCACAAAATTCCCGCACTCCTTTTTGATAGGCTCGCGCCATACTTCCCGCCATATAGCCTCGCACGACAACCTCGACTTTGAAGGGGGTGCAAGCTTTGCAGCGCAAAACCCTTTCTTGCGGACGATCGATGAGATGAGTGGGGAGCTCACGAGCCGCCAGGCTGAGCCAATATTCCGAGATTTCAGCGAGTATAAGCCCCTTGTAGGGCACCATGCCTATGTAGCGATCAAAGGCTGAGAGGCGGTCGCTGTGATAGATGAAGATGTTTTGGTCTTTGACGAGGAGCTCGCGCACCTTGCCCGCGTAAACGGTGTAACCCTTCGCTTCAAAAGCTTTTTTCTCGAGCTCTGTGAAGCCTTTATAAGAATGCTTGTCTACGGCTCGGTCGGCATCGCTTTCGCGAGCGATTTCTTTGAGTAGGTCGCGCACTGCTTTCACAAGACTCTCCTCAGGACACGTGTCGCTGCGCTCAGCTGCTGATCCCTCGGGGACATGGGAAGCCTGGTACGCTTAGCGCTTGGAAACCCCTGTATTATTGCGATTAATCGATATCAGAAGACCGAGTGAAACACAAACGGTTAACATCGCGGAGCTGCCGTAAGAAAAGAAAGGCAAGGGGATACCCACCACAGGGAACATTCCCATGACCATGGCAATATTGATGGCGAACTCGACAAAAATGAGAGTGCCGAGGCCGACAGCAAGGAGACCCGTAAAGGTATCTTTAGCATGTTTTGCGATATCGAGGGCGATATAGGTCAGCAATCCAAAGCCGATGAAGATGATCACACTTCCCCAAAACCCATGTTCTTCTGCAAAGACAGAAAAAATAAAGTCGGTATGACGTTCGGGGAGGAAACGCAGATGGGCCTGTGTTCCCTGCATATAACCCTTACCAAAAACCCCACCGCTCCCTACTGCAATCAACGACTGCAGAGCATGATATCCGGTATTTTGAGGGTCGAGATTGGGGTTCAGAAGGTTTAGAACTCGCAGTTTTTGATAAGGCATCAGCACAGTATTCCAGCCGATGGCTGCTACGATAGGTGCTGAGAGCACAACGATGGCGAGGGAGCGAAGGTCAACGCGGATAAAGGCGATCTGGCAAACGGCGATAATGGCACAAACGCCAGCGGTTCCAAAGTCAGGCTGAGCGAAGATGAGCAGAAAGATCACGCCGATGATACCGATCAGAGGCGTGAGATCGCGGAGGCGATAGGGAGCGTCTTGACGATTGGAGGCAAAAAAGCGCGACACACAGAGTACAACTGTTAACTTCGCAAATTCTGAGGGCTGAAAGCTCACTGGGCCGAGATTAATCCAACGCTGGGCACCCCCAGCAATACGGCCAGTCGACAGAACCACAATGAGCAGCAAACTGACTAAAGCCGCGAACCAGTAAGCATAGGCTTGCACCCGCTTGATAGGGATCAGCCAGCCGAAGGCTACAAAGGCGGTAAAGGTGATGGTAAGGTTGCGCAGCTGCGTCCAAAAAAAGGAGGCACCGATGCTCGCACTGAAGAGATTGATCAGGCCAATTCCTAGGAGAACAGCAAACAAGAGGCAGATCAAAACCCCTTGGGGGCTATAAGGGCGTTTAAGATCGCCCTCCGGCATGAGGAAGACACCTTCAGTTTGCTTTTTCTTGCTTCTCATGGCTCACAGCCTCGGCTTGGGGGCTCCCTGCAGCAGCAGGAGCACGATTCGCGATCTGGGCAGCGCGCTCATCTTTGAGGCGCCAATAGGCTGCGATCACCTTACCAGCAATGGGAGCAGCAGAACGTCCGCCCCCACCCACACTATCGTTCTGGCTCACAATGGCGACGGCAATTTCAGCATTTTCGGCTGGAGAAAAGGCCGCAAACATAGCGTGCTCTTTCCAGCTCATGCTCACATCACCTTGATTCCGGTTTTTCTTAAGACTCACCACCTGAACCGATCCGGTTTTTCCTGCGACGGTCACGCCCGGAACCTGGGCGTTTTTTCCTGTACCCTGTGGGTCCATGACGACTGCCGTAAGAGCGTTGCGCACCATCTGAAAGGTTTCAGGTTTGATTTCTGTGACCTCGCGAATGAGACTGGGCTGATGTTCGTAGATCGTCTCGCCAACGTGATTGGTCACACGGTTGACCACATAGGGGCGCCAGACTTTGCCGCTGTTCGCGATGGTCGCATAGAGGTTTGCCATCTGCATGGGGGTCATCAGGTCATAACCCTGGCCAATCGAGACGTTCGGGGTATCACCAGCGGCCCAGGGGAAGCGGTGAACGAGAAGTTTCCAGGCCGAGCTTGGGACTATGCCTGGGCGCTCCATATTGAGGCCGACGCCGAGGAGCTGGCCCAAGCCGAGAGCTTTCGCATATTTCGCGATGCGGTCGACGCCGAGTTCCACACCGACCTGATAAAAGTAGACGTCGCACGATTTCATTAAGGCCTTCAGGAGATTGACGGTACCGTGACCATGACGTTCGTGGCAGTAAAACAGGCGATTCCCAAGGGTAAAGTGACCCGGACAGTAAAAGGTTTTATTGCTGTCTACGATACCTTCCTCGAGGGCTGCGAGAGCTACAACGGCCTTGTACACAGAACCGGGAGGGAATTCTCCGCCGGTGGTTTTGTCGAGGAAGGGTTTGAAGGGATGCTCCTGCAGGCGGCGCCAGTCTTCAGGAGACAAACCATTTTGCATCGCTTTCGGATCGTAGCCGGGTTCGCTTACGGCAGCCAATATTTCACCATTTTGCGGGTTGAGGACAACCACCGAACCATTCTTTCCATTGAAGGCATCTTGAGCTACTTTTTGCAACTCCTTGTCGATCGTGAGTTCCAGGTCGGAACCGGGTATGGCGGGCACGCTTGGGAACTGCCAACCATTTTCCTCAAAGCCCTGGGTTTGCCGACCGAAAGCATCGACCTGGATCAGGCGATAGCCGCGCTTGCCTCGCAGGTAGCTTTCCCAGCGCTGTTCGATGCCTTGCTTACCAACCAGATCTCCGATGAGATAAGGGTTGTCGCCAGCTGCTGACTGATTGAGCTTTTCTAAGCCTTCCGGATCAATTTCTTTCAGATAGCCGATCAGATGGGGAGGTACGTCAGGCCCGTAGTCACGACGCGGAGCAACACGGACTTCGATGCCGGGAAGGAAGAGTTTGTTGGCCTCGATGATCGAAACCTCATGCTGCGAAAGATTGCGTTTAAGCGTGATCGGTAAAAACTTGGGCTGTCCCTGAGCCATTTCCAGTCGGGTTTCAAAGCGATGGGGAGGAACGTGCAGAAGGCGCGACAAGATCTTGAAGGTGGTATCGCGGTCTTGGATGTACTGCGGAATATAGACGAGATCGTAGAAGGGACTATTGCCCAAGACGACTTCGCCATGGCGATCGTAGATGATCCCGCGAGGAGCAGGGATTTCAATCTTACGAACCCGGTTCCGTTCGGAGACCTCGTGATAGTAGTCCCCCTGATAGATCTGAACATACCAAAGGCGAAAGAGCAGGCCACTTAAGGTCACGAGTATACCAATACTCGCCCATAAAAAGCGGGATTCGACCAGCATGCTCTCTTGCTTGTGTATCTTAGTCATTGAGGTACGGGCTCCTCCGCATCGAGTTTCATCCATTTCCGAGATAGGAGCATGCCAAACCCTATAGCTATAAAGATTTTAAGTATCGTTTGAACCAGAAATTCCCATTTACGCAGAGGGCTTGCCGTCTGTAGAAAGTGAATAACAAAACCCTCGAACATGACGAGCCATAGGCTGGCGCTAGCATAGCATACCAACCAGGGCGTACGGTAACGCCAGGAAAGGGCAGGACGGATCTGAACCAAAAGGGTGCAGACGATGAGATATGCCGTGATGTAAAGGCCCGCAGGGACTGCGAGTCGCGTCTCAAGCAGCAGTCCTCCGATGATAGCAAAAAGACAGGCCTGGGGAGCTCTTTGGCGAATGAAGGTAATCACCAGCCAGGGGGTCAGAAAATCAAGATGCCCCATCTTTCCCAAAAGGGCCGGGGCTACCGTCGTTTGCATGAAGACAATGAACAAGAGGAAGATAAGGTCTTTCCAGAAAATCCCCGTATTGGGACGAGGCATCCAGGACTGCATGATGAGCTCTTTGCTACTGATGGGCCTGTCGAGCACGTTAGCCCCCCTTCTGCTCTTCTTCAAAGGGTTTGTGAAGCCATGCATCGCCAGCTGTTTCGATAATTTTTTGCAGTTCCTGGTCATGGTTATCCAGAACAATCACCTCTTCAATCCTGTCAAAATTAGTCCAGGGTTCGACGGTGATCGTCTGGGAAATATTGTCGGATTCGTAACTGATGCGCACCACTTTGCCGACCGGTAGGCCTTTGGCAAAGCCTCCGATGATCCCAGAGGTGATAAGGGTGTCGCCAATGCGGATCTCAGCGCGTCGGTTGAGCTTGAGGATGCAATAGGAGTCTGCCCCCTTCAATACGCCGCGAACACGTGTGCGCTGGAGGAGGACGTCGAGGTTAAAGTTGGCGTCGATAAGGAGGTGGACATCGGAGAATTTGAGCCCCGTCCGAATCACTCGACCAACCACGCCCTCTGCTGTCACAACAGGCATACCTACTTTGATGCCATCACTTTTGCCTTTGCTGATACGCATAGTCTTAAAGCTGGGATAAGACCGGCTACCGATCACTTCGGCGACCATGTGGGCCCCTTCAAAGTGCTGGGCAAAGCCAAGCAGACGGCGTAGGCGGATGATTTCTGCTTGCTTCTCCTCGTAGTCAAGCATCTGGGTCTTAAGCAGGCCGATTTCTGAGGTGAGTTTGGAGTTGTCTTTGGAAACATGCGTTAAGGAGACATAATGCTCCCAGATCCCTGACAGAAAGCGAGAGCTGCTGTTCCAGACGAATTCGAAGGGGTAGAGGACTTCTTGACCTAAAAGCACAAGGTGCGAGGCATTCGTCCAAGGACGTAGGCTTGAGGAGAAAAAAACAAAGGGCGAGAGCACAGAAGCAACCAGCAGCACCCGCCACAGCATACGAGTTTTGCTTTTAGCCATAACACTGTCCTTATGAACGCGGCTTGATTCTGAGACTTCAAGAGGCCTGGCTTATACTGTTTCAAACAGAAGAGCCAAGCCGAATCGCCTACATGTGAGAGATGCGCAGGATTTCTGCGCACCGAGGGAAAGCAAGATCCTAGCTGAGTGGCTGGGGATCAGCGAAGGGCCACATTGCTTAGGATGTCGATCTGATCAAGGGCTTTCCCGCTCCCGAGTACAACTGCTGTCAGCGGATCTTCGGCGATCATGATGGGTAGACCTGTCTCTTCTCTCAGAAGAATATCGAGGTTACGAATCAGAGCACCCCCGCCAGCAAGAACAATACCCTTATCGACGATGTCGGCAGCCAATTCGGGTGGGGTCTTCTCAAGAGCGATCCGCACCGTTTCGACGATCGTGTTGATGGGTTCGGCAATCGCTTCCCGAATCTCTTCTGAAGCGACTTCGATAGTTTTGGGAATACCAGCGACAAGATCCCGACCTTTGACATGCATGGTTTGGATTTCGTCGTCAGGATAGGCGGTACCGATAGCGATTTTAATCTGCTCAGCTGTCCGCTCGCCGATCAGAAGGTTGTACTTACGCTTCAGGTAGTTGACGATCGCCTCGTCCATTTTGTCACCACCGACCCGCACCGATTTGGAGTAAACGATACCGGCGAGAGAGATCACAGCGACTTCTGTCGTTCCACCACCGATGTCCACGATCATATTGCCGCTTGGCTCAGAGATGGGCAGACCGGCACCGATAGCAGCAGCCATCGGCTCTTCGATGAGGTGAACTTCACGTGCGCCTGCTGACTCTGCAGACTCCTTGACAGCGCGCTTTTCAACTTCTGTGATACCATAGGGTACGCAAATAATGATCCGCGGCTTAACCATCGTACGGCGATTGTGAGCTCGTTCGATAAAGTAGCGCAGCATGGCTTCAGTGATTTCAAAATCGGCGATCACGCCATCTTTCATGGGGCGAACCGCTACGATAGAGCCTGGGGTACGACCGAGCATATCTTTTGCTTCTTTGCCGACAGCAAGAATCTTTTTGCCACCCCGAACATCGCGCTGCACAGCCACAACAGAAGGTTCGTTCGTCACGATGCCCTTCCCTTTGACGTAAACAAGCGTGTTGGCTGTGCCTAAATCGATTGCTAAGTCATTTGAGAACATACCAGCCAACCAGTCGAATATCATTCCCAATCTCCCGTTTCGAGAATTAGTTTTTCTTTGCAGCTTATCATTAAAGCACGTTCTCGAGCATCCTCAAACAAAAGAGTGCTCAGGTCTCGAAAATTTTTTGGGGGGCCAAGGGCGCGTCCCAACTGTTTCCTACAAAGGACATGCGACGCCCATGCAGGGGCTCGAGGATGACCAAGCTTTCCACCCCATCCGAGCGGTAAACACTGGACAAGCAATCAGTCTTAACGCAGTCTGACAAGTTATGGTAAAGCAAAAGTTCGACGCTCACCATGCGGGGAAATGCGTCAATTAGTTGCTACAGGGGTCTGATCAGGCCACGAAAGGGATGGAAGGATGTGGAAGTGGAAAAAAACAGCGGATCTCGATTCCAAGAGCGTGTTCAAGTCTTGGCATTACGCTGTTCTGGTCGTTGCCATGGGGTCTATGATGTTCTTCGGGGTGTGCAACCCTGGTAATCAAGGCGGTTGGATGCCGAGTGGAGCTCCAGCAAGTGTCGATGGTGTCGATATTACGACCATCGAATTTCGTCGGGCCCACATAGCTATGTCGAACCAGATGCAGCAGCAGTACAAAGATCAGTTCGATCCCGTCGCTATGCGTCTGTCGGACCAGGTCCTCGACAGCTTGATTGAAAGGCTTTTGGTGTACCTCGAAGCCAGCAAAAACGGTCTTCATGCCTCAGAGGCCGAGATCGAGAAAATCATTGTTGATGTGGACTACTTCAAAGGCCCCAATGGTGCTTTCGATCCGGAACTTTTCAATCGCTATCTGCGCTCGCAGGGCCATACGGAGAAATCCCTGACCGAAGAATTGCGCCGTAATGTGGTTGCCAACAAGTTCCGCAGCCTCGTGACCAGCTCCTTCCGCAGCTCGAAAAAGGCAGCAGCTCTCGATTATCAGCTCGATCAGACCAAGCTGAATGTCGAATTTTTACGCTTAGATCCTAATGCTATTCCAGTAAAGATCGCCGCCGCTGATATCGACGCTTTCTTGAAGGATGGTGGCGAAGCTAAGGTGAAAGATTACTACGAAAAAAATAAGAGCGAATTCCAGCAGGATTCTAAGGTCAAAGCACGACACATCCTCATCGCTTTTAAAGACGCGCGCGCCGCTTCCGGTGAAGCAGCAAGTCGAAGTAAAGACGACGCTAAAACCTTGGCTGAAAAAGTACTCAAAGAAGTCCAAGGCAACACAGCAGCTTTTCCTAAACTCGCCGAGAAGTACACAGACGAGCCGAGTGGTAAAACCAAAGGCGGCGATCTCGGTTATTTCCGCAAAGACCAAATGGTCAAAGA
>CANGNB010000161.1 GCA_947454545.1 Oligoflexaceae bacterium
ATTTGGTGAAGCCTTTAGGCGCTGAAGCCAAGGTCATTTGGGGAGCTGACGGCGCTGAGCTTCGATTGCTCTGGTCCGGGGAGGCGGAAGCGTCCAGTGTGGCATGATTATAAGACCTTCCGACCTGCTGGGATTCCCCAAGGATGGGATGAGAGCTCTACGAGAGGCTCCCCAAGACTCCATCCCAAAGCTCGATCCGCGCCTTGATGGCCCGCACCCCAGCCTGTTCCAAACGCAGCCTCTTGTCGTGATCATGGCCGACAAAGCGCTCGATCAAAGCCTCAGCTGCAGGTCCATGCTCTTCATGATCCAGCTGGATGTGGCGATGGAGATAGTAGCTCAGCCGCGGCACCTCTTGTTCAGCGATACCCCAGCGCGCCAGGAGATTTTGAAAGAGGTTTGGAATCATCGCTTCGCGACCAAAAAAGAAAAAGCCAAGGACCTCTTCGAGCTGCCCCTCTTGGGCAATGGCTAGGGTCAGACGCGTGAATTGCTTCACTGAAGGCAGGACGGAAGCAGCATCTAGCGCTTCGAGCACGGGTCTTCCGCGCTGAAGATCCTTAACAAAAGCGTCGATAGCTTGCGTATCCGCTCCGATATCGCGCATGGCTTCACGATAGAGTTCGAAGTGACTGATAAAGCCTCCCTGTCCATCGGCATCGGACTCTTCGCCCAGTACAATCTCATTGATGAGACGAGCTGCTTTTGGATCCTGAGGGGGAAGCCATGGCAGTTCTGAGGCGCAAAACTCCCTCTGAAGGCGCTTGACAAGGCTCATGAAATCCCAGACGGCAAAGACATGAGCCTGCATGAATTGGCAAAGCTGGGCCTGATTTTGTAGAGCTGAAAAAAGCGGATGCTGTAAAAGCTGAGCTTTCAGCTGAACACGTTCTGATGCCAGAAAATCTAGACTCACAGCTCACCTCAATCTTTGAAATGGAGGCGGACATCCCCCAGGGCTATATCGGATGGAAGATACAGTCGGCAATGTAAGGTCTGACCTGCACGTAGCGCTGGAAAATTGCGCTTGCAGTAAAAGGAACGAAACGCATGCTGATCGAGATTGCCTGAGATCGCTGTGGGCAATTCGCGACGTTCGATCAGCTGATGATCGATCAACCATTCCTGACTCAACTTTTCCTGAAACTTTGGAGGCGCAACCACAGGAGCGACGCAGCAGAGTTCATGCCCCGATGCGAGACCTTGAGCGAGCTCACCCACTCCAATCTCATCTCCCAGCTGGGCATGTTCGAGATCTTTTTGTGAGGTATCCCATTCATACTTGGGTTTTTGAATCCAGATCGAGAGCACAGGAAAACGCCAGTGAGAAGGCAGTCCTAAGGTGATGCTAACAATGATCAGTATCCCAACGAAAGCTCCGAGGACATGATGCTTTTGGCGTCGCACAGGAATAAAAGGCAAAGCCCCCGCACAGGCGAGAGCCCCATAAAACCAAGTCAAATCGTGAGGCCAAAAGAACGGAAAAAGAAAGCTCCCTGCGCATACCAGACTCCAGGCCTGCAGCACGCGTCGGTAGGCCCACCACTGGAACAAGCGAGTCCAAAGCGGTTCCCAAAGTGTCGAGGCCAAGAGGATCATCGTCACAGCCTGATAGGGCCAAGCCTGGGATTTTGAGAAAAAGGGGAGACAGTAAGCAAGCACGTACTGGATCAAGTTTTGGGGGGCCGACCGACTGACTGTACGCAAAATACGATGCCGGCGTCTTACCTGAGAGCGCGCCTCCAAGCGATCATACCAAAGCAAAGCGAGATGAAAGCACAAGAAAGCTGGCACGATAAGAACAACATAGGCAGCCAAACGCGAAGCGTTATGGAAATTGCGCTCCATAGACACGACGGAATAGATACCAAAGGCCAGGAAAAAGCCTGAAATAAGGAGTTGCCTGAGTGAATTTTGGAGGCGATCAGCCATGAACTTTCTCATTCCGTTGCTCGACAATGGCGTTCGAGCCAGCTCAAAGTTTCGGCATGCATGCGCAAAATATTTTCTTCCCCTCTGTAGCCGTGAGCTTCATGAGGCAAGAGCAGCATGCGAGCGCGCCCACCGACGCCACGCAGAGCATGAAAGAAGCGTTCAGTCTGCAGGGTCTGCGTCCCCGGATTGGCATCATCCTTACCGTGAATCAAGAGCAGCGGGCTTTTGATCTTCTCGGCATGATAAAAAGGTGAGACATCCATATAAAAGTCCTTAGCTTCCCAAAAGGTTCGCCGCTCCGATTGAAAACCAAAAGGTGTCAGACTCCTATTGTACGCCCCACTGCGAGCGACTCCAGCACAAAAAAGCTGGGTATGGGCCAAAAGATTTGCCGTCATGAAGGCTCCATAGCTGTGTCCCCCGACGGCAATGCGTTTGCGATCCGCAACTCCCTCAGCATCTAAAGCGTCTACGGCTGCCTCAGCATTCGCCTGGATCTGCTGAATAAAGGTGTTGTTCACGGTCTCCTTAGAACCAATAAGCGGCATGGCGGCATTATCGAGAACAGCATACCCTTGGGTGACTAACCAGTTGATACTGGTGATACCCGGACGAGCATAGCGCTTTTGGGAGACGCGCACCTGGCCAGCGACCTCAGGATTCCGGTATTCGTCAGGATAGGCCCATATCACTGCTGGCAGACGAATCCCTGCTTTGTAGTTGGCGGGGAGATACAACTCACCCGCGAGAGCGACACCATCTTTGCGCTTGTAAAGCAGGGTTTTTCGCACGGCCGCGCTCATCTCGGGAACCTTATCAACCCAGTGAGTGATGGGCTTTGGCTCTGCTTGGCGCCGATCCCAGAGATAATAATTGGCTGGCGTATGCGGATCCTCACGACTTAATATCCACTGCTGACTATCGCCCGCTAGAAAGAAGTGAAAGTCTTGCACCCAAGCTTCGGCCTCAGGTGATTCATAGAGGCGCTCCTTCTGTAAAGTCACGAGATTCATGCGATCGAGGAAGGGTCGTTCCCCTTTGGGGCTTTTACCATCTCCCGCGAGGTACACCCAGCCGTCATCACTCTTGATACGTGCCACAGCCTTATCGTCCACAACATGCACCAGACGTCCTGGATTTTGATAGGCATCCTTGCTGTCATATTCAAGGAGCTTGCGCAATACGCTCCCCTCATTCGCAGCTTTCCATTCCGAGAGTCGCACCATGTTCGTATCGGGATTGTATTCGCGAACCAGCCAATGCATAGGCTCCGCAAAAAAGCTCACGCCCGTCACACGATCTTGCGTTCGCAGGCGTTCCTGAGGAGCCCCCTCAAAGGGAGCCGACCAGCTCAGCAATTTCTCCCTCTCCTTGACGGCCTTGCGCGGATCGCCCCCATCGAGAGCTTCCCACCAGATGAGTTCGAGGGGAGCATCCGGATTCCAATCAATCATGCGTGGCCCCGTCCTCACGCCTTCGGGTGGCACGCCATCGGCGAGCGACTGCTCGAAGAGAACGCGCGGCTTAGGATCCGAGCTTAGCGCCCAGAGCTCGACATCCTGAGCAAAGGATTCCGCTGGCACAGCATTGGAGAAGGGCTTTTTGAAGCGTTTAACGAGGGCATGCTTGCCATCGGGAGCCAGGTTTAGATCAGAGTAGAGACCTGGCTCTCCCCATTTCTCTTGCTTGAGCTTGGGTTCAACAGTGATCTTGTACCACTGGACCTGAGCAAGCTGTTCGAAGAGGGCATGGTCTTTGGGTGTTTTCAATAGATTGGCAAAAGTCCGCGCAGGAACTTTCTGCCCCTTGGTTTCGTCTACAGTGAGATCTTCGCGTTGTGCCGGAACTTCGGGCGCTTGTCCGACAGTACCCGCTATATAAAGGATAGAACTGTTCTCCGCCCAGTGGATCGGACTGATAAAACGGTCGTTCACACTGAGGCGAGAGAGCATCTGAACTTTGCCCTTGGCAAGATCCAAAAGGCCAAGCTCCACCTGTTTGTCGCCATCGAGAATCAGAGCCAGCTTTCGCCCGTCAGGACTGAAGACGGCTTGGATCACATGAAGTCCTTGCGGCAGCGTCAGGGGACGTTCCACACCTGTCCGCAAGTCTAAGAGGGAGGCGCCGCGGTAAAAGCTCCGGCGCTTGGGAGACAGCCGCACACGATCCAGCTCTTCACCAGCCAAACCAACGCTAGGCCGGCCTAACACGCTCAAGGGTAATGAGGGGCTGCGCTGCAGCAAAAGGATGGCATCGCCTCGGGGCGATGCGATTTTATGGGGCTCCACTTCGGCTTTCAGCAGGTTTTGAAAGTCTTGTGGCAAGCGAGGTCCATCTGGCGGAAGACTCTCCGCACAGAGCCCTAAAGGTCCAGAGCCTAAGAACGCTCCCAATAGGAATCCCAAACTCAGTAGTTTCAGCATAGACTAGCTTCTCCCCTCTCAAAACGAAGGCCTATTATAGCTTTCGCTGCGCACTTGGCAAGGTTCTGCCCTGACGCGCCTGCCTCGGCTCAAATCACACGTTTTTTTCAAAATTGAAAGAGGCTCTTTTCGTGGCTGCCCTATGCAAACCTCAGTACACTCATAGCAAGGCCGTATCTGCCAACTGATCGTTAGAAGTCGCTTCCTTGAAGCAGAACTGCTTGGTACAGGAGTATGAGAGAATGGAACCACGTCTTCGTATAAATATCGACCAACTCCTCAAACAAAAAAATTTGCGCGCTTCGGACCTCTCGAAGCTTACAGGCATACCCAAACAAACTATTTCAGAGTGGCGTTCAGGACTGGTCCCCAAAAGTATCCTTGCTCTCAAACGCGTTGCGAGTGCCTTTGGCGTATCGCTCGACGAGCTGGTTTTCCATGCGCAAGCCGAGGAATCCATACGTCAGTTTCGGCCAAGAAAAGCGTCTGCAAGCACTAGTGAAGTATCCCAACGTTCAGACCAAGAAGGTGAAGCTCTCTGGCTTCACCTCGATAGCGAGGGATACCTACGCAATGCTTCGCCCCGGCTCTTGCGCGAGCTCGATTATGGCACTTTGCTGCTCTGGGAACGTCCCTTTAGCGAATATGTGCTCATCGAGGATTGGCCTAAGGTACAAGCCCTCCTGAGCGGTCAGGCAGGGGCCAATTGCAGCTTTCGCGTCGTCTGTCGCGACCATAGACTCCTCTCACTCAAAGGGCAGGTAGTGCAGTGGCCTGGTGCAGAGACTGTCTATCGCCTAGATCAAGAAGATAAAGTGCAGGGAGAGCTCCGCGATGATGTGAAGACACACTCGAGTCTTGAGCTCTTGCAGTCAGTTCTTGATGTCTTCTCAAATGAAAGCTGGCAACCAAAGCTCAGCTTTCAGCTCGCCTATGAGGGAAGTTCTTTACCTTGGCTCGAAACGCGCCGCCAAGCTGTTGCGAGCAGCCTCTTAGCAAGCTTGCATAATCTCGCCGGCTGGGCCAGTCTTCAACCTGAGCTTATTCAGCAGCTTCAAAACGAAATTCGAGTCGAAAGTTTTGGCGATACTTTGCATCTGCGGATTCAAAGTCCGAGCCGGCATTTACCTGCAGAAATTTTGGATTTGCCGCGAACATTTGCTAGCGATACAGGTCTGCGCTGGACGATTCATGAAAAGTCTGGGCAGTCTCCGGAATTAATCGGTGAAATACCACTTCAAAGCCAGACAAATTGATTTAGACTTTCCCAGCTTCTGGCCATAAACTTAGCCTTTGCATGATCGTCATCATGGAGGCTTAGTCTATGTTCCGCCCCCTCCCCTTGCTCCTCATGTGCCTGTTTTCCCTCTTGGCTCTTCCTCTGCGGGCTCAGAATCCCCAGATGCAGCTCGAATGCACAGGCGGACAGAAGATTCATGGTCTTGAAGATCGCTGGTCGCCCTGGTCGAGTTGCCCAGCGGGCTATCAGGTCACGGGCCTCCAGCGCATCGATCTCACGGGGGACCATAAGATTCCTATTCTCCATGTCAACGACTTTCAGTGCACAGATCAAGGGTGTCGAGCTTGGTGCATAGGGAGTGCCTGCACAGTCGAGGCCCGTTGCTGTCGCCTAAAAACTGTGGAGCCCTTGCCCCTTCCTCAGCAAGAGCGAGCCCCTCAGCAGCCAAACATTGGGACAGAATCGATTCCATAGGCTGTTCCGTTGAAATTCTGAGAACTCTGTCCTCGGGAAAGGCCCAGCTGACCCCTCGCCTTTGCTGGGACAAGAGCTCGCTGCGAGCTTCGGAGAGGGAATGTCCCTGCACACGGCGCTGCTCTACGCGCGCTTTTGCGAGTGCTTCCGAGCATTCACAGAGCAGAACACGATAGGGGCAGCGACGCTGCTCGATGACCTCAGCAAAGATCTTCCAAAAGTCGGCTTCGGCAAAGGAAGCATCGACAAGAGGGATCCCCCCTGCATCCAAAATTGCTTGGGTCCGTGCTAAGAGTTCTCGGTACACACGTTCCCTATGCTCGTAAGAGTAGATTCCGGCTCCAAAAGCATAGGCCTGAGGCGAAGCGCCATAAAGCTCACGCCGCACCGCATCACTTTCCAAATGGATCCCTCCAAAGCATTGATGAAGAGCTCGCGCCAATGTACTCTTGCCACTGCCCATAGTTCCTACAATAAAGAACACGGGAGCCGCACCGAGTTGATCAAGCTCTTTTTGAGCATAACGTTGATACCACTGTATCTGCTTCAGGACAGTCTCGCGCTCACCTCCTTCAAGCTGGGCAGCCCTAAAAAGCAGGACCTTAGCCCGCACATGCGCCCTATAGATCCGATAAAAAGCAAGCAGCGAGGCTATGGGACTATCGCCTAAGCCTGATAAAACTCTCTGTCGCATGCGCTGTCCGAAAGGCCCGTGCCCCTCTGCCGTCAGCTCGAGTTCCAAGAAGCTGAGCTCATCGGCCAAGTCCAGAGTGCGAAAGCTAGTATTGAATTCGATGGCATCCATCAGCACTGGTGGAGACTGTAAAATAAGGTGTTCAGGCTTGAGATCCCCATGTCCGAGGCGGACCCATCCTTGGCGGACGCGATCGGCGAAGTCTCTCGAACGGGTCTTAAGATAAAGCAGCAGCCGACTTGTTTGCAGGCGCCAGGGATCAGGATCAAGACCTAATTCAGTAGCGAGCTGCTCAAGGCTCCTGCGGTTCTCGAGCACATGCTCTTCCACCATGAAAGCGTATGCTGCCGGCAAGAGATCTCCCTGAGACGTGGCTCCAAGACAAGCGCAAAGGTGCTGACACAGCGCAGTCTCTTCCTCGTTCTGCAAAGGTCCCCGAGCCAAACGCACATCGAGCTGATCCTCGAGACGATAGCGTCGCATTTTGACGAGAACCTCTTGAGCTTGAGCAGCCTCCCCCCAGGTGAGTTCAGCTTGCGCGTTTTCCACAAGATACACCAGGCCGAGATACATCCCTGGAGCAAAGGCTTCATTCACGCGCAGCTCTGCGGCACAGGCCTGAGCTCTTAGGTCGAGCGAGCTATAATCCAAAAAAGGCAGCTTCACAGATTTTTTTCGCTTATAGGCAAAGTGATCGGTGAGAAACACTTGGGAAGCATGCGTCTCACAGATATGAGGGGGAGCGCTGGCATCTTCATAATGAATGGGATCACTCAGAAAGCTCGTGACTCTGTCCATAGTCATGATCTTTTGCCTCCATCACTCACAGAACAGCGGTGCTTTCCCTTAGCAATCAGCAAGTCTTATACCAAACCTTACCAAGCCTTCTCGACCCGCCCGTTTGTCCCAAATGCTACAGTTAAGCTCGCGACTTCTAGGTGCTTTTGTCCCAATTGCTACAGATACCTTGGTTCCTGCTCTCGGACTGAACATGGGTCGTTTTCAGAATGAACAGCTAAAGCCTGTTCTGTCAGAGACTTTTAGCTTTTCTTCAGTGACAAAACCTCATCCCCTCGGCTATCTCTGAGCTTAGGAATGCTCCTCAACATCATGACTTAGAGAGGTATGGTATGAACCGCTTCGTCCGTCTTGCTTCGTGTTTTTCCTTGTTGGCGAGCTCATCGCTTTTTGCACGCTCGGCCGTGGTCCCTCAAGAGCCTGTGCTGATCAAAAAGATTCAGTACAACGGTTCTGGCTGTCCGCTTGGAACAGTTGCCCAGAATATCGCTCCCAGCAAAGACTCCTTTACTCTCAGTTTTTCGGAGTTTGTGGCAGAAACAGGACCAGGCATTCCGCTCTCTGCGAGTCGGAAAAACTGTATTCTGACTCTGGTCCTCGATGTTCCTGCTGGCTGGCAGTATTCCATTGCTGACTTTTACTACCGTGGGTTTATGGACTTAGACAGAACGATCCGTGCGGAGCACAGCGCGTCCTATTTCTTCGAGGGTCAAGGTCAGACCGGGCGCTTTGGAACCCGACAGATGGGACCCTATGCTTCGGATTACGTTTACACCGATCAGATCGGACTGGCGTCAGCGGTGTGGTCGCCTTGCAATGTGCAAAGAGCGCTGAATATCAATGCGAGTATTCGTGTGGATAACACCGACCGCAGGTACCATCCTGAAGCGCAAGGTCTGATCACCAACGATACCATCGATGGCCAGATCAAGCAGGTTTGGGGTTTGACCTGGAGACGTTGTTCGTAAGCTTCGATCGTGCCTGCCCTTGCTGGGGCAGGCCTTCTCTCGCCTAAACAAAAGGATAGTGACGATCCTTCAAAAATACGGCTTCGATTTCGCCAGCGAGTGCTGTGCCCAGAAAGCAGTTATTCTTCGCTAAACTAAACAGATCATCTTCGCCTATAGGACTGTGCCCAGCAGCATTGACAAGCACTGCATGCAAAGGCTTACCCACAGCGATATCACCGTATTCAGCATCGATGCCTAAAAACCTAGCGGGTGCAGCTGAAAATACCTCGACCAAACGTTCTAAGGGGAGTTCACCGGCAGCATGCAAGCTCAAGAGCACACGCA
>CANGNB010000162.1 GCA_947454545.1 Oligoflexaceae bacterium
GCGATGAGCTCGATGCGCTGCTCGGAGATAGCTTGCATAATACGCTCAAAGCGATCCGCATCCATAGCCTCTTGCAGACAGTCGGCGAGCGTTTGCTGAACAAGCGGATGATCAGGAACTTCGAGATCACCTGTCCGATGCTCAAAGCATTGTGTCTGCCCTGGAAAAACAGCTGTGAGCAGATCATTGGCTTGATAACGCTGGAGATGCGGAGGGACCCGTTTCCCCGCCTTACTGCGAAGGACTGCGAGAGCTCGCGTCACATTCCAGCGCCAACGGATTTCAAACATAGGAACATCGAGCAAGGCCTGAACGAGAATCGATCGACAGTTCTGAGGATTGAGCATACGAAACATTGCTTCGAGGGGAAAGCTCTGGTTTGGTCCCACAGAAAGCAAGAGACCATTGTCTGTGGCCGTTGCTTGCAATTCAAAATCAAAGCCTCGGCAAAAGCGCTTTCGAAAGGCTAAGCCCCAGGCACGATTGATACGACTGCCGAAGGGAGCATGAACGACAAGCTGCATACCTCCCGTTTCATCAAAGAAACGCTCGTAGACAACCTTCTCTTGAGTGGGAAGTACGCCCAAAGCTGCAAATTGGGCATGGAGATAGGTCGCTGCCTGGATGCTAAACGAAGGAGATAGGCCGAAGTTTGCGGCAAGCCATAAGCTGAGCTTGTGAGTCACTTGTTCCGCCGATGCCTCGGTGATCTCGTGATCACGCAGCCAAGCTTCGGCTTCGGCTCTCAGTTTTGAGACTTCCTGCGAGAGTTCGTAGGTGCGTCCCCCCGCTTCCCCTTTCCAGAAAGGAATGCTCGGAGGTGCCCCTTGTTTGTCATGAACAAGCAGAGTATCGCCTTTGAGTCCTGCGATTTGCCAAGAGTGGTTCCCCAAAAGGAAAATATCACCTCGGGCACTTTCTATGGCAAATTCTTCGTCGACTGTGCCTACGAATGTGTTGTCGCCCTCTTGCAGAACGCGATAAAGATTTTGTTCAGGAATAGCACCGCCAGAGCTTAAAACAGCGAGGCGTGCATTGCGACGAGGGCGGAGCGTTTGAGTCACCTTATCCCAGTGGAGGTAAGCGCCTCGTCTCGTGCTTGAACCAAGCCCCTCGCTGAGCCAGTGCAGGATGCGTTCGATTGTGTCGGCCTTCAGCTGCCGATAGGGATAAGCTTGAGCGAAGACTTCTTGAATGACTGAGGGAGCAATCTCCTCACAGGCTACCAGGCTTACGATATGCTGAGCAAGGATATCGACAGGCTCTTCGGGAATTTCTATGGTATCCATAGCCCCCTCTCGATAAGCCCGCAAGAGAGCCATGCATTCGAGACTTTCATCCAGTGTGAGAGCTACTAAACGAGCTTTGGGTGTGAGGCCTAGAGCATGACCAGAACGGCCTACACGCTGTACAAAAGCAGCGATAGAACGCGGTGAACCGATCTGACAAACCAGATCGATGGTACCTATGTCGATGCCAAGCTCCAAGGAGGCTGTAGCAATGATGGCTTTGATTTCATTTTTTTTGAGTCTGTCTTCAGCATCCAGACGTTTGTCTTTTGAGAGGCTTCCATGGTGGCAGGCAACCGCGTCTTCACCGAGGAGTTCACTTAATTGAAAGCTCATCTTTTCAGCTAAGCGCCGCGTGTTAACAAAGATAAGCGTACTGCGATGAGCTTGAATCAAATCCGCGAGCTTTGTGTAGATCTCGCTCCACATGTCATGACTACAGATGGCTCCCAGGGGGATGTCGGGAGTGAGGATCTCGAGGTCAGCCTCGCGTTGGGCTGAGATCTCGACTATGGAAGCCTTGCGCTGGGATCCTGCTAAAAAAGCCGCCATGGTTGTGAGAGGCTTTTGGGTTGCTGAGAGACCGATGCGCAAAGGGTCAACGGGACAGAGACGCGCGAGATGTTCAAGGCTTAAACTCAGATGAGAGCCCCGCTTATCGCGGGCTAGTGCGTGAATCTCATCGACGATCACCGTGTGAACGGTTTTCAGAACCTGCCTGGCTTTGCTTGAACTCAGCATTAAAAATAGAGATTCAGGAGTGGTCACCAAAATCTGTGGTGGTTTTTTGAGAATCTGAGCGCGGGTTGAAGCTGTGGTATCTCCTGTTCGTAAACCGATGCGCAGGCTATTAGGCTTGAGGCCGGCCTGGCTTGCACGCTCCATGATCTCTTGAAAGGGTCCCTCTAAGTTCTTTTTTATATCATTGCTCAAAGCTCGCAAGGGCGAGATGTAGAGGACCTGTATCCCTTCGGGTACGGAGCCCGAAAGGGCCTGACGCAGGAGCTGATCGATGATGACCATAAAGGCTGAAAGTGTCTTCCCTCCGCCCGTGGGGGCGGCGATGAGAGTATGCTCGCCGTTCCTCACTTTGGGCCAGGCAGCGGCCTGCACAGGTGTTGGTTGGCCGAAGCGCTCGACGAACCAGGACCAGAGGATGGGATGAAAACTTTCAGCATAGGCCATCATACTTAGAGGACTTCCTTGGCAAAGTTTTGAAAGGCTGCAAAAGAGCGAGCATCAGCTTCGGCATTGTAGGCTACACCTTTGCTTTTATCCGAACCTGCGGACTTATCGGTAAAGCTGTGAACGGCGCCCCCGAAGCTATAGAGCTGCCAGTCGACTCCTCCCTGGCGCATTTCATCTTCGAAGGCTTTGCGATCTTCGGCTTTGATAAGGGGATCATCAGCGCCATGGAGCACAAGGACTTTAGCTTTGATGTGCTGACCATCAGCAGGAGTGGGGCTATCAAGTCCCCCATGGAAACTCACGACACCCTTTAAATCGGCTCCTGA
The DNA here is from genome assembly GCA_947454545.1 of Oligoflexaceae bacterium. GTDB lineage: Bacteria > Bdellovibrionota_B > Oligoflexia > Oligoflexales > Oligoflexaceae > Oligoflexus. Next base: position 2,804 of record CANGNB010000162.1, read on the forward strand.
GCGAGCCAGTTCCAAAACGCCTGTTCCCCCAAAGCAATAGCCAGCTGCCAGTAAGCGCTTGGAGTCCACTTCAGGAAAGGCCTTGAGCCGCTCCAGTCCGAGATTGAGACGTTCACGAAAGAGTTTTCGGTCCCCCTTATACTTACCTGCTAGGGCTCCGGCTTCTTCAGGGCCTTTGGGGCGAATGCCTTTACCGTAGATATCTGCGGCAAAGACGATGTATCCCAGGTCGGCGATGCGTTGCGCTTGGAATCGCGTTTCGTCGCTGTTACCCAGCCAATTTGCGACGAGAAGAACGCCAGGGGCCTTGCCTTTTAAGGTCTTAGGATAGACGACAAAACCCTCAAATTCTTGGTCATTTTGCTTGTAAATGACCGTCTTTGTAGAGGCAGGGGCTGCAAAACTGCTGTGGGCTGCGAATGAAAACAAGGCACTCAAGAACATGCAAACCATCCAACGCATGAGAACTCCTGATGAAAGGGAGGACTAACGACAGCTAGACATTTGCACAGTTCCTTGAGGGTGGCAAGAGCCCATTGGGTATGAACCTGCGACATTTTCATGTCGCAGGGAATTCGCTGCGACAGCTGCGAGGCGCCCTTTGGGAAGGGGGGATTTTCTAAGTTTTTTTCCTCTAAATTCTGACTTTTTTAGCTTTCAGTTCCAGCTGCTTGAATGAGATGAGTATCAAAATTCGGACTGTCGTCGCCAAAAGGGCGAATCATCTTTTGAGGAAGAGCGAGTTCTTGATGGGCCTCTAGCACTTTTAAAAAGTCTTTTTTGTTGAAGCTTGGGAGCACTTTGCGCTCTTCACGAGAAAGGTTTTGGCGGAAAGTGTTGAGGTAATCGAACATGTGCTCGGCGAGCACCTTGTTTTTACTCGAGATGGAATTTTGGTAGCGCTGAGAAATACTTACATTGCTTTGGTTGTGATAGCAACCAACCCATTGCTCGTTGCAACGTTCAGCGATCTCGTTACCAAATTTTTTGAGAAAGTATTCCACCTGAGCTTTAGGGGAAAAGGCTAGGGTGGGATTATTGCGAAAGCCCGCTTTGTGCCAAAACCAATTGAACTGAAGCAGGCCGACATCGACATTAGCCAGGTCTTTATCTTTGGTGTTACGGATACTGTTGAGATAGTCTCGAGCTTCCTGATCGTAGAGAACTTTAGGTTCGGTACCGTTAATGCGAAGAACTTCAAAGCGAAAGTTAGTCTCTTGCTGAGCGATCAGCCACAGAGCGTCTGGGTTAGAAGTCTCACACGCAGCCTTAGCAAATTCTTCCAACGATTCTTTATTGGCTTTGACATCCATATAGGGATTGGCAGCTTTCGCTGACTCTTGAAACACCTGTTCGCAAGGTTGCATCGTATGATACGCCACGTATAAAATCAGACTCAACGTCTTCAACGCCATGTGAGGAACCCCCTTGACCACTCGATTGAATGATCTTTGATTTGCAAAAAGTGGTGCATGAAGGCCTCCGAGCGAACTCAGGGACTTACCAAAGAGGCAGAATGCCCAGGCCGTCGGGTGACTGCTTAGCTGACTATCAGCGTCCAGGTTGTAAACGCTCAAAACAGCCCTAAGTGACCGGATCTATGAACTTATCGAATGCAAGGAAGCGAGAAGGATGAGTCGTTCTTATGGAGGGCCTAGGATCAGCAGTTTGGCCCTCCGAGCTCGGCCAGAGATCCCTGACGAGACACTGGTCAGCTCGAAGAACACAATCTGCTGTTTGGTAAGAATTAAGATTTACCGGAAGAGAGCATCCTGGCGATTCACGCCTGTTCCCACCATCGAGACTGGAACGCCGATCAGCTCTTCGACGCCTGCGACATAGGCTCGTGCGTTGGCAGGCATGTCGCTGATCTTACCCCCATGAGGCAACTCTTCAGTCCAGCCCGGGAAGCTTTGATAGATGGGTCGACATTGAGCAAGAACTTCGTAATCCCAAGGGAAGTCTTCGATACGGCCCAAAGTCGGGTGTTCGTAAGCGACGCAGACTTTAACTTCTGGTAGGCCTGTGAGGATATCCATTTTGTTGAGGATCACTCCATCATAACCAGAAATAGCTGCGCTGTAGCGCATGGCCACAGCATCGAGCCATCCGCAGCGCCGGGGGCGTCCTGTGGTCGCGCCAAACTCTTTGCCTTTGGTCGCGATCCACTGACCGACTTCGTCTTTGAGTTCCGTTGGGAAGGGACCCTCACCGACGCGCGTTACATAGGCTTTGGCCACACCGTAAATTTTATCGATATGACGAGGAGCAAACCCAAGACTTGCAAAGGCACCACCTGCAGCGGTTTCGCTCGATGTTACGTAGGGGTAGGTGCCATGATTGATGTCGAGGAGTACACCCTGAGCACCCTCGAGGAGCACACCTTGACCCGCTTGAATCGCCTTGCGCACGTGAAGTTCAGCGTCGCCGATAAAGGGAGCAAGCTTGTCAGCTGCAGCTTCGAATTCTTGCCAAGCTTCGGCATGACTTTCGAAGTGCTGAGCAAAGCCTGGAGCTGATTCACGCATCAGCTCGAACCAAGCTTTGCGGCGCGAAGCCACAGCGTAGTCGCCAAGGCGCAAGCCGGTGCGATTCGCTTTTTCGGCATAAGTAGGGCCGATCCCGCGCTTGGTTGTGCCAATGGGCTGGGAGGACTCACTCTCTTTTTTGCCATCGACATGAATATGCCAAGGGGAGATCACATGAGCGCGTGCGGATAACCACAGGCGATCGGGAGTCAAAGTTACATAAGGCTTAACTTTGTCCATCTCCATGACGAGCTGGGAAGGATTGACCACTACGCCACTAGCGAGGGCGCTGATCTTGTCAGGCTGGAAGATGCCACTCGGGATCTGATGGAGAACGACCTTTTGGCCGTTAACATACAGCGTGTGACCTGCATTGTTACCGCCTTGGTAGCGGGCTACAACCGCAACTCGATCGGCCAAGATGTCTATCCACTTGCCCTTTCCCTCGTCACCCCATTGCGCGCCCACAAGGATGGTCACATTACCCATGAGATTTTGCCTTTCTTCCAGCTCGAAGTTTTCATCTTTTCACCGGCGTTTTATCTGAAGAGAGCCCTGCTGTCCACTGGAACTGCGCGAAACTCCATGCTATAGCTCGAAGGGATTTCAAGACGCCACCGCTGCGGCGCCTTTGTTCGGCTAGCCCTTGAACGCTGTTCCTCACGGACGGCTGTGCGAGGGCCTCTTACCACGGAAATGCCTAAGCTAAGGAGCTTCGTTCGTGAATCGCCATGACACTGACCAATTGTTTGCTATTTCTGCGGTCGATGGCCGCTATCGTCCCAAGCTCGAGGCCCTGGCTCCCCATCTGAGCGAAGCCGGCCTGATTCGCTATCGCCTGCGGGTGGAAGCCGAGTGGCTTCTGCATTTAGCTCAGACGGAAGGGGTGCAGCAAGACCTTCGCCTGAGTCCTCCTGTTCAGGAAGTCCTGGAAACTTTGGCTGCACAAGCACCTGCTACGGCGTTCCAGCGTGTGAAAGATCTTGAAAAAACCACGAACCATGATGTCAAGGCTGTCGAGTACTACCTTCGGGAAGCCCTCGAAGAAGTCGGAGCTGAAGCTCAGGTGCTGGCGTTTATCCACTTTGCTTGTACTTCCGAAGACATCAACAATCTCGCTTACGCTTTGATGCTGCATCACACGCGCCACCACATACTCTTGCCCGAGATGGATAAAGTTCTGCAAAAGCTGGATGAAATGATCCTGAGCTACCGCGATCTGCCTATGCTCTCTCGGACACATGGACAAACGGCTTCGCCGACCACACTCGGCAAAGAATTGGCAGTCTTTGCCCACAGACTGAGCAAGCAAAGAGATAAGTTGGCAGCGCTTAGGCTTGAAGGCAAAATGAGCGGGGCTGTCGGCAATTACAATGCTCACCTTGCAGCTTATCCGGATCTACCGTGGATAACTATTGCAAAGCAGTTCATCGAAGAACGGCTCGGTCTGAAGCAAAATCTCTTGACGACCCAGATCGAAAATCACGATTCTATGGTCGAGCTGTGCTCGATCGTTCGCACCTTCAACACGATCCTTATCGGGTTTTGTCGCGATATGTGGTCGTATATTTCGATCGACTACTTCAAGCAGGAGACTAAGGCTGGCGAAGTTGGCTCTTCGACTATGCCTCACAAAGTGAATCCGATCGATTTTGAAAATGCCGAAGGGAACCTTGGCTTTGCGAATACGATGGCCCAGCATTACGCGGACAAGCTCCTCATCTCTCGATGGCAGCGCGATCTCTCAGATTCGACGGTTCAGCGAACCCTTGGGACTTTTGTAGGGCATAGCATCCTTGCTTACCAGTCCCTTCACAAAGGCTTGGGTAAGGTACGGGCCAATCCTGAGGCCCTTGCGGAGGACTTAGACAAAGCTCACGAAGTTTTGGGTGAAGCGATCCAGACCTGCATGCGGCGCTACGGAGTCATGGATGCCTACGAACGTCTGAAGGCGGCTACGCGAGGACAAAAAGTCACGGCCGAAGATCTGCGCCGTGTGATCGAGGACTGTTCGGCCTTGCCAGCTTCTGAGAAACAAAGACTCGCAGCGCTTCTGCCTTCCCAGTATCTTGGATGTGCAGCACATCTTGTCGACGCATACAGAAAGGGCAGAGAGCATGCGGCTCCTTGAATTGGCAGAATACCTCGGGACGCCCGTTCACTATGCGGGTAGCAACCTTGATACGATAGACATTCACGAGGCTGTAGGGATGGCTCAAGCCAAGTCAGGTTCACTGACTTTTTTGGGACATTCAGCCTATCTCCCGTACCTGCCGCAGCTTAAAGCGAGCGCTCTCATCATCAAAGAAGCTCATGCTGATTTTGCAGGGCCACAGCTCTTGCATGACGATCCTCACTTTGCCTACGCTAAGGCCGCGCTGCTTTTTTATAAGCCCGACCATGGTCCCCTTGGAGTGAGTCCTCAGGCTTTTGTCGACGCCTCCGCTCAGCTTGGCAAAGATGTGCGCATCCATCCAGGTGCTTACGTTGGGCAGCGTGCGGTCCTCGGCGACAGGGTTGTGCTTTATCCCGGAACCTATATTGGACACGATGTGAGCATTGGGGACGATAGCGTGCTGCATCCCAATGTTGTGGTCTATCAGAGCTGTAGCATAGGCGCGCGCTGTCTCTTGCATGCCGGCACAGTGATTGGAGCGGATGGTTTTGGTTTTGCCGTGAGCAAAGGTGAAATTTGCAAAATCCCTCAGCTCGGTCGCGTGTGTGTAGAAGATGATGTCGAGATGGGGGCAAACTGTACGATCGATCGTGCTGCCAACGGTGAGACGCGCATTCGGCGTTCGGTAAAGTTTGACAACCAAGTTCATATTGCGCATGGGGTCGATATTGGCGAGTATACTATGTTCTCAGCCCAGACCGGTGTGGCAGGTTCGACCAAAGTGGGTCGCTGGGTTCTGATGGGAGGGCAAGGAGGTATTGCCGACCATCTGCAGGTTCCTGATGGTGTGAAGGTGGGAGCTAAGTCAGGCCTCATCCATTCACCAGAAGAGCCGGGCACCTATATCGGCTTTCCAGCAGCCAAGCAATCGGAATGGCGACGTGGGCTGATGAACCTCAAGCGGGTTGGAGAATACGAGAAACGCTTGCGCGCCCTTGAAGCTCGCTTGGCAGCACTCGAATCGCCCTCAGAAGGGCAAGAGCTTCCTCAGAATTGAACAAAATCATTCCAAGAGGTACGGTGTATGGCAGACGCGAAGCGGGTAGCAATTACAGGAGCAGCGAGCGGCTTGGGACGTTCCCTCGCCCTGCACTTTGCTCGAGAAGGCTGGAAAGTTGCGTTGGCTGACGTGCATCGTGAGCGGGGAGAGGCTTTTCAAGAAGAGCTAAAAATCCAAGGTCATGAAGCCTTCTTCACACTGTGCGATGTGCGCAAGATGGAAGATGTCGAAGCCTGGCGTGACGCTATCGTGACCCGCTGGGGAGGACTCGATGTTCTTGTGAACAATGCAGGTGTTGCGGCTCATGGAACGATCGATAAAGCCCCCTTAGAGGATTGGGAA
>CANGNB010000163.1 GCA_947454545.1 Oligoflexaceae bacterium
ATTTACTACTATTTTCGCAGATATGAGAGCGATTTTAAGGGTAAGGCTTTGACCTTGGAAGGAAAGCGCTGGACACCCGAGTTTGATGAACTCACCCAATCGATCAATATTATGGTGGCCCGGCAAGAGCAGATCATAGGCCTTGCTGCAGAGAGAGAACACTACTACCAGCAGCTTGCGAAAGTATTCTATCCTCACCAGCTGGATCGGATGAGTGCCGGCGAACAGCTGGAGACCACAATGCCCGTTGGTAAAGGCCAAGCGACTGTCATAGCGTTTGATCTCGTGGGGAGTTCCCAGCTGCAAAGCACGCAGGTTCAATCCTTTTTGAGACAGCTGATTGCCAGCTGTAATGAAGCGATGATGAAAGACTATGATCACCAGGCGATGACAGCGAGTGCCTATCGTATCAAGGTGATGGGCGATGGTTTTCTTTGCTCCGTTGGCTATCCCTTCAAAACCAAGGGGGGACGTCCCGCACCTGATGTGGCTGTGGAGCTTGCCAGAAACTTTATTCGCATCGCCGAAGATCTGAGTATGATCCTGGGAATCCGCGAAGAGATCTACTGTGGCATTGGAATTGCCTCAGGAGAGATCGAGACTTTTTTTCCTGACACGAGTCCTAGCGAATATGATGTCTTCGGGCGAGCTCTCATTCATGCGACCCGCTATGAGTCCTGTCGCCGGCTTTTATTCGAAGAGCTTAAGGTCCGGGATTCTATCATCGTCCTGCAGTCGACAGTTTACGAGACGATGTCGAAAGATGTCCGCAAAGATTTTGTGCGCTACAGTCTCGATCATTGGAAGGTGCGTGATGATGTCGAGGCAACCTGCCTTTACTATCAGCTGCGGCGGGCTAAGCCTTTGCCTCAACTCTCCGTGGTCTCTTAGGTCGGATGCTTTTTGGTGGATAAATTTTCACTTTAGACTTCAAGCTCTACAATCGAGGAACTTCGAAATGAAGCTGATCAATGTTTTATTGACAAATATCCTTTCTATGGCAGCACCCTTGATGGCTGCGACTGAACTACCCCTTGATGTGCTAGCGGATAAGGCGACGTTGGAGCAAGCGTCTTATCCTACCGACTTTGAACAAAAAAGTTTGGTGCAAATCCATAAGCTTTTGCTGCAAAGAAAAGCATCTCAAAAGGCGAAAAGCTCCTCGTCGTTAATAGACGACCTACTTGGGGTGAAACAAAAAAGTGTAGCGTCTTCACCCATCGATGCTGGTCTACTGATCAAAAAGTATGGCAGCTCCTCGATGCTTTCTGATTCAAGCTTTGCTCAAGAGCTTGTGCTTGAGGTCCAAAAGCAAAAGCTCACCAAGACAGGGAGCACCTTAGATTTTTCAAAAATCTGTGAACTGAGCTATTTTCTAGCTCAGCAGCCAAGTCAAGAGCTAGGCGCCATCCTAGGGATGGGGCTACTCGAGGATTGCTTTAACATGGGGAGTTCTTTGAAAAAGCTTCCCGATCAGAAGGCTACGAAACTTGTCCAAGAGGTCATAGGCAAGATCGATTTGAGTAAGATTTCTCTCGAGGATGCTGCACGAGCGGATAGCTTTGTGTTCGCGGCCCAGCTCCTCAACGAGCCTAAACCTCTCTCCAAGGGACAAATCGATGAGTACGCTCTTAAGGTGAAAGAGACCTTGCAGAAAGCGCACAAGCTGGCTGAAACTCGGCTCCTTGAGCTTCAAGCCCAGCAAAAGAAAGTTTTGTCTGAACCCAAGTGAAATCTTAGAGAGACTATGCGCCGGGCTCAAACGTTTGGCGTCTTCAGTCCGAACATGCGCCGATTTCCAAAAAAATCGATGACAGCAAGGGAAAGCACTGAAATATCGGTGCTTTTTTACTTTTGTTAAAAGCGCGTATCCGGGGCCCAAGAGCCTTTGCGACCGAAAATCCCTTATGTTTCCTTGCAAGGCCCTTTCTGGTATGAAGCTTGCGATGCCAGTGCAGCTCAGGGACCCCATTTCGTGCTCCCCATGGCGTTGCAAGAGGAAAGTCGATGCTAATAATTCCGGTATGTGTTCGTAACTTCAGTCCTTTATCAGCCCGATGGCTGGGTTCGGTCGCTCTCATCTGTTCCGCTTTGGCCTGTTCTTCCAAAAATGAGGGGGCAGGACTCAAGCAGGAGAGCTCAGCCCCTGAGGCCGCTGCCGGTTTTGATGTCAATGATGTCGCCGTCCTCTTTCCTAAGCTCAAGGGTATCAATGAAGCCTCTCCCTCTATCAAGGCGAGCGATCGTGCTGGCGATGGACGCGGTTTTTTGTCACCGCGTATTCTCGATCAGATCTTGGTCTTCTCCGAGCAGCAGCTACCCGGGCGTATTCGGGCCACGGAAAAAAATCTCGAAAACTGGCGCATTCAGAGCTTTCGCTTTGACCCCTGTGCTCCCAAGGATAAGAGCTCTCAGGCCCTGAGTCTGGGGGCTATGGCCGAAGGACAAGCCAAGGAGGACTGTCAGGTCGAAGTCCGCCTCGTCCTTCAGCCCATGGAGCCTCTGGGTCCCTTTGCAGGTTCTGGGAGGACATCGGATGTCTCGATGCACATGACCTATGGGATCAGCGAAGGTTCAGGCTCCCCTGAGCTCGCGCGGCTGGTGCAAGAGCTCGATGGGATTCGGGCCCTATCGGCGACGATAGCCGGAGGCCGAACGGCAGGCATTCCCCTTGGAAGGCACCCAGGTCTTGAGGCTGAAATGAGTCAGAGCAAGGACCAACGGCCTCTAGCAGGAGCATTCAAAGAGTTTTTGCAGCACAATCTGCGCGAAGAGCAGCTGGTCCGTATCACCTTTTCGCAGATCGATAGCTTTTCAAATACTCGCTGGCTGTTCTTTGGGGGTTCTGTAAGCCACAAGGATGGCGAGGCGAACTGGATCGCATTCGATCTCCCCCACGATCCCAAAACAAAGACTATCGAGTATCGCCCTGATGATGCCCTCTTTGGGAATGCTCTTCAGCCTAAGCCTGAGACACTGAGCACCAACGCGCTGTTTTCGAGTGCCAGTGTCGGTCGAGGGGTGGTCTTTAATCCGGGCTTTGGAGTCGGAGCCAGCGGACGACCCATGCCTATCGAAGAAGCTCAAAACCTGATAGGAACTTTAGAGAATCCTGCCAAGACCAATATCTTCACGACCGATTGTGTCAGCTGTCATACGTCTACCTCTCGTGGCATAACGCTCGGCATTCCGGCTTTAGGCATGGCGGACAGACCCCGAGGTATCACGGGGTACCCCTATGCACCTCTGCGCACGCAAGAAGAGATTCAGCAAAGAATGCGCTGGAATGGGCCTCAGGTCAGCACATGGAATGTTCGGAATTTTGGTTCTTTTGAATCCCAAGCGACGGTGAGTAATCGCACCGTGAACGAGGCTATGGGCTCGGCTCTCTACATCAATGCTCTGTTCTTTAACAAAAAAAATCCAGGTCTCGACTGTGTTGATGCGGATAAAAATGGAGCCGTGGCTACGTGCTTACTTGAAGGGAAGCGAGAGGATTGCCTGGCGATCTGTCAGAAGTAAAAGGGCTGGGCCTCTTCGATCGAGGCCAGAAGCAGAATTGACGCCTGAGCAGGAAATCAAGAAAATCTCTCATCTATACCGTCAGTTGGCATTTAGATGTGAGGCTACTAAGCTCAGGCTCAGACTCTCTCCTTCATGGGTTCCTATTGCAACAATCTTTATTCCTTAAGCCTATTCCTGACTTAGGTTTCCTCTAGAGAACAGGGTCAAGTTGAAGTGAGCAGGAGTGTAACTTCAGCGACAAAAGCTAAGCCCTCAAAAATGCTTAGCAGGGCTCATTGGTGTTGGTCTTGCATTGAGTGTTCTTACACAAAGTTCACTACACATGGAGATCGATCATGAAACTCTTTCGTTCCTTCGTGGGCGCGTTGTTTCTTCTTAGCAGCCATCCCCTGGCAGCTGCTACAGCCGATGATTCTCTTATGATCACCAACCCAAAGATCACGAAAAGCGCTCTGGCTCGAGATACGGGAGCATGGAGCTTTGGTGGGCTTAGTCAAGAATTAGCTAAGGCCTATTACAATCGAAGTGTGATAACACCAGCGGAATACAACAGTTTCATTCGGACCTGGTTAGCGCAATTTTCAGATACTCGCCCGGGTATTAAAAGCCAAGTGATCTGTCGCTGGGCGAACGCGGCATCGGGCTCGAGCGCCTGTGACACGACTATTCTTGAAGCTAAAAATGCTCCCTTTAAGTTGCTCGCCATAAGCTATCGACCAGATCTTGCCGATGCAAGCTGCTCGGATGCCGAGGGTGAGTTTCGTTTTACCTTTGGACTCACGTCGGAGTCCATCAAAGGACGCCATCCTTCAGACATTTCTGGCACTGAGATGACCTTTATCTTCGAATATGATCTTAAAAAAGCTGAGCATATCTCGCGCGATGCGAGTCAGTGGGCCCAAACTTTCAAACACCTCGATCGAGTCGAGCTCTGCAAAGACTTTTGTCCTGCCTATGTCAATGAACTGCAAGGTCTCAGTGCTTCGATCACAAACTACAATCCATCGTTGCCGCTACGCAGTGCCATTGGACAAGTCCGAAGCAATGAGATTGTGGGTGATGCGCGTTTTAACCCGATTCTGACAGGAGCTTTACGACAGCTCGGAGATCTCGTGGCGGCATGCTATGTAGGACTCAAGAATAACCCAAGCAACCCAGCTCAAGGTTTCTCTAGTTGCGCATCAACGCTCGTTCCCAATAATTTCTCTGATACCCGGATTCGCTCAGCAGTCACAGGATTGAAGAGTACATTTTCAGCGATGAGTGTGGCCGCCTCCAGTCCCCTGTCGCTACCTATTCCTAGTAATTTGGTTCAACCTCTCACGAATGCTCTTGTGACCCTTACGTCCATTGGTCCGATATGGGAAATGCGCGAATTCAAATTAAGTAGCATTGGTCTGAAGCAATCCCCCCTGCATGACACGCCCGATTTTAGTCATAATAATAGTCCACTCCTTCTTGATTTCGTACAGCAGAATGCCGAAGCCATTCTTGATGGTTCAATAAAAATCAGTGATCTGATTGAATTCGATCCGAACTTTGAGAAAGAACTCGCTGCTCCAGCAAGCCCCTTTGATTTCTGGAGGTTTTATGCCTCTGGTGGGAGCGACTCAGACCTGGTCAAGGATGCAAGGCTGCATTCAAAATTTGCCATCATGACCTGTCAGGGGTGTCATGCTACGCAAACTGCACCGAACGGAGTCATTCAGCTTGTCAACGATCTGATTCTGCATTCAAAAACGACTTCCGCTTTGGGGAAAAATGCTAAAACCCTCCTGGCAGCTCATAGTAGAGAAGAGCTTCATATCGACAATGTCGATGGCTTCTATATGATTTCTCCGATCAAAAACCCTGGGGCTGATGGCAAGGGACACCTGGCTGGATTTCTTACCAAGAAAAACGGTCATCTGAGTCGCCTTACGAACGTGCTTAATCAGCTGGCTCAAGGCTGCTCGGTGCCCTGATAGACTTTACCTGAATTCAGTGGTCTCGCCACCTTAATCGGGATGAGACCACTCCTGGCAGGAGACCTCACCGTTCGGTAGCCGTGGGCCGATCGGATAATTTTTGCAGGTACACGCCTCACGGCACTCCTCTTCACTCTCAAAACTCGGCAGTCCCGGAAAACGCATCGATTCGCCGTAAGTGGGGCGTCGATTTTCGCAGCGGAGAAAACACCCATGAGGGGTGCAGTTAGGAAGACAGGAGTAGACTGGTGAAGCTGGATGGCCCGATTGTGCCCAGGCCTGAGAACTTAGAGTTAAAAGAAAAACTAATGTGATTTTCATGGATCCGTCTCTTCTTTCTGCAATGTTCGCTTCTCATTTTGCGAGCGAAATCTATCGGCTCTCCCTGTGCGTCCTACGAGTGTTTGTACCAAAAGGCAAGATGAGTGAGCCTTGGGGCAGCTTCAAGATTCTGAAAGGGATTGGGATGCGACCCGATGGAGAAACGCGACGAGAGGGTGCTCGCAGATCCAGCTTTATAGAGCTTTGACCATGGGACATTTCAGCTAAGGACTTCGAAGCAGTCGCAGTGTAAAACTCGGATAAGTCGCTTTGGAATCATAGGCCAGCTCTCCGCCGGCCTGGGCAGCCAAGCGTCGTGAGACATAAAGCCCGATACCCGAGCCTTTTGCGCCCTTGGTGGTGTAGCCGCGTTGGAAGAGTCGGTCCTGGATGACTCGTGGAATGGGATTGCCTGCATTGCTGATCGTGATGAAGAGCTCTGTTTCATTGTCTTGAGTTTCGATTTTGAGCCAGCGAAGCTCGGGAGGCAGGCCTTGGATAGTATCGAGGGCATTTCCCACCAGATTGAGCAGGATCTGCATCAACTGGCTTGCCGGAATTCTTGCCCCAAGAGAGGGAAGCTCTACGGTCCAAGTGACCTGCATTTTGATCAATCGCGAATGAAGCAGAGCAAGGCATTGCTCCCAAACCTCAGAAAGGAGGCACTGAGTCTCAGCCGTGGCCTCACGCGTATAGCTTAAGACACTCTGAGTCAGCTGATTGCTGCGCATGACTGTCTGATGCAGCTGCTTATGCTCTAAAAAGAGCTTTAATTGACTCTGGGCGTAGCCGAGTTCTTCAGGTGAAAAGGCACGAAACTGCGTCCAGACCTGGCGAAGTTCCTCATGAGTGAGTTTGAGCTCGAGGAGAGAATAGCGAAGGATACGCTCCAAGGCCTCACTCCCCTGGCTGAGGCGACCTTCTAACTGTTCCATCCTCTCTTGGGCAACGCCAGGATAGGGAGGTGCGATAAGGCTCTCAGCATAGATCTGGCGGACCTCATCCTCAAGGCTGAGTACTGAGCAGGAGAGCAGGGCATCCTCTGCTTTCAGGCCTTTGAGCGAGGTAGAGCCATGGAGAATATTCTTCAGTTCATGGCTGAGCTCACCAAACATTTCGCCGAGTTGCATGATTTTATCATCCTGCTCACTGCGTTCGGACTGTCTCAGGAGGCGATGACGCGCTGTCATATTGCGGAGCCGAAGACGAAGTTCGGGGGCAAAGATAGGCTTGGCTAAATAGTCATCGGCTCCCAAGGCGAGACCTGCAAGGCGGTCTTCCTCGCTCGCTCGGGCTGTGATGAGAATGACCGGGATTTCTTGTAGGAGCGAGTCCGCTCGCATATGCTTCAAGACATCCTCACCCGACATTTCGGGCATCATCATGTCCAAGAGGAGGACATCGGGTCGCTTTGCCCGCATGCCTTGAAGTCCTTCAGCCCCGCGCTCATAGGTTCGCACCTCATAGCCATCATGAAGAAGAAGGCCAGATATGACTTCACAGTTGATGGGGTTGTCATCGATCACCATAATGTCCCAACCTTTTCCTTCGCCCTCGCTGGCTGAGGACGATGCGGTTGGGATGACCTCGTGCTCTTCTGAGGGAGCGGCGAACTCCTCAGGTGATTCAGTAGCTTCTTGGACAGGGGTAAGAATCAGTTCAGCCTCTGTTCTTTCGGGAAGAGTGACCGTAAAGCAACTGCCGACACCTACCTCAGATTCAAGAGTGAGTGTACCATTCATCAGCTCCACGAGATCTTTGACCATGGCCAATCCAAGGCCTGTTCCCTCATAGGAGCGCCGGGCATCTGTTTGGACTTGTGCAAACTCTTCAAAGACTTTTTCTCTAAATTCCTCGGGTATCCCTATGCCTGTATCTTTGATCTGCAATGTCAGCTGATGGTTGAGAAGGCTGACGGTGAGAGAAACCAGATTCCTGCGCTTAGGATCTCTGAATTTGATCGCATTGCCGAGCAGATTTCTTAGGATCGTAAAGATCTTCTCACGATCGCCCAAAAAGACAGGGCTGTCAGCTGTGAGTTGGGAGTTGTAGGTGACTGCGGGCAGATTGATAACGAGGCCCTCAGCAAGTTGATCGATGTCTGTTATGAGGCGTTCAAGCGGCAAAGATTGCGGAGTTAGATGGAGTTCGCCGCGCTTAGTCTTAGCGAGGTCCAGGATGGTATTGACCTGAAATTTAAGGCTCTCGGCCAGGTGGTAGACCTTGGTGATCTGCTTTTTAGCAGTGGCATTGATTTCGCCATATCGATCTTTGAGGATGAGATCGAGAAAGCCCAAGATGCCGTTGAGTGGAGTGCGAAGTTCGTGAGAGGTATTGTGAAAGAATAGAGTACGCGCTTTTTCTTGGTCCTTGAGTTCTCGAGCGAGTCGGTGCATTTCTCGGTAGGCCAGCGCATTACGCTGTGCGATGACTTGGGCTTGGAGGATAAGGAATAGGGCGACCATCGTTGGGGTGAGGTAGAAACCTAGATCGTAATGAAGGGTTGATCTGACTATATCAAAGATGACCCCGAATATGACGCTGATGATGCCAATTGCGGAAAACCAGACCGATGGACTCCTTTGCTTGATTCCGTAGTAAAGCAGAAAAATATCTAGGAAAAAGCTTAAAATGAGATGGATCTGATAGGCTGGCAGCAGAACAGTGAAGTGCTGAATAGGCAAGGTGAGAACACTTGACACAAGAAGGATGCTTATGACATTCCATATCAAAGGTAGAATAGCTTCGAGTGAGTGCCCTTTGATGCGTCTATTCTTTTTGTAAAATGATTGATAGAAAAAATTGAAAAGGCAGAGGGATCCGAGAGGCATTGACACGTACTCAAATTTCTTAGCTACAGTGAAATCTTCTGCGAAAAGATTTCCTGTTAGAGAATTGGTTCCCAATATTCTAAGGACGCATGCTAGGGATCCAAGAGCTAACCAAAGTGAAGCGACCAGACTCCTTTGACGAAGCCAAATCATAAATAGGTATGTCGAAAGTCCAATAGCGATTCCTAAGGAG
>CANGNB010000164.1 GCA_947454545.1 Oligoflexaceae bacterium
CAAACAGCATTTTTTGTATTTCTTCCCGCTTCCGCAGGGACAGTCATCATTGCGACCGACTTTAGTTGTCATGAAATCTTCCTTATCTTTCTGTGTCCCAGGGATATAGCCAGGACGAAGCGCGGCGGATGATAACTGTTTTTTTAGGTATTTGCGACCAAATAGTGGGAACTACTTTTGTCTTTTATTGCGAAGTCACAGAGAGACATCCCTCTAGGACACGCGATGTCGCTGGCATGTCTTTACCAGTCTTGCTTAAGATCCGGTTGATCGAAACATTGTTTAAGGAGTGCTTATGACATTTATCAATTTCATCGATTACATTCAAAAGATCAGACAAAAGGAGGACGCCGCCGGACAGAAGAAGGTCATCAAACCAAAGTCCCCCATTCAGCCTCAGGAATCGGAAGGTCATTCGCCCAAAGCTCCCACTCATTTAAAACTCAAATTTATCCATTCAAACTCTAGGGTCTAGAGGTCGCGTACAATTTATGGCCTGATTGCCTCCAAGCAATCAGGCTTTTTTTCCACGGAAACGACTCATGTCTTAGATATATTGGTCAGCGGAATGAGAAAGGATCCGAGATGGTAAACGACTTGATCGGGCTCATCTGTCTTTTGGTCCTCGGAGGCTGCAAGAACAAATGTTCTTATCAGAGACACGAGAGATTCATAGCGGGTTGAGCTGAGCGTAAAAAAAGTAGAGTAGAAATGCCGCTTTTCCGTAGGGAGGTTGTCGAGACTCCAAAGAGCTTGATGGAGGCTCCGTCTATGGATAGAGCGAATATGATAGGCACTTCCTCCATCTCCAAGCTCAACATAGCGCACCTTACTGACTCGACCCTGACTGGTTTTTTCTAGCCAACCTATTGCCTCCAGATCAGCGATGATGGCGGCAAGTTTTTGCTCTGTGATTCCGAGTTTTTGAGCAAGATCGGCATCCGAGTTCATTTCTCCTTTGAAGCGCAAAAGGAGGGCCAAAGCAAAAGTTGAAAGCTCCCATTGATCGACAATGCGATGATCGGCATGCAGGGGCGTATAAACATATTGAATGCGGATCTTACGTGCCTCGAGCATGAGCTCTGAATGAAGATTTCCGGGATCCTGAAGGGCTGAGAGCGCAAGGCAGCGAAAATAGGAGAGGACCGGCTCTTGCCATTGCAAACGCTTAATAATTCTCTCTATAAACACCTCTGAAAAAGAAGACTGCCCTCGCAAGATTATGGATATGCGCGAAGCCTGAACTCCTAGATCACGCGCATAGGCTCTCAGTGAGTATTTCTGGTTTTTTAAGCATCGAAAGCGGAACTCAACTCCGATGAATTCGTAGAGATCCCGACTCGAAAGCAAGTCTCTTTCGTGCTCCGTCAGAAAATATTCGGACCCATTCCCCCCAACCATGTTCGCCTCCCTAGATTTAACTGTGTTTAAAGTAAGACTTCATTCCTCGAAAAAAACTGCCAAAGCAAAGTCTGTACCACATTCAGGGCCCCCCAATGGAGGAGCTGCAGACGCAGGAAATACAGGGAATTAATTGAAAGGAAATAGGTTCCTAAACTCATATTGCGCAAAGGCAAAAAATCTAGAGATCGGACGACGCTTTTATTTCTTCGTTTTCGAAGAGGCGATTCCCAAGAATCAAAGAATCGGATTCGTTCAAAAGTTTAATGGGACTGTGGCGTAACGCATAGAGTTCCCATTTTTTCGCTTCAGTATCAAAAACAAGCCACTCAAGTTGCTTAGCCCAGCACGTTCCTGAAAGGGCGTCTTCAATGAGACGACGCGTCCGGCTAATAAGCTTGTTTAGATTCAGTTCTGCACATTTGCGCAGGCGGGGAGTACCATTCTCTGCATTGTCATAGACCAGTTCCATAAGTTTTGTTCTGGAAAGCTCGGTTCGATTTGCCTGGAAAAATGTTTGAATGAGCTTGCAAGAAAGGGGGCGTGAGTGAAGGGGAACACACACATTTTGCACGTATAAGAACTGGCCATCAAAGCGAATATAAAGAGGAAATCGTGCTATATTTTGCTCGGATTGGGGCGTAACTTCCAATTCAGCGAGACGTTCGAGAATGCGACCCAATATAACCCGAAGATCATGAGTAACCGGGTGAAGAGAGAGTTGCTCTACGCGAGTAAAGGCTTGAGTTTGCTGTTCAGACATGCGAGCTCCTTGGAATGCAGTGAAATTCAAAACGAGCCTTTAAATGCCAAACACACCCATGAGCAGCAACGGGTAAGGCTAGCCTTTTGCACTTGCAGGTTATCCTCTCCCTGTTTTGTGTTCACAGTTTTTCGGAAATCAGTGAACAGGGATCCTTGGGGGGCATAAAAATCCGACAACTTGGCCCCAAATAGGGCTTCGCTGCAACTTTCGGTAAGATTTTGTCAGCACGATTTTCAGTCTTCCCAGGTGACCAAGACCCTAGCGTTTGATATCAATAGAAGATGCAGTATGAAGACTATGGACGCTTAGGAGCGCAAAATTAGCGCACAAAAAGCGAGTCCCTCTCAATAAAAGGAGACGCTCTTGAAGCTGATTGTCACAGGTGGAGCCGGTTTCATTGGTTCGGCTGTCATTCGCCAAGCCCTAAAGTCGCCTGATTACCACATCCTCAATCTCGACAATTTGACTTATGCAGGCAATTTGGAGTCGCTACCGGAGGTTTCTCAAAATCCTCGCTACCGCTTCGAAAAAGCTGATATCTGTGATCGCCCCGCACTAGAGAGAATTTTCGCCGATTTCCAGCCCGACGCTATTATGCATTTGGCGGCTGAATCGCATGTAGACCGCTCAATTGACGGGCCAAGTGCATTTATCCAAACCAATATTGTCGGGACTTACCAGCTCTTGGATGTGGCTCGGAAGTACTGGGCTGACCTTCCAGCAGAGCGCAAGGCAGGCTTTCGTTTCCATCATGTTTCCACAGACGAAGTTTATGGAACGCTTGGGGAGACAGGGCTCTTTCACGAAACGACTCCCTATCAGCCGAATTCGCCCTATAGTGCGAGCAAAGCATCCTCAGACATGCTAGTCCGTGCTTGGCATCACACCTATGGCTTGCCTGTTGTAACAACCAACTGCTCGAACAACTACGGACCCTATCAATTTCCTGAAAAGCTGATTCCAGTTGTCACACTCAACGCACTCGCTGGCAAACGCCTACCGGTGTATGGCAAGGGTGAAAATATTCGTGACTGGCTGTATGTTGACGATCATGCCCGAGCTCTATTACTGGTTCTTCAGAAGGGACGTCTCGGCGAGGTGTATAACGTTGGTGGCCGCAACGAACGCACCAACCTTGAAGTTGTTCACAGTATCTGTGACATTCTCGATGAGCTTCAGCCGCTTGCAGATGGCAAACCGCATCGTAGTCTTATCGAATTTGTCAAAGATAGACCCGGTCACGATCTTCGCTATGCCATTGACGCTACTAAGCTCGAGACCGAACTTGGCTGGCGCGCGCAGGAGAATTTTGCGACAGGCATTCGCAAGACGGTTGCTTGGTACCTCGAGAATCGAAGCACCTGGTGTGCCCGGATCTTGGATGGCAGCTACCGCATGGAACGCCTGGGCGTAATCACAAAGTAACTCCTTTGCCTTGAGAAAGGGCTTTTACATGGTCACGACTCCCGCAAAACCTAAGATTAAGCGCAAAGGGATCATTCTTGCTGGCGGTTCCGGAACCCGTCTTCATCCGCTGACCTTGGCAGTGAGCAAGCAGATGCTGCCCGTTTACGATAAGCCGATGATCTATTACCCGCTCTCCATTCTCATGCTCTCGGGTATGCAAGAGATTCTGATCATCAGCACCCCCCAGGATTTACCGCAGTTTCAGCGTTTGATGGGAGACGGCAGTCAGTGGGGTATTCAATTGACCTACGCTGTTCAGCCTAAGCCTGAGGGGCTTGCCCAAGCGTTTCATATTGGCGCTGATTTTGTTGGTAAAGATCACTCGTGCTTGATCCTTGGTGACAACATCTATTTCGGCCATGGTCTCACAGCGTCCCTGAGAGCGGCAAACGATCGTCCAGAAGGTGCGACGGTCTTTGGCTACTGGGTTCGCGATCCAGAACGCTATGGTGTGGCAGAATTTGATAAAGAAGGTCGTGTTGTCAGCTTAGAGGAAAAACCGAAAGCTCCGCGTTCCAATTATGCAGTTACCGGGCTTTACTTCTACGATCCTGATGTCGTCGACATCGCTCACAGCATTCGTCCCTCAGCACGCGGCGAACTCGAGATAACCGATGTCAATAAGGTCTACTTGGATCGCAAAAAACTCAATTGCGAGATTTTGGGCCGAGGTACCGCTTGGCTCGACACTGGAACCCACGATTCACTCGTCGAAGCGACCAACTTTGCAGAAGCAGTTGAGAAGCGCCAGGGCCTGAAGATTTGCTGTCCAGAAGAAGTCGCCTGGCGCATGGGCTACATTGACGATAAGCAGCTCACAGCTGTTGCAGAGCCCCTTGAGAAAAGTGGCTATGGCCGCTATTTACTGAACCTTCTGAAACACGAAGGACCGATATGGAAATAAAAGAAACGGAAATCCTTGGACTTAAGGTCATTCAGCCCAAGATTTTTGGGGATAGCCGTGGCTTTTTCTTTGAAAGCTACAGCGCGGAACGCTATCGGCAAGCAGGGATCAATGCCACTTTTGTTCAGGATAATGTTTCGTTTTCTCGACGCGGAATCCTGCGTGGGCTTCACTTTCAGAACCCAGGTACTCAGGGCAAACTGGTACAGGTGCTGCAGGGTGAAGTCTTTGATGTTGCTGTGGATGTACGCTTCGGCTCCAAGACCTTTGGGAAATGGTTTGGTATCTTCTTGAATGAAGAGAACAAGACTCAGTTTTGGATCCCGGCGGGCTTTGCTCATGGCTTCATGGTCACGAGCGAGACAGCACTGTTTAGCTACAAGTGTGACGCCTACTACAGCCCGCAGACAGAATACTCATTGCTGTGGAATGACCCAGATGTGGGCATTGCATGGCCTGATATAGCGCCTAGTCTTTCGGCTAAGGATGAAAAGGGGCTGAGACTGCGGGATTTTGAGAAAACACAGCTACCGCGCGGGGACTGATTCCGTGGAGCATTTGTCCAAGGCTCCCCTGCAAGAGGCGGACGATTATATCAAATCTGTCCGCCCTTGTGCTTTCAAAGACTCAACGACCTTTTTTACGTCCTGCGCACGCTCCTGAGGGCAGACGAGAATCGCTCCTCGCGCATGAACGACAATCGTATCTTTGAGGCCAATACAAGCAACAAGTGGTCCGTCGGTATCTATCGTAACACCTTGGCAATCAAACTGCAGAGCGTCACCTAAGAGCAGATTACCATTCGCATCGGCATCAAAGCAGGAGCCAAGGGCATCCCAACTGCCAACGTCTTTCCATCCAATATCAGCCTCCCATACGGCTACCCTTTGACTGCGCTCGAGCACAGCTGGATCAATTGCCATGCTTGGAATACGTGCGTAACTATCGGCGAGAACTTCGCTTGGAAGATCACAGTAGCGGTGGACCTGGGATGTTGTGAGAAGTGGGCGCAGAGCTTCAGTAGCAGCAGGAAAGTAACGATCCAATTCAGCCAGGATCGTATCAACGCGCCAAGCAAAGATACCGGAATTCCACAAAAAATGTCCCGTTTCGAGGTAGGATTGAGCCGTGCGGAGATCAGGCTTTTCGCGAAAACTACGAACCCTGTAAGCTGTCGCGGCAATGGATAAGCCTTTTTCGATATAGCCATAACCTGTCTCAGGATATTCAGGGCGAATACCTAGCAAGGTCAGGGACTCCTTCTTAGCTATCCCAACCATCGCATACAAAGCTTCTCGAAAAGCGCCTTCGTCTTTTATCAAGGCATCCGCATGGAGCGAGATCATGATCGGATCCGATTGTCCAACGCTGGCGGCCATGGCTTCGATCTCTAAAGCTGCAAGAGTCAGTGCTGGAGCCGTATTACGAGCCATGGGTTCAGCTAGGAAGTGCTCACAGCTATCTGCGACGATAGAGCGCGTCAAGGCCAACTGGTCTTTATGGGTCACAATAATGCGTCGTGAGGGCGGTATGAGCTCGTCCAAACGGGCGAGGGTAAGTTCGATCATGGTGTGATCAGCATCGCCGATTTTGCAGAGCTGCTTGGGAACTTTATGGCGAGATTTGGGCCAAAAACGAGTCCCACTCCCACCCGCAAGAATTACAGCATAGATGTTTTCTGCGAGCACCTTTGAACTCCTGACAATGGCTTTCTGACAACAAAAGGACGCTGACTCTCATACCTCACCAAATCCCAAAGTCCAAGTCTGGAGCTTGAAATTCATTTTCTTAACACATCTTCGAAGACAAGACTCAAAGCCTCCGACCAATGAGGCATCTGCAGGCCGAAGGTCTCGTGCACTTTGGTATTATCGAGCACAGAGTAGGCGGGACGTTTGGCCGGCGTAGGATAAGCGCTGCTCGGAATACCTTCAAGGTTCTTGAGCTTGAGTGGTAAGCCAGCTGCTATCGCAAGATCCCTGATTTCTGAAGCGAATGCATACCAGTTGGATTCTCCGCCATTGCTGAGATGATAGTGGCCACTCACGGCTGCACACCTTTCTCGCCAAGTGCCTGAACCCGTACTAAGCTTGGTGAGCACCAGAGTAATTGCCGCAGCAAGGCTAGGCGCAGAGGTCGGCGCTCCAATCTGATCATGAACGACTTTTACTTCTTCGCGCTCTTGAAAGAGGCGTAGCATCGTCAGCAAAAAATTTTTCCCTCGAGAATCATAGACCCAGGTTGTGCGAAAATTAAGGAAAGGGACCCCGAGCTGCTCCAGGCCAAGTTCCATGTCAGCTTTCGATTGACCATAAAAATTCAAGGGATCGCGGGTTCTCGTTTCTACGATGGGTTTGTGCTCCCCTGGCCCGAAGACATAATCAGTCGAAAAAGTTACAAACAGAGACCCGAGGCGCCCACACTCCTCGGCTATCGCCAGCGGGGTCGTCGCGTTGATGGTGCGAGTTGCCGTGGTCTCTTGCTCTGACAAATCGACCGCCGTCCATGCGGCCGCATTTATGACGACGTCTGGGCGAGCCGCTCGAACAAGCTTGAGAACAGTCTCTGGCTCCTGATAGTCGTAACTTTCTCGATCGTAAGCAGTCACCCTCCCAAGGCTTTGCAACGAGCGATGGAGTCGATATCCAACCTGACCATAACGACCTAGGATAAGAATGTTCATGCAAGGGCTCCTCTTTCCGCGACAGCAAGATATCGGTAAACCCCTTTAGGCTATCCTTGCTAAGGAGAGAAGGCAACCGTGGAAGGCATGAGAAGCACTTGCCTCGACGGCTGCTTACCCGTAACGTAGGAGCTGTCAGATATTTCCCAGGGAGCAGTCCTTTCTATGCAAAAACGGCCATCCTCTAGCCTGAGCTATCGCATTTTTGGTAAGGTCAGCGCACTGCTCTCGGAAGCTCGGACCTTTTGCTTTGCGCCTAGTCTTGTGCGAACCGCAGATATTCACTTGCTCCTGCAGAGTCCTGCCCAAAAAACAGCTCAAGCAACGCTCTGCCCTATTGATATTATAGAGGGCCCGAGCCAGAGAATCCTTGTCATCATCCCTTTTCGCGATAAATGGGAATTAACCTCGCAATGCCTCGCTTCCCTTGGCCGACAAAATGTCGGGCACCATAAAATCCTTGTCGCCTTGGTCGACAACGGTTCTGTTGAGAAAAAGACAGCCGAGGGTATCACCCAAACTCTCCTGAAGAGCTCCGCAACGTGCGAATTTAGACATCTACGTTATGAAACCGACTTTAATTTTTCAGCACTCAACAACTGGGCTGTGCGCGATTGCGCTGACTTTCAGGCGGATCAGGTCTTTTTATGTAATAATGACATCGAGTTTTTACAAGAGGACTCTCTGCTTAAGCTTGTAAGCTTTACACGCGATCAAAAGAATGTCGGGGCAGTGGGTTGCACCCTTGTGTACCCGGATCGTAAGGTTCAACATCTGTTTATTTATGTGGGCAGTAAGATTGTAGGATCGCACCCTCACAAAGGTCGTCCTCTCGAGCTCACCCAAGCCTGGTATCAAAAGCCTCGCCCCGTTGGAGCCGTGACAGGGGCCATCACTCTGGTCAAAGCACAGGTTTATAAGGAGGTTGCAGGCCTCGATGAGACTCTGCCGACAAGTTATCAAGATGTTGATTTTTGCTTAAAGCTCCAAGCCAAGGGCTACGTGAATTGGGTCGTTCCAGATGTCGTCATGATTCATCATGAAACACAAACGCGAAGTAAAGAGCCGAGTTGGGGAGAGGCCTATCGGCTCTACGAACGCTGGGGACAAGTGATTTGGAAGAATCCCTTTGTCCATGAAGGACTGAATCGACGAGCTGAGCACTACGTGCTCCGTTTGTTTACGGTTGCCAAAAGAATTTAGGGTCCCAATATCCCTTGAGGTGGAGACTGAGAACCAGAAACTCTCTCCCATTCAATATGCACATTAGGATAGGATTGGCTGAGCTCCTTAAAGTTCAGTTCATCTGCAAGCTTGACATCAAAAAGATTCAGTGTTTTTAACGCAGGCAATTGAGCGAATAAATTACTCAAAGATCGCGGTCGATTTACGTGTCGAATTTCAAGACTTTCAAGTCTTTTCAGAGTACCGAGAGCTCCAAAGTCAAAATCATCGTCCGCACCATTGATAAGCAAGCTTTTGAGTTGCCCTAGCTGAGAGATGTTTTGAACTGA
>CANGNB010000165.1 GCA_947454545.1 Oligoflexaceae bacterium
CCAAGCCCTCGAATCACCCGTTGCCGACTGGTTCAAGCCCTTAGCCTATGCCGTGATCCTGCTCAGAGAAGAAGGCTATCCTTCCGTGTTTTTTGCTGACTATTACGGGACACGCTATAACGATCAGCAGAACGGTCAAAATCGGGAAGGGAGCGTACAAGCTGGTGCGCCAGTGATCGACGAGCTCCTTTATGCACGCCATCGCTTCGCCTACGGTCCTCAAAATTCGTACCTCGACGATCCCGATCTGATCGGCTGGACTCGAGCAGGAACGAAGGAGCATCCCGCAGGACTCGCCGTTCTCCTTTCCGATGGACGTGAAGGCAAAAAGCGTATGAATGTTGGTGCTGAACATGCCGGCCAATGCTTCCGCGATCTCACTAAACGTCGCAATGAATGTGTGACGATCGATGCTTCCGGCTGGGGCGAATTCAGCACCAACGGTCGCAGCTTTAGTCTGTGGGTTCCAGAGGCCTACGGGATGACAAAGCCATGAGCTATCCGCTCAGGGAGTTTTCGGACGTAGCCTTACCCTTTCGCATCTCCGCAGATATCCAAGATCATAAGGGTCTGCTGCTCCTGAGCTTTCGTCTGGAGGGCGACCTCGACTCCATTCTCTTCCCCTCGCCCGTTGCGAAACCACAGACAGAGGACGGTCTCTGGCAGTCGACCTGCTGCGAAGTTTTTCTCAGGTGGGCGGGACAATCCGCTTACGAGGAATGGAACTTCAGCCCCAGTGGAAATTGGGCTCATTATGGCTTTCAAAGCTATCGGGAACGCACTGAATCTTGGCAGCCTAAAACTCTCTCAGTACCTGTACATACCAAGCTTACGCGCCAGCTTTTTGAATTGGAAGTAGGTGTCGAACGGCCAATGTCTCGGGGAGATGTCTCGGGGCTAGTCGAATACAGCCTCACAGCTGTGGTGCAGGAGAAAAACGAAGAGCGTCACTACTGGGCTCTCACCCATGCCGGGCAAAAGCCCGATTTTCATGACGCTCGGAGCTTTATTGGCAAGCTAAATCTTAGAAGCTTTTGATATTATCGATAGCTTCAAGAATCGCCATGTTGGTTTCTTTAGCAACGCTATCGTTGTAGCTTGGCGAAGCTTTAACGAATTGAGCACAGCTCAGTTGGTTGCCGTTCCACTTAGTTCCAATCACTTCGCCTTTTGCATTCAAAGTGAGAACAACTGTGCAGGGATTTTCAGCGCTTTGGGTGCTGAACTGCAAAATTTTGGTGTCTTTGTCGATACCAACTTCTTGAGTCGGTTTTCCCCAGATCTGCTGAATCGAATTGGCATTCGCGCCAAGCCATGACTCAACTTTGCCTTCGACGTCAGCATTGCCAGAAACAGTGGTACATGCAGTCAAAGCCAAGCCTACGATGGCAGCACAGATTCTCATACTTACCCCTGCTAAATGAAGGTTGCCATTTTTTTGAGTACCTCCATGCTAGCAGAAAACTGGGTCGATCAGAACCCTCAGCTTTCGCCAAACTTGGAATTTCCCGTTTTGAGTCCACCCAAAACGAAAAGCCGTACTCCATTTAAGATTAAACTAGGACGGCAGGGTGCGTCCAGTAGCTTGCCTATAATTTCAGCATTACCTCCGGTAACACAGAACTGCCAATCATCTGACAAACCCGATTCGATCAAAGCTTTTCTGAGTCCTAAAAGCGACCATTTCAGCTCATTCAAAGCCCCTCTAATCATAGCACTCACAGTATCCGAGCCAAGCAATGCTTCCGTAAAAAGAGCTTGCATAGAAGTTTCGTTCATAGACCTAAGATCCGGTAGCTTTTCGGTTTTTTCTGCGAGAGCCTCGAGTCGCGTATGCAGACCTGCAAGGATATAGCCCCCCAAATATTTGGCCTCAGCGCTCAAAACTTCCACAGTCAAGGCTGTTCCTGCGCTGACAACGATCAAATTGCGTCCAGGAAAAGCTTGCCGAGCCCCCTCGACGAGGGCTACGCGATCGCTGCCCATCTGCTCCAATCGATAAGTACTAAAATCGACTCGAAGAGGGCGCTTAGGAGTCCCACTGAGCCCGAGCTGAAAAGGTCGCAAGAGCTTTGCGAGTAACTGAGCGGCCTGATCACGCACACTGATCGAGTGGACAACCCATCCTGGTGCAAGGTGGAGAGGCTGCAAAAACTCACGTAGCATCTGCTCAAGCTGCGCCTCAGGAAGTTTGAGATCCAAACTCAAGACATCCGGCTCGGCAGAAGAATCGAGCGGCTTCAAAAATACTGCCAGTTTGCAGCGACTATTGCCAATATCCACCACGAGGAGGGGACGTGGGTCTTCGACCTGATAAACCCACGACCAATTGTGATGGATGGATTGAATCTCTGTATCTGCCCCTGAACCCCACTCTCGCAGACGCAGATTTCCACTGGCGGTGAGACCCGTAATGCATGCTAAGCGTCCGTCAGTATCCTTCCAGAGCTGACCGTTTTCTATAGCAAAATCAGAGTAAGCAAGGGTCGGATGTTCGCTCGCCAAACAGACTCTGACATGTTCACTCAAGCTCTGAGCCAGTGCTTCTATGTCTTCAACAATTTCGGTGCCCAGGATTTCTTCGAGACTGATCGTCAGCTGCTCAGGAACAATGGGGGCTTGGCCTTTGACGTTGATACCAATACCGATGAGCGAGGGACCCCATTGAGTCCCCTGTACGCGCCCCTCACACAGTATCCCAACAAGTTTAGCCGTGCCATAGAGCAAATCATTCGGCCATTTGATAGTGGTGCGAACACCAAAGACTTTTTGTATCCAAGTGGCAACGGCAGCTGCAACAGAGATGGGCAGCTGCGTTTTCGCCTCATGACTGAGTGCCTCAGGACCCAGGACTATCGTGAGATAGAGGCCACCTTGGGGACTCATCCAAGAACGCCCCATACGTCCCCGTCCTGCTGTCTGCTGGCAGGCCCAAACGGCAAAGGGAGCAGCGACGCCCTCATCAAGAAGTCTCTGGGCATGCGAAGAGGTTGAATCGATCTGAGCGAAAGCCAGAAATTTCATAGATCAAAGAGCAAGGAGAGGTCGGTCCACTTGCTTCCTGTAATCACGGAACTTGTTGAGATAAAGTCCACACCGGTCTCGGCGATCTCTCGCACATTGTGCAGGCGCACATTGCCCGAGGCTTCGACTAAGGCTCGCCCGTGAATGAATTGCACCGCTTCGCGCATCTGCTCGAGACTCATGTTATCGAGCATGATGATATCGGCGCCTGCTGAAAGAGCTTCTTTCACCTCTTGAAGGTTCGTAGTTTCCACTTCGATCTTAAGGGTCGGTGGCAGGCTTTCATGCAGGCGATTGACGGCTTGAGTGATACCACCCGCAGCCCGAATATGATTTTCTTTGACAATCACACCATCGCAGAGGCCGAAGCGGTGATTGCGCGCTCCCCCGATGACTGTCGCTGTTTTCTCAAGGATACGAAGTCCGGGTGTGGTTTTTCGAGTGTCGAGCAGCTGAGTCTTCGACCCTTCCAGCTGCTTGACAAATTCACGCGTCAAGCTTGCAATGCCGCACATTCGGGCAAAGAGATTGAGAGCGACGCGCTCTCCCTTGAGAATCGCTCGTGCCTGACCCTCGATCGTCAAGAGCTCGGTTCCTTTGGCGACAAAAGTGCCGTTCGGAGTCTTGATCTGAACCTGTAAGGAGGGCTCGACCTTGCGGAACACAGCCGCAGCGATATCAACACCGGCGATGAGGCAATCTTCTTTGGCGATGATGCGCGCCCGCGCCTGACGATCGCGCTCGACACAAAGGTCTGTGGTCCAATCGCCATAACCCCAGTCCTCTTCGAGGGCTTTCTGAAGAACGGGCTCGATTTGGATGGCATGCAGTTCGTGCATAGGGGCTCTCCTCGCTTTGGAGGGTCCAGGACGCTCAAAACGAGGCGCGACGGACCTTGTGGTTCCCGGAACTTGCTCCAAACGCGCTTATTTGTCAACGAGCAGACGGCTGCGCTCCTGGGTGAGCCGCTCCAATTCGCGTCCGATGACCTCCCGGGCCAAGCTAGCAAAGTGCTTGCGGCAGTAGTCCTCTACAGCTTGACGCACCGATTTCTCCAGCTCTTCGCGAAGGAGGGGTTCGATAAAGCCCTGCTGCTGAGGAAGACCTGCCGCACCGCGCGAGCCCTCACGTCGACTTTGCGCGAAGCTTTCGAGGGCTGGGCTGTAAGTATCTTCGATCGTAAGCGGGAGGGCCCCTAACCTACTTTCTGTCGCACTTTCCGCAGCATGCGATCGCCCTAGCGAAGGCTTCGGAGCGGGATCCGACCAAGCGGACTTTCCTGGAATATCGAGTGGGCCAGTCGCTGCGGGCTTGGTGATGGCGGGACGCGGGCTTTCGCTAAGCCCTAGGTCGAAAGCGGCTGTCGGCACATGAGCAGGAGCCTTTGCCTCCTCTCGCAGGCTTTTAGGAGACCGTTCCGTACTTTGGGGGCCACTCAGGGGGGGAGGTGGCGGAACCAGGCCCTCTTCTCCCAAACGAGGTGGCAAAGCCCGTCCTAAGGCTTGACGTGTCACCTGCATCAGCTGCGCCCCATCGAAGGGCTTTTTCAAAAAATACTGAAAACCTGCCTGAGCAAACTGCATTTCGTGGAAACTATCGTAACTCCCTTGCAAAATCACAAAGGGAGTTTCGGGGACAAGGTTCCTCAAGCTGACAAAATCCTGAACGCTTTGCGCTCCAGCGACAGAGGCATCCACAATCACAAGACTTGGGGGCTGGCGCATCAGCTCACGAGTTCCGTCGACACAGCTGTCAGCCTCAGCAATGTGAACGTCGTAATCTTGAAATGCAAGTTTGATGACACGCTGAATCGTAGTGGAGTCGTCTATAACGAGCCAACGCTCTGCCATGGGGAGTTTCCTTTCCGCAATGGACGTTCCTGAGGAAGAGGCTTAGGCAAGACCTAGCCTTCACGCCATGGAAAAGGATAGCAAAAACGAAAAAACCTGTCGCCGTTTATCCCGAGCGACAGGTTTTTGAGCTCAATGATCACACTGCGATTCAACAGGCTTTGCGTCGCTCGAGCTTGTCGGAAACGGTCACCAAAATGAGCTTACGCACATGATTTCGATTTTCTTCAATAGCATGAAGGATCAAACGATAATCGTCCCAAGTAAAGTGACCGCCGTCTGGGGTGTTCAGTTCGCGGAAGCATTTGATCCGTAGATTTTCTAGATAAACAGCCTTAGACTCATAGAGACTTTTGAGGGTTTCAGGATCCAAACCATCACCTAAGATAGGTTTGATGAGCTCACCCATAATTTCTTTATAGGTCTCATAATCTGTCGCTTGGCTCTGATCCATTTACAGTCTCCCCTGAGGCTTACTTAGAAGCACGACCTTACCCCTTCTTTTCGACACTCTGGCGCGAGACTTAAGCCTGGAAGACGTAGTAGACCTGGTAAATTCACAATTTTCTCTAAGAGACCTAGCCTTCTTGGACCCATAGATGAACCTGGTCTTGCCCAATTTCTTTAAAATAGCTACACTCTTCCTTCACGGAAAGTAAGAATTGAGCCCCAAGAGGAGCAGCGATGAGCCTGCAGCAAGGTAGTTTTTCTCTCACCCGATATCGCGTGATCGGCCGCCAAGAAAATCTCAGCGTCGCGAATCTCAATCGCGATTTTCATGGCTATCAAGCTGCCCCTCTCAGCCTGAGTCGCAGTTCTTATGAACTTCGCTGTGGCTGGGAGCTCCCCCTAAACCCCGAGCTCGAGGAAAGTCCTCAGTCGCGTGGTCAGTCATGGGACATCAGCGACTGCCTCTATGAGGAAGGCATCCTCCTGCGCTTTCGAATAGAGCGAAAAACTGTTCCAAGTCAGCTCCTTACAGCCCTTGTTCAGCAGCGTTGGCTGCAGGAAGATCGCGATCGCAGTGAGGCGCGCGACGAGCCCGCGCGCGTCCAGAAGAAACAGCTTCACGATGAGATGCGTGATGAGCTCTTGCAAATGGCTCTTCCATCCATCAGCTACGTAGATGCCTATTGGAAAGACCAAGATGACGTTGTCTATCTTTTCTCTCAGAGCAAGATGGCTCGAGAATGCTTCGAGGAGCTCTTTCGCAATTCTTTCGGACTGGCTCACAATCTGAACCTCTTTAGAATCATGCCGCCTCTCTTAGGACTCCCTGCAGAGGCCTGGGCTCGACCTGAGCGCGATACTCAGACTTATGAAAGACTTGTCATGACGCTGCCCAATAGAATTCAGGAGCCGACCTCTCCTTGAATGCGCCGCAAGATTTGTCCCTGATGGGGAAGAAATGGTTCCAATTTTCGCTTAGCGAAGGTACGGCCCTCGATCACATAAGGAAAGGTGAGTATGCAAAACTCGGCGACCATGGATAAAGTGAGCAAGGTAGAGATTGGTGAATGGTTCTTCCGGTACCGAGACTATACCCCCATCCCTCTGATCCTCATCCTGCTCTTTGCAGGGCACCCGACCGTACTGACAGCAACACTGGGCCTGATCGTAATCACTTTCGGCGAACTCTTTCGGATCTACTCCGTTGGTTTTATCGGTACTGTGTCCCGCACGCGTTCCCAGAGCACGGGCCAACGACTTATCACCGAGGGGCCTTTTTCCTACGTTCGCAATCCTCTTTACGTGGGCAATTTTGCGATAACAGCTGGCTTTGCTATCTTTGGCGGGGTTCCCTGGATCTTTCTTCTTTCGGTTTTTCTGTTCACAATGCAGTACTTTTTTATCGTTCGTTACGAGGAAAACCTTCTCAATGAAAAGTTTCCAAACGAATACCTCGCTTACAAAGAGCGTGTTCCCCGCTGGATACCTCAGCACTTGCCAAAACTGGAAACTATCCTTTGGCCTGACACTTTTTCGCCAGCTCTTAAGAGTGAAAAGCGGACACTGACAACGATATTTGTTTTGATTTTCTTGCTAGCCCTGCGAGCCTAAGCAACACCAAGCCAGAGGTGAGCTGACGGATTTAATTCCTCTCGTTTGCGCATCCTCTCTGCGAAAGCCTCTGGCCCTTCAGACTCAGCCCAGAACCACTCCCGCAGCCCAAGCGGCCCCCAAAGAGATGGAAGCAAGGCATAGCTCACCCTCGCCCAATCTAAGGAAAGTCCGGGCACAGCAACATCTCGCAAGACATGGAACGCTCTTCGGCACTGCTGCTCTGAAAGCAGCTCCAACATATACTGGCGGAAAAATTGAGGGCCATCTTCTTGAAGGCGCAGGGTTCCCCACAGCTGCTGCATGATTTTAGGTTCCAACTCTTCAAACATCCATTCCAAAACCCGTCTTTGCAAGCGCGGGGTTAAGGGAGTTTGCATGAGATCGAGCAGCAGTGCCATGACTCGCCGATAGGAATCGGAATTCAATTCATAACCGGTGAGCTTTTGCAAAAACTCTTGGAGAAGACGCTTATCAATCTGAAGACCACTGCTCAGAATGAGGCGTTCCCGAAAGATATCCCATCGCCTCTCGCTGCTTCCTGCCTGCTGCAACGAGGCGGGGAGTTCTGCCTTTAAAGAGACATCCAGAGGCGGCGTTGGAGGCAAAGGCTTAGCAGGACTCGAGACCAAAGGCTGGATCCCAGGAGAACCCAAAATCTCCGTGGGATCACTTTCAGCTGAAGGAAAAACTGGGAGCGTCTCGCGAAAGCCTGTATCGTCCTCACCATAGGGACCACCAAACATACGTTCTTCGTGTCGTGGAGCCCCTGGCTTCGGTTTGAGAGCTTTAGCCTCAGGCTTCACCTCGCGGAGGACCTCATGAGGCTTGGCTAGGGCCGTTTTGTAGCGGTTATCAAGACTTAGATTCTGCGTTTGTTCAGGGAAGTGCAACTGCTGGGACTCTGCATAAAGACTTCCAGAGAGACTGGGAGAGGTCTCGTCATCCTTATGTTTTGGAGAGGGAACGAGCTGAGTCTCGGGCTCAGGAACTGACGGCCCAGTATCCTCAGCTCCATAACCAGCGCCTTCGGAACTTTCAAACAGGCTCGCTACCTTACGCAAGCGTTGCCCTGGTTCTTCGGCTTTTTGGCCATCGAGAATATTGGGGCCTACGCCTATTGCAGAAATTTGAAGGGCTGAGCGTCTTGCTTCCTGATCTTCGGGAATGGGGGGGCGTGATTCGCCTCTTTCCTGCTCTTCTTCAGCTGGCACACCCATACTCGTGGGCTCGTCATTCCCCTCGAGGCCCTGTGGCAATCGAAAGTGAAGCTTAGCTTTTCGGTCGACTGGCTCTGGAGAGGAATCGCCGTCGGTCGCTGGCACTTGGGCACGGATAGGGAAGCGACTATGCTCTGCTGTCAATTTCCCGATTTCTTCGCGAACCAGCTGAGCATTATCGAGCTTATCTAACTTGAGAAAGCAGGACTCAACATCTTTGAGAGCTCCGATTTCGTACTCTTTGTTGAGTTTTTCTTTGCGTGCTTCTTGCAGTTCGAGTGCGGCAATTTTTAGGGCAACATAGGGATTGGGATTGAGCAGCAGGCCAACGAGCTTTTTTAGATAGAGGACGCGATCGAGAATTTCTTCCTCGAGCACAAGCGAGACAAAACGATCAATGAGTGTCTCATTGGTCGGTTTTTCTTCAATGCGTCGTAAAAACTCTTCCAAACCCTCTTTCATAGAAAGCCCTCACAGCTTCATCATACCGATTGCAAAAGCAAGTGAAGAGGGGATGGTCCCGGTAGATCCTGCCGAGATGGACCCGGCAGAAAGCGGAC
>CANGNB010000166.1 GCA_947454545.1 Oligoflexaceae bacterium
CTGCTTGCGGATGCTGATGTCATTACCCTCAACTACGATCCCCAGTGTAAATACCGTGAAAAGGCTCCCGAGAGAAAGCCTCAGGGCTTTAGCCTAGTCTATCGCGACGAATATCTAGTGGTCGTCAACAAAGAGGCAGGAATCTTGACAGTTCCAACAGATCGCCGGGAACAGAACTCCTTGGTCGATCGCTTGACACATTTTTTAGCTGCAGGTCAGGTGCGAGCCCCTCGCGTTGCTGTCGTTCATCGACTCGATCGTGATACGTCCGGACTTTTGGTTTTTGGTAGAAGCCATGCTATAGCCTCTCAGATCATCAAGCAATTTGCAGCTCGTAAACCCGAACGTGAATACTATGCGATCGTCAGCGGTGAACTCACGCCCGACGCAGGGGAAATACGCAGCCTCTTGTCGACAGATAAGTCTTTGAATCAGCGATCCGGAGAAACTGGTGAGCTGGCTATCACTCACTATCGGGTGATCAGCCGCCAAAAGAATAGCAGTATGGTGGCCGTAAATCTGGAGACAGGACGACGCAATCAAATCCGTGTTCACTTTGCGGAAAAGGGACATCCGATACTGGGAGATACACGCTATGAAACGGCTCGAGCCGAACATGCTAGGTGGCCGCACAAGCGCTTGGCCTTGCATGCACGCGTTCTCGGGTTCACGCACCCCATAACTCAAGTTCCCATGCGCTTTGAAGCGGAGTTACCCGAAGAATTTGCCAAGTTTTTGCGCCAAAAAAACTGATGTTTCGCATTGGTTTTCATAAAAAATAATAGTCTTTTCTGTGGTATTCGCGTTAAAAGGTCTCTTTAAACGACGTATCACCCCCATTGCGTGTCAGGTATTTCATGAACAGCATAGCCTCTAACGAGCCCTCATCTTCTTTTCGCTCTGACCTGATTGGTGGCTTCACAAGCTTTCTCACCATGGCCTACATAGTCGTCGTGAATCCCGCGATCCTGTCGACTGAGGGGACCGGCTTGTCTTTTACTGGCGTGATGACAGCAACCGTTCTTCTCGCTGCCTCCATGACTATACTCATGGGTCTCTATGCCAAACTTCCTTTTGGGGTCGCGCCAGGCATGGGACTCAATGCCTTCCTGACCTTTGGAGTCATTTTGAATCAGAAAGTGCCGTGGCCCGTCGCCATGGGGCTAGTGTTCTGGGCCGGCGTGCTCTTTCTTATTCTCAGTCTGCTTCCTGTGCGCATGGCCATCGTTCATGCCATTCCCCTCCATCTTCGTTCCGCTGCAGCGATAGGCATAGGACTTTTTCTGGCCTTTATTGGCCTCAAAAACGCCGGGCTCGTCAGCTCGGATCCCGTCACCTTTGTCAAATTTTCGGGATGGACACGCGCAAACGCGTTGTCTGTGTTGGGTCTAGCAAGTATGGCCATCATGCTACAAAAAGGCTGGAAAACCGCTTTTCTAGCAGGCATCGTCCTCATCACCCTTGCCGCCGCGAGTCTCGGACTTGTCGTTCCACCAGAGCATGCCTTGAGTCTCCCCGATTTTTCGAGCACCTTTTTCAAACTGGATCTTGTCGGCTCCTTGCGCTCCGAGTATCTTGGCGTCATCTTTGCCATCATGATGACTGACCTCTTTGATTCCGTGTCTACTCTGTCTGGCGTTGCCCAAACCACAGGTCTCCTCGATGACAGGGGCCAGCCGAAACATTTGCGCGAGGGACTTATTGTCGA
This sequence comes from Oligoflexaceae bacterium, assembly GCA_947454545.1. Lineage (GTDB taxonomy): Bacteria > Bdellovibrionota_B > Oligoflexia > Oligoflexales > Oligoflexaceae > Oligoflexus. Next base: position 1,709 of record CANGNB010000166.1, read on the forward strand.
TGCTTATGCAACCCTGTGCGCAGGTCTGATGGGTACTTCCTCAGGCACGGCTTTCATAGAAAGCGCCGCAGGCATTCAAGCGGGTGGACGAACGGGTCGGGCTGCGGTCATCACAGGACTTTGCTTCTTACCCTGCTTGTTCCTTGCTCCCCTCGCTGGCATGGTCCCGGGATTTGCGACGGCACCGGTTTTGATCCTTGTCGGCGCGATGATGCTGAAAGGGGGTATCCGTATCTTTGAATCGGAGCAGTACGAAGATATCATTCCTAGCTTTCTGACCTTGCTCCTGATTCCCCTGACCTTTTCGATTACTCAAGGCATTCTGTGGGGCCTAATCAGTCATGCTCTGCTCTATACGGCCGCTGGCCGGAGACGCGAGCTGAGTCGCGTGACCTGGGCCTTGGCGGGCTTAGCGATAGTCCTCTTATGTCTCCATTAACCCTTTTTTGCTTTCAACACCTCACGGCCTCGGCGACTGCGTGTAAATGTGCTCACACGCAGTCGCCGGAGAGTTCGGCTGCTTTGTGATAGATTCTCAGCGCTTCACACAAATTTTGGCTTCCGTGAACAGAACTCCAGACTCACACTGAGCGTTGGTTCCGCAGTCGCTATCTTGGCTACAAAAGCACTGACGAGTCACTCCACAGTTGGCTGTTGCTGGAGATATCTGGCGAGCGCCAATAGCCTTCCAGAATGAATTTTCGAAGACACCTTGGGGATCGAGAGTCGCTTGAAGAGCCTTAAAATCTTCCCATTTCGGGAACTGCTCGCTACCTAACTGATTAAAGTAGGGCTGAGTGTTTTTTCCCCAGTGGGGCCGACCTTGATATTTGCCCAAGGTCAGCTGGATGATCTCATCGTAGACTTCGCTCGAAGACTCTAGAGTGGGCCGCTGTGTCTGGGGCATATGGATTTCAAACATCACGGTTTCTTGACCAGCCGCTTGGCCGATATAGGACGAGGAGGGAGCCGAAAAGCGGAGGTAGATGCCTAACAGGGGAAAGCATCCTGGACGGCGATTGATAAGCTCTTTAACATCTTCAACCCAGGCTGGAAAATCTTTCGCTGCAAAGGCCGCTTCGATGGTCCGTGACTTTATGCCACGATCCCACGCACATGTGCCCTCAGCACAGGACCCACCGATCATGTTCTGACTGAGACCGACGGGATTTTCGCTAGGCGAATCCACCGCTGCGTAGCTGGAGGCCCATGTTTTCACGCGTACAGCTTCGACGGCACATTGCAGGGCTTTATTCGAGTTGAGAACGTCGATAGGGAGCGAGAAATTTTTTAACACTCCTGCGATCGCAGGGGTTGTCCATGAATTGTTGTAAGAATTTCCGGGAGTCGACAGGGGGACTTGCTTTAGAGCTTCCATGATGAAAGTCTTTTGCATGGGAAACCAATGAAGCTTGGCATAAGCATACTGACGAGCCATGGGGATACCTTCAGCTGCCAAAAGACTATCCGACATTTTTACTGAGCGCCGCTCGAGCTTAAACTGGGGGACCACCTTTAATTTCAGCTCAAAAATAATTCCCAAAAGGCCCAAGTGCACGCGCGCTGCATTGAGGCGTTCGCCACTCAAAACCTGAATCTCGCCCTTGCCATCCACTAATTTAATTTCTTCTACCCAATCTCCGACTGCCGTGGGGATTTGAAGGGAGCTATTATGAGCTCCTGCACCCATAGCACCGGCTATGCTTACCCCGTTATAGTCAGGAGTTACTGGGAAAGCGAGGTTCGCATCGCTCAGTTTGGCCTGGAGGTCCCCGATGCGAACTCCGGGTTGTACGCTTACAGTGCGGCGCTCACTATCGATCGATAGGATCTCTTTCAGAGGCTCGACATTGAGAACGATTCCGCCTTCTTCGGGACAAATGGCAGGGCTATACGATCTCGACTTGGCTATGGAGCGCACCTTTAACGAAAGCTTAGTGTCTAAGGCCTTGCGCACAGCAGTCTGAATATCTTCGACTGTGTTGGCTGTTATAAATTCCGAAGCCGAACAGACGACGCTCCCGACATAGTTTGGGACTCGTTGGAGACTGGCTGTTTGGCTTTCGGCCGAGGAGCTTGACAAAAGCTGGACAAAGAGGGGCCAAACCATGGCAAAACGACTTAAATGAAACTTTTTCACGAGACTATCCTTTTTGAAGGGGACTTTTCTTTTTGTTAACTGTCTATTTTTATTGAGAATTAAACCAAAAAGCGGAACAGATCCGAGATATTCAATTGTTTACAATTAAATTTTATAAAACACAATAATATTGTGCAAAACCTATATAGGACGTCTGCAAGCCTCTGATATCTGACATGATGGAGACTCTATGTTTGGCAAGATGGGAGCCAGAGGGATAAAACTTCGCGTCGAAAAGCTGACAGCAAGAAAGACATCAGATCCAAGACACTCTAAGCCCATTATTAGTTGCGAAAGCGGCACATCCACTCAAATCCTTGTTTCCCTGCATCCAGCGAATCCATTTGACCCCAGCAGCCCCTTCGCGTACACGTAGAGCTACATGTTTCTCCATTTATTCCGCTCCTCAAAGGAGACCAGTATGAAGAGTGGCTCAACTCCGAGCTTGACCTCACCAAGTCCTGAGCGCCTCGCGTACTTTTTTTTAATAAGCTCCACTTTTGTAGCTTTGGTCTCTGTCTTTGGCTTTAAATTTTTTACTTTGAATAGTGCCATGCTCGTCGAATATCCATGGGCCATGAAACTCTATCCTTATTCCTTCAAAGTCTTTGCTCAGGCGCAGATTCTCCTTGGCTTTTTATCAGCCATCCTTTTGCTATGGGCTCGCTTAGGCCGAGCTTGGATAGCAAGCTTCGTGGGTGTGTACTTGATTTCCCTGGCAAGTGAATTCATGGGGACAAGCTGGGGTATCCCGTTTGGACACTATGAATATACAGATCTTTTAGGTTACAAACTTTTCGATAGAGTTCCTTGGCTGATCCCCTGTAGCTGGTTTTTTATGGGTTTAAGTTCCTATCGCTTATCCCAGGCGATTTTAGGTCGCACGAGGAGCCCTTCGAGATGGCCCGTCATGGGAGTTCGTTGCCTGCTCGCAACGTTGATCTTAGTTCTTTGGGATATCACTCTCGATCCTGCGATGAGCTACACAACCCCCTTTTGGGTGTGGGCGGAGAAGGGTTCTTATTACGGAATGCCTACACTCAATATTTTTGGCTGGCTGTTAACAGGCTTTATCATCATGCTGAGTTTTGAGACCTTGCTAGGACCCAAAAAAACCGAAACTCTTTCTGTGACCCACTGCATCGGCCTTTACTTAGCTAACCTTTGCCTTCCTTTAGGTCTGCTTGCCTCTGTGGGAGCCTGGACACCCCTGGGTCTCACGTTGTTCTTTGGGGCTTTAATTTGGATCGTAGGTCGCTGGGTAGGCTCACGCTTTGCTCAGCACGGTAGGGCTCCCATCCCCCTTCGAGGCTTTCCGATCTGATGGCTAGGCTTTTGCCCAAAGCCGAAAGGGATACATTTCGGCCTTGGTTTTACTATTTCTTTGAGAAGTTCGTGGCCGCCTTGATGCGACGTGCCTTTGCTCGCTTTGAGCTGATAGGGGAGCTTCCACCCCTTCCCGAGCCAGGCATTCCCCTGCTCTTTCTTGCTAACCATATCAGCTGGTGGGATGGCTTTTTTTTGTGGCGACTCCAGCAGCGTTGGATGCGCCGCAGCCCTATTTATACCGTGATGCTGGCCGGCGAATTTCAAAAGTTTAGTTTTTTTGGACGGGTCGGGGCCTTGCCACTCACATTAGGCTCCCCAGCTTCCTTACGTTGTCTGCTGCGCCTTCTTCAAAAACTTAGGCTAAAGCACCAAGCGCGAAGATGGAGCTTAAGCTACTTTGCTCAGGGACGCATTCGCCCAAGTTTTTCCAGGCCCTTGGCGCTGTCGCGTGGAGTGCTTCACGCAGCAGAGGCCATGTCTCCTAGCTATATCATTCCTGTGGCCCTCCATATCGAGTTCCTGAATAAACAGCGTCCGACAGTATTTATGCAGCTCGGACAAGCCCGATATTATCCTGATCCAACACTGACACTCGAAGAGCTCGAGCTAGAACTCACCCAGACACTCGATGGGATTCATAGACTTGTGTCCGAGTTCGGCGAAGATTACAACAAAGCTCTTGATGAAAAAGGTATGGCTCATGCTTGCCTACTTTAGTTTAACGATTCTTGTGCTCGGTTTTTCCTTGGTCGTCCTCAACGTCTTTTGGGCCCCTCGCCTTGAGGTTCCGCGGCAAGCTCTCACGCATCATCCTCTGGTCAGTGTGCTGATCCCAGCTAGGAATGAAGCCCACCAGATCGAAGCGTGCATTCAAGCCTTGCAAGCGAGCCACTATCCCAACTTTGAAATACTCATCGCCGATGATGATTCGACCGATGCAACCGCTCAGCTTGCATCGCTCTGTCTTGCAAAAGGAACTCAGCCTGGTCGGGTTCTAGCGATCATGCCTGGCCTCCCCGAAGCTTGGCTAGGGAAAGCCAGAGCCTGTCAGACCTTAGCCGATGCCGCTCAAGGCGAAATTCTGATTTTCTGTGATGCCGATGTGATCGTTGGGGCAGATGCCCTCAAAGCGACAGTGGCCTACTTTCAGCTTCGAAAGGCAGAGGCTCTCAGCGCTCTGCCTTTGCAGAGTGGAGGGACTCTCTTCAGCCGAGCCGTGGCTGCTGTCATCAGTCAATTTTCTATTTTTATCGCTTTGCCACTGCCTCTCGTCCCGTACCTTGCCTCGGCTTCCCTTTCGGCAGGCAATGGCCAATGGCTAGCCTTCCGACGCGAACTATACGATAACATCGGCGGGCATGAAGCGGTGAAAAGCTCAAGGATTGAGGATGTTCACCTCGCTCGGCTTGCAAAAACGCATGGCGGTAAGCTCTTTGTTGTCCTGGCTGCCAAGCAGTTAAAGGTCAAAATGTATGCCTCTTTCCAGGATGCCAGACTCGGCTTTCGCAAAAATTTATTTCCCCTCTTGGGCAATTCTTGGATAGGACTGATGGGATGCGAAGTCCTGCTTCTTTGTGGTGCAGCGGCTCCCCTTTTTGCTGCAGGGGAGTGGGGTCTCACGGCTGCTATCTTGATCTTTTGTTTACAAATGCTCACGCTGATCTTATTTGCTTATAGGCAAAAGCTCTCTCTTTCGAGCTGGCTGTTTCTTCCTCTGGCCTTTCTTGTCACACCCTGGCTTTTACTCGAATCGGCGATCATGAGCTCGTTAGGTCGAGTGCAATGGAAAGATCGGATTCTTTAGGAGCTGTCCTGCTTCCCAAACCCACAAGCTCTTCAGTGAGCCAGACTTGGCGCCTCCTCGAAGAGCTGCTCGGAGCTCAGCTGCTGCGCAGGTTTGTAGATCACCTGCATGGCTGCAAAGCACCGTCGTAGATTTTGCCTCAGCTCATAAGCTTCTTTGCTTTTGAGTTCAGTCAGCGACATGCCAGCTTTCAAGTTCGTGTAGTCAAGATAAATCACGATATCGGACCCCTCGCGCATGATGCTGCGTTCCATCTTCATCCATTGACTTTCGATCTTGCAGTCGCGCACCTCATCGCCGACCAGTTGAGCATTTTTGAGACGCCACGTTCTCATACTATGGACAGGAACACTGCGATCGAAACGATAGCCAGACACTCGGTTTTTAAGCTTAATTTTTTGTAGGTCTTCTTCCATGGCCTTGAGTTCGAAAGCGATACCTGCTGTTGTCACATTCGGTAGCCATTTGGCTTCCATCTCGGCCTTGATCCGAATATCTTGCACCCTCCGCGGCTGAAATACGATAGGTTCGAGGGTGTAGTTCATGACTTCAAAACCATCACTGATCATGTTTTTTGTAAAATTCTTTACATTTTCAAGTCCTTCTCTCTGAAAAAATTCGGAGGGACTCGAACCGTTGATACCAGTAAATTCCATCTGTACGGAAATTTTACGACTGGATTGGGACAAGGGCAGAAACTCGTGTGTCCACCGTATGTATCCGTCGTTGGCTTCGATCGCGGGAAGCTCCTCCAGCTCGGCGCCGCGTGAAGGGTCTAGGATCAAGCTTTTTTTCCCTGCGATATCGAGTCTTTTTCCAGCGGCATAGCTGTTGGTATTGGTAGGATCGATCCAATAGCCCTTGCCCTGCTCATCCTCAGCATAAACAATCGCGTGGTTAAAAGCTCCTAGGGAGGGAAGGTAGAGACTCCGATCTATTCTGTAGGAACCACGCTTGACCAGTGCTACGTGAGCCTTATAGCCCATTTTCCGCAATGCTGCAGCTGTGAGCGTTGCATAATCCTTACAATCACCAAAACCGGTTTTAGCGACCTCAGGGAAAGGGCGTGGCTGGTAGGATCCCTTGAGGGTTCGCCAATCCCCCATATAGCGGACGTGGTCAGCGAGCCAGGACGTCCAAGCATCCGATCGATGAACGAAATCTTTGTGCTGCTGAGTGATCTGCGAAATTGGCTCTGCGAAGAAAGCTGGTAAGGGGCTCGCCAATTGGGACTCAAAACCTTCGGAAAAGGTTTTTTGAACTAGGATCCAATCGCGGGAGCTTGCGACCTCGAGGCGAGGTTCAGGTGGAGTTTCCCACCAAGGGCTGTCCTCATCATCGCTGAGCCTGAAATAGGCATCCTTGGTGAGGGTGGCTTCAAGAATGTAGGTCTGTTTTTCCTGCCACTGCCGTATCGCAAGATAGTGTTCGGGATCATGACTTTGAAAGTAAAGGGGCATAGCACTGCGTATGACTATGCGTGATCCGGCTGCTTCGGGGAGGCGATCACCAAACACAAAGCGTTGCGCAAAGAATCCGGGAACGGGAACTTTAAAGGTATGCAGGGTCCATGATTCTTTGATTTTACTCCCAAGTAAGACCTCTGGATAGGACACGAGGGTGCGTTTGTCTTGATCAAAGCCAGAGGAGCTCCAAGAGACAAATTTAGTATC
>CANGNB010000167.1 GCA_947454545.1 Oligoflexaceae bacterium
CTTTTGTGTGCTCAGTTCAGTCATTGTTGTCTCTCAATTGGTAAGACTCTCCGAAGTTCTTGTCACGTTTGGACTTTCTTTTGAGAACGTACTGCTCCCATTTCTTTTTATTCTCCTACCTTTTCTCGGTATTATCATTCCTATCGCCCTGATGTTTTCTATTTTGTTGGCTTATAGCCGTATGTCGGCAGATGGTGAATATACAGCGCTTTTAGCGTCTGGGTATTCGTTAAAAAGGTCAATAGGACCCGTTCTTGTGGTTTCCTTCTGTGCTTACATTGTAGCAGCTTTAGGAAGTGTATATTTTGAAGCCTGGGGACGTCGAGAAACACTCCAGTTTTATCATCGAAAGACTCAAAATGAACTCGACAATATGATCCGGTATCGATTGAAGCCTGGCGTGTTTATGGATGATTTTTTGGGGTATGTACTTTATGCCGAAAAGATTTCATCGGACAGAACACATTTTGAAAATGTCATGCTTGGTCCTGGTAAAAACAGCCCTGCTCAACATTTTACACTACTCGCCCCTTCCGCCTCTCTCGAAGGCGCTGTAAGTGATGGTGAATTGAGAATGACTTTCGATTATGGGCTGCTTTACTCAGCGCAGTCTACGAGTCGTGAGATGTCAGTCGTAAAATTTAAGAAACTACAATTAGATCTGCTACATATTTTCCGAGATCAAATTTTTGGTCCAGAAAACGCTGAGGATGATTATCGATCCTACTCGCCTACAGAATTATGGAATTATATTACGACTCTCGCTGAGGATACTCCGCAGAAAGAGCGCGATAATTATTTGAAGGCTAGGTATCTCTTCCATCAGCGCTTTAGTATGCCGTTTGCGTGTTTCGTTTTTTCACTTTTCGCCATGGTTTTTGGAATTCAGGATGAACGACGAGGAAAAAGTTATGGATTCTTGGGTTCTTGTTTGGCGATTATCGTTGGGTATATCCTTATCATGGCTTTTAAATTTCTGGCGGAAAAGGGCTATTTGAGTGCCCCCTTGGCTGCTTGGCTTCCGCAAGCCATGCTATTAACCTGTGGAATTTTCTTAGCTTATCAGAAAAACCGATTACCCCCTTCAGAGTCGATTTTAGATCTCAAAAATCTGCCTCTATTGAGACGATTTAAGCGTCATAATGACTAGTTTTTGGACTGTTGAAATCGAGTTTACAACTGATAGCTAGGCTGAGATGCGAAAGAATGGTAAGTACTTTGAGGCATGACTTAATAGTTTTGCTTCGTCTTTTTTTATCGAAGATTTACTGAAGAGATCACCAGTCCGTGTAGATTTGTCTGAAACTTTATAAAATTGGGCCGACTTTGCATTGAAAGATTCAAAAGCGAGCGGCCGCAGAATGGAGAAGGAAGACTCGAGGGGGTCTTTTTTCTTAAAAGCAAAGGTGAAGCTATGAGACGAGTCGTTGTCACAGGTTTAGGTATGGTCGCACCAACGGGTAACAGCGTGCGTGATTCTTGGGAGGCTGCTACTGCTGGACGCTCAGGGATAGGGCGAATCACTTTGCACGATCCAAGTGCTTATAAAGTCCAGATCGCTGGTGAGGTCAAGAACCTGTCTGGAGCTGGTGTGATCGATCCGAAGGACGAACGTCGTCTAAGTCGATTTGTATTGTTTGCGACTATGGCTGCCGAAGAGGCGATCCGAGACAGTGGACTGGCTGTAGAAAGTGCGCCCCACCGTTATGGCTGCATAATTGGTGTTGGTATGGGTGGAATTCAAGATATTGAGACCAATGCTCTGCTTTTGGCTGAGAAAGGTGAAAAGCGTATTTCACCCTTTTTTATACCCTTCGCGATTCCCAATATGGCGGCTGGCTATGTCTCTTTGAAATACGGTCTTAAAGGACCAAATATGTGCACGGCGACAGCTTGCGCTAGTGGCACCCACGCGGTGGGAGAGGCATTTGAAGGAATCAAAAGAGGCGACGCGGATGCATTTGTCTGTGGTGGAGCAGAAAGCGCTATCAGTCCTCTTGGGATAGCATCCTTCGCTGCCTTAAAAGCTTTGAGTGCGCGAAACGATAGTCCCGAAACGGCGTCACGGCCTTTCGATAAGGATCGTGACGGCTTCGTCATGGGTGAGGGAGCCGGCATATTGGTTCTCGAAGAGCTCTCTCATGCACAGAAGCGCGGGGCAAAGATATATGCAGAACTCGTAGGCTATGGTGCTTCTGGAGACGCCTACCACATCACAGCTCCTCCTGAACGGGGAGAGGGTGGACGCCGCGCCATGGAGCAGGCACTAAAGTCTGCTTCGCTGAACCCGCAAGACGTCGATTATATTAATGCTCACGGTACGTCGACTTCTCTGAACGATCGCTACGAGAGTGAGGCCATTATGGACTTGTTTGGCGATCATGCGCATCGACTCTTGATTTCTTCCACAAAGGGAGTAACAGGACATTGCTTGGGTGCAGCGGGGGGCATTGAAGCTGTATTTACCGCGCTCACTGTGGCTCGGAGTATTATTCCTCCGACGGCCAATTATGAGACGCCGGATCCTGAATGTCCTCTCAATTACGTGCCACGAGCGGCTATTGAGAGAAAAGTTGGTGTGGCGCTGTCAAATTCTTTCGGCTTTGGTGGCACCAATGCAACTATTGCAATGAAGCGCTTCAGCTGAATTGTATTTTTTCATCATTATCTTTGGTGTAAAGACCTTAGTGTTACCTTTCACCCTAATTATGCAAAAGGGGAGCATAATCGGGGTTTTGTTTTCGTAAAGTTACGAGATACTCGCAATTTTGAAGGACAAAAAATGACTGCGAAGAAGAAAGCCCAATTGGACAAAGATACTCTTGTGCGCATGTACAAGGATATGTGTCTTTTCCGTCGCTTCGAAGAAAGGGTCGGATTGGCCTACACGAAGCAAAAATTTTCAGGATTCTGTCACCTTCATATCGGCCAAGAAGGTTTGGCTGTCGGTGTGCAGTACGCTCTACGCCCGAGCGACTACATGATGAGCGGGTACAGATCCCACACTCAGGCCATTGGCAAAGGCATTAGTCCTAGAGCCGTGATGGCTGAGTTATTTGGAAAGGTTGATGGTTGCTGCCGAGGTAAAGGCGGTTCGATGCACATGTTCAGCAAGGAACATCGGTTCCTTGGGGGGCATGGTATTGTGGGGGGGCAAACTCCTATCGCAGCCGGCGTTGGCTTTCGTATCCGATATAGCAAAGAAGACGACATCTGTGTCTGCTACATGGGCGATGCAGCCCAGAACCAGGGACAGTTTTACGAAGCCCTCAATATGGCGGCAACCTGGGACCTACCCGTTCTCTTTATTATCGAAAACAATCGTTATGGTATGGGAACAGACATTAGGCGCACAACATCTGTCGATCACCTCTGGAAAAGAGCTTTGGCATTTGACGTAGCTCATTCAGACGTCGATGGTATGAACGTCATCTCAACTTATGAACATGTCAAAAGCATTGTCGATCAGATGCGGGTAGATAAAAAGCCCTATCTTCTGGAGGCTTTGACCTATCGATATCGTGGTCACTCTGTTTCCGATCCTGGAACCTATCGGACCAAAGAAGAGGTTGAGGATTATCAGAAGAATAAAGATCCCATCATGCAACTTGAGAGATACCTTCTCGAGCAGAAGCTGGCTACTGAAGAGGAGCTGAAATCTTGGGACAAAGCGGCCAAAGACATCGTGAATGATGCTGAGGCTTTCGCAGATGCGTCGCCCAACCCATCTGTGGAAGAGCTTTGGGATCACGTTCTGGCACTTTGACGAAGAAGGAGATTGAAACGTATGGCTACTCTCACGATGCGCGAAGCGCTGAATCAAGCGATGACTGAAGAGATGGAACGCGACCCGTCGGTATTTCTCATGGGAGAAGAGGTCGGTCTATATAACGGTGCTTACAAAGTTTCTAAAGGCATGTTGGATAAGTTTGGTGATCAGCGAATTTGGGATGCTCCTATCTCAGAGGCTGGTTTTGCAGGTTTGGGGATTGGTGCCGCAATGGTAGGCTTGCGTCCCATTATCGAATTCATGACGTGGAATTTTGGGATTCAAGGTTTCGACCAGATCGTGAACCACGCAGCAAAAATGCTCTACATGTCAGGTGGGCAGTTTGAGGTTCCCATAGTTTTTCGTGGGCCAAATGGAGCGGCTCACATGCTGGGTGCTCAGCATAGCCAGGCATATGAGCCCATGATTACTAATATTCCAGGCCTCAAGGTGGTAACGTGTTCGACACCTTATGATGCCAAAGGGCTTTTGAAATCAGCCATTCGTGATAACAACCCCGTACTCTTTCTCGAAAGTGAAATGATGTATGGGTTTAAGGGCGAAGTTCCCGACGGGGAATACCTCATCCCTCTGGGCAAAGGCGACATCAAACGCGCAGGGACGGATGTAACGATTATTGCTTGGAACAAAGTGCTTCACAAAGCTTTGGAGGCCGCCGAAGAACTTTCCAAGCAAGGTATTTCTGCAGAAGTTTTGGACCCTAGGACTTTGCAGCCCTTAGATGAAGATTTGATTTTTGAGTCCGTGCGCAAAACTCATCGCTTAGTGGTGGTTGAAGAAGCGTGGTCTTTTGGCTCTGTCGGAGCTCAAATAGCTGACCGTGTTCAAAAGGAATGCTTCGATGATCTTGATGCTCCTGTAGTGCGGGTTACTAATGAGTTCGTGCCAATGCCTTACAACGAGGCTCAGGAAGAGCGAGTGATGCCAAGTCTTGAGCGTATTGTAAAGGCTGCAAAAGAAGTTCTGTACATCTGAGCACGCTAGATTCAACCGAGGAAATAAAATCATGGCTCATATTATAGAAATGCCAAAATTAAGCGATACCATGGAAGAAGGTGGGATCGCTGCCTGGTTAAAGAAAGAGGGAGATTTCATCGACGAGGGCGAAGCATTTGTCGAAATTGAGACCGACAAAGCTACGATGGAATACAACTCACCGTACGAAGGCTATCTGCTGAAGATTTTGGTTCCTGCCGGAAAAGCGAGCCAACTGAATCAGCCTATATGCGTGCTGGGAGAAAAAGGAGAGACCTTCGATTTAGCAAAGCTCACTGCAGTCACTTCCAACAAGGGTCCTTCTGCAGCCCCTCAGCCCTCTTCAAATTCGGCGGCATCGGCCTCGCACCCGGTCTCTCAACACGCCGCAAACGCTGCAATAGACACAAGTTCAAGTCGCTTGCGTGCTTCTCCACTCGCACGAAAGATCGCAAGTGAAAATCAAGTCGACCTAGGACAGCTTGCAGGCTCAGGACCTAACGGTCGAGTCGTCGTTAAAGATGTTGAGAAAGCCTTGAGTGCAGGTAGTGTACAGGCTGCTCCATCCCTAGAGATTGGACCTGTGGTACCTATGCCTTTGCCTCAGCTGGGTGATGTAGATGTACCAGTGAACATGATGCGCAAGACTATTGCAAAGCGATTGCTTGCAGCAAAGAACGATGCGCCTCATTTTTATCTGACTCGGTCTGCAAACATGGCCAAATTTAATGAATGGCGTGCTCGTCTGAATGCTGAAGCTGAAGAGCGGAAATTGCCCAAGGTGAGTGTTAACGATCTTTTGATTTTGGCTTTGTCGCGAGCTCTCATACGGCATCCTGAGGTCAACAGTTCTTGGCAAGGTGAATCGATCCGACGATATGGTTCAGCTCATATTTCGGTTGCCGTCGCTGTGCAAGATGGGCTGATCACGCCCGTGATTCGCTTCGCAAATCATTTGGGTGCTCGGGACATTGCAGTTCAATCCAAAGATCTCATAGCTAAGGCAAAAAATGGCCAGCTTAAGCCTGAGGATTATCAGGGTGGTACCTTCTCAATCTCAAATTTGGGAATGATGGGTATTGAGCAGTTCACGGCTATTATCAACCCGCCTCAGGCAGCTATTTTGGCTGTTGGAGCTACTGTACCCACGCCATGGGTCGGGGCCAGCGGGCAGCTTGAAGTTCAACAGCGTATGACTATGACTTTGTCTTGTGATCACAGAGTGATAGATGGTGCGGTAGGGGCTTCCTTCCTCCAAACTTTGGTTGGTTTTCTCGAAGACCCACTGATGATTTTGGCATAGATCTCTGCGCTCAGGGCTTTTCATAAGCCCTGACCTTTGCTTCAAGAAAAGCACTTGGATTACCTGAGGGAAATGTTGTAGTTTGCAGGTGCTCCATCGAGGTCCCATAGTTCAACGGATAGAACAAGTCTTTCCTAAAGACTAGATACAGGTTCGATTCCTGTTGGGGCCGTTTTTCGATCTAGATTCCTCCAGAAAACTCTCGCTAAGTGAATGCCTCTAAACCCATTTTTTGAGAATGCTCAGAATTCCGAGATAGTGAAAGATGCTGCCGAAGATGACCCAGATATGCCAAATAAGATGATGAAACGGTAATTTCCGCCACATATAGAAGAAAGTGCCGCAGGTATAGCTCAATCCACCGGCGATCAGGAACAGTAACGTTTCGTGAGGGAGTGCCTCGAGAACATGACGATACCAGATTATGAGCCAGCCAAGCAGTAAGTAAAGAAGTGTAGACAAAAAGGGCCAGCGGCCAGCAAAGAAAAGTTTGAAAACGACCCCAGCGAGAGCTAAAGCCCACACATGCATCAGAAGTAATCCACTTTCAATGTGATCAGGAAGAAGACAATAGGCTGAATAAGTGCCCGCGATGTAAATGAAAATGGCTGCATGATCGGCCTGTCTGAAATGATGCTTCCACCGAATATTGGTGCAGGAATGATAGGCTGCTGAACACGCAAACAAAATAAGCAAAGAGAATTGAAACGCAAAGAGAGAAGCTTTTTGTTGAATATTCAAGAATCCCCTAGGGCAATTTATGATAAGAACAACACTTCCCGCTATGCCCATAAGAAATCCGAGGATATGACTCGAGCTATTGGCAATTTCTTCAAGAATTTGTGTGGATTTGGCAGAGGACATGTGTTTTCCCCTCCGAAGAATATGGGTACGGTCAAGAGTTTACTCTAACGATAGAGACGCCGTATTTGGGTAAAAGCATTGTAAAAGGATTTTTTACAATAAAAGTATCTCTAAAGAAGCCATATCTTGCCTCAGGAGGCGCTGTCGTGGCTCCATTGTCAGGCTTATATGCTGAAATGATTGAGTTTGCAAAATAGTTGCAGACAGTCATGTGCGAATATGCAAGTCTCCTTGGTAAATCAGGGCTCTGCCTGTTTGTGTATTTCGCACTTATCTTGCCGTGTGGTCCTTCCTAGTTTTGGGAAAGTAAAAATGAGTAATAAAATTTATGTCGGTGGCCTCTCTTACAACACATCTGAAAATAGCCTGAACGGCCTTTTCTCAAAAGCGGGCACCGTGGACAAGGTTTCGATTATTATCGATCGTGAAACCGGACGCAGCAAGGGATTTGGTTTTGTTGAAATGGCTACTCAAGAAGAAGCCCAGTCAGCTATCAAGCAATTTCACGGCACTGAGTTGGATGGTCGTACATTGACCGTTAACGAAGCTAAGCCTCAAGCTCCTCGTGACAATGGCGGCCGCAATCGCGGTGGTCAACGCTGGTAAGATGTTTTTCAGACATTGATACCTAAGTTTTATTCCTGATTTATATGGAATAAAACTGAAATAGCCTTCAAAGTTCTGTCGATCAGGCAGCGCTTTGGGGGCTTTTATATTCCAGGGGAATATAGAAATGTATGTGAATGCACCAGCCTGTTTTTGAGGTGCTCATATGCATCGAATAGGGAGCTAGAACAGCATTTATATGGGTCAGTAATTCTGAGAGTAGAGTCGGAGAAATATTGTGTATTGGCTCAATGGCCCGAATAAGAAGCTCCTCTCCACGTCCCACATTTTCCGTATGAAAAGATAGATGCAAGTCACTATGTGAGCTTGAAAGCCAAAGTTTCAGCATGCGTTCGATAGCAAGAGCGAGAAGAGTACTATTTCCTAATTGGGTGATAACGGGAAGCTGATCGTTGAACAAGTGAATCCGCTCAAGTTCACTTCTAGTGCAGCTGTCTGCTAAGCGTGAATGAACTTCTTGCCATAATTGCTGTAAATTTATGCTTTCGGGAGATTCTTTTTCGAAATTCGTCAGTGCTTGAATGTCTAAAATAGTTTTTTCTGTGCTGGCGACTCCATCCATAATAATTTGCGTTTGAAATTTAAGGTGCTCAAAATTCACGCTGTATTTCATCTCGCCTTTTGGGGATAAAAAGTAAGTGCTAAGCTCGGCATTATTCGACTGAGAGTGCTCATGTTCGGCAAGCTTAAGTGAACGATCGATGCTTTCCGCTGCTCGGACGATTTTTTGAAGGGGCTGACTCGTACGATAGACGAGCTCGTGAGTCAGAAACTCTTTGGCATCAAGTGCCTGATTGAGTTTGAAGTGAAGCTCTTCTTCAATATGTTTAAGTCTAAAGCTGATAGCAATACTAAGGCCAATACTTTCGACAATAATGCCACAAGTAGTTCCCCATTCAGTCCAGAATGAAGGTTCAACCCATCCCTTAAAGGAAAACATGTTAAGGAGTCCTGAAGTCAGGTAGCTTAGCCAAGAAATCAGGAAAATAATTGAGGATCGCTGCCCTTTTATGATGGCATAAAGAGTGCTGCCGAAAACATATAAAATGAAGGCTAAAGTGGCAAATCCATGCGCGATAATA
>CANGNB010000168.1 GCA_947454545.1 Oligoflexaceae bacterium
CGAATGGCTTACGAGAAAATGGTGGCTCTGCAGCCTGACAAATTCCCAGCAATCATAGAAAAATCAAGTTCACCAAGTTACATATCGCACGCCATGATCTGGGATGATTCGATTGCTGAAATCGCAAACTGATATTTAGAGGATTTGAAAATGAAAAGATTTTTGCCTTCGATCCTTATGTATACAAGCTTTCTTGTGCTGACTTCGTGCTCTACCACCGGTCAGATGACCCGAGTCGACAAAGATAAGCGCCGATTTGAACTCCAGAGCCAAGATGACATTCGTTCCGCGATGCATCCTGAATCTGACAGGACTACTGTAAATCTCATTGAAAAGTTACAGAAGAAAACCGAATCGGATCCACGAGACCTCACCTCGCGCATCAATCTTGCCCAAGCTTTTCTCGCTGTGGGTCAGCTCGACAAAGCTGAATCGCGTTGCCGAGAGGCTTTACGCATTGACTTAAAAAATGAGACTGCCAAAAAAATACTGGCGCAGATTTATTATCGGCGTAACAATCTCGAGATGGCCAAGATTATTCTGGCTAGCCTAGATCCTAATCAACCGAAAGATAGCCAGGTTTTCAATCTTCAAGGTATGATTGCTCTTCGACAAAACCAACCTGAATTTGCCCTCTTTAACTTTCAGGAAGCGCTGAAAATCAATCCTTCTGATGTCGCGGTACGGATGAACCTTGGCGTCCTTTATGTTCAATTTCGGCAGTTAGGCCTGGCAGCAGTCGAATTTGAACGTGTTTTAAAAGTTATGCCAGAGCATCCTGACGCGAATCTCCACCTAGCGATCATCGAAGCCAATCGAGGCAAGCTCGATCGAGCAGAAGAGCTTAACAAGCTGGTTCTCAAGGGTGCACAGAAGAATCCTATCGCCATTTATAACCTGGCAGTCATCGAGCAGAGGCGCAAAAATTATGATAAATCGCTCGACTATCTGAAGAACTACCTCGACACTGAATATGCAAAGAAGAAGAATAACCAGGAGGTTTTTGCTCTCATCGACAAAATTCGCAATGAGCAGGAAGCCCTTACCGGAAAGCATGTGAGTGATGATGAAATATTGAAACTTGCTGCCAAAAAGCCTATCCCTCAGGCCAAGGATAAGACTCAGGAATTCTATGAGCCTGAGTCTGCAACGGAAAAGACTACTCCGGCTCAGGCCAAGGACAGTAGTCGGATGAAACCAGAGATGCCACAGCCTGAGGAGGATGAGATTCAGGCACCCAAAGCAGCAGCCCCAGCTCCGGCTCCAGCTAAGGTAAAAAAGAAGTCCTATGGCAGTGACGAGGAAGAGATACAGGATTTGGAAAAGCAACTCAAATGAGGTCATTATGAATGCTTTGCTGATAAACTTCTTGGCGAGCTGGACTCTCGTCTTCAGCTTCAATGCCATTGCAGAAACCAAAGATAAAGATGCCAAGGCCAATTACAGTACCAATATGGATTTTGATTCAACGATGATCGACGGCAAGATGAAGGCTCCCAATGGCTTTCTCTTGCAAGGTCGCAATCGTCAAAGCCTGAGCAATATGGTAAAACTTCGCAGCAATTTTTCCAGCAAGCTCAAGGACTCTAAGGCAGCCGTAAAAGCTGTCGTTAAGTAAAAAAGCTCGACTGTGCAGCCGAGCTTTCGTGTGTAGAGAGAGGACTCTGCTTCAGCTCTTATATTCTCTTAAGAGCTCATGCCTAGTATCGGGATAGGAGGCCTTTAAAGCCTCCAAAATCTGCACCGCCTCACCTTCAAGACTCCTAGAACGTCCCAAAGACTCCAACCTCTCAGCCAGGTGCATCATGCGAGACGCCCCAAGATTGCCTGCCGTTCCCTTAAGAGCATGAGCAAGCTTTTCAACCTTGTGACTATCTCGACCATCAAGCGCCTGAGCAAGATCATTCATCAGAGCTGGTGCTCTCTCGAAAAAGATATCGAGCAATCCCTTAACAAAACCATCAGCATCCCCAGGAAGTCCCAAATCCTTAATGGATTTGAGACGGGGTCTATCGACGAGAGGAGGCTCGGCATCCCTGACCAAAGCAAGTTTCATGAAAGGCCCTTCTTAAGAAGCAACACTTAGATGAGCCTGCTGATGCCCATGGAATTTTAGATAGAAGCCGACTCCATACTTTGTCTCAATATGAACATTTGGGGAAATATCTTTGAGAAGCTGACGTACAGCGTGCAGTTTTCTGTGCAGGGCGTTATCGGTGACCTTTATCTGGCCCCAGCAACGCATCTTCAAAGCATCTTTCTCAACAATCGATCCCTCTGTATTTGCAAGGCAGGCGAGGAGATTGATTTCAATCGGTGACGCAAAGCGCTTACCGAGGGGACCTTCAACAGTCCGGTGAGCTGAATCTATGACGATATCACCAAATTCGACGACTTCTTTAGCAGCTTTTTGTGCCGCATCGGCCATGCGAAGCTTAAAGCGCGCATCGACTTCATCGGGAATGAGAGGTTTGCGAATAAAATCATCGGCACCTGAATTCAGCGCTTTCACGATACTGTGTTCCGCTGGGGTACCCGTAATGACAAGAATGGGGCAGAAAGGCCAAGCTGTTCGGAGATGAGGAAGGATTTCGAGACCGGTACGCCCCGTTCCTAAGTGTATATCGATGAAGACTGCGACAGGATGAAGATCATCCAGACGACTCAACAGCTCTTCAGGATCTTTGAGACCGATCGTTTTCATTTTCGTCGACCGTTCGATGATCTGATGTACCATGACGTCGTCATCGAGGGTGATCGTATACGTGTCGTTGAGGTTACCCTTCATGTTCCAATCCTTACTTGAGCGTTGAGAACCTTAACCTAGGTAATGAATCGGTCCGTACGCGGCAATTTTTAATCGGCGGCAGAATTTTCCTAGGGCTCGTCAGCTGTCAGCCATGTAAACAACAGTAATGTTGAGCATATTCCAGAAATGTCAGATCGAAGGAAATCGCCTTAGGAGGCAGATTTTACCCGAAGGCAAGAATGTCCGTGGCTCTTCTCGTTTTGATTTCAAAGCACTAAAAAGGAGGTAAACCCACAACATCGCAGGGATTTTGATGTTTTTTTGAAAAACAGAGCCAAAGACCTGGAATTTGGCCTCGTCTTTGCAGACCTGACAGTGTGAGTGATCCTCTTGTACCTGTTGCTGTTGCTGAAGCTGTTGTTGTCGAGGTTGCCTATGCTGTTGCGCTGTATTGTCCTGTTTTGTGGAGTTTTTTTGCTGAATGCCTGCGGTAAAAATGAAGTTGTTGAGAACAAAAGGTTTCACTTTTTTGTGAACACCGAAAATCCTGAGACAAAGGATGCTGTCCAATTTCTAGTCGATCGTTACAATGGCGAACTGGGTAGCCCAGTCTTGGACATCGTCGAAGATCAAGCAGCCGCCAACTCTAAGATTGGTTTCACGTCCAATCTCAAGTTAAATGCGGACCACAAACTTGGTGTTGGTCAATGGATCACAATTTCGTCTCGAACGAGCCGCTATAGTCTTGAAGGCCGCGAAACGACAACTGAGATTCAGTATGGAATGGATATAAGCTTTGACAAGGATAACTTCGAAGCTAAACAAGCCAGAGTCAAAGACGCTGAATCGAGCGAAGCAGACCATCTTTACCACTTATTTTGTCATGAAGTCGGCCATGGTATGCAGTTAAACCACAAGGAAGATGATCCAAACGATGTTATGTATCCCTTTATTCCTGAGGCTAGCAAGCATCAGGTGGAATATGACCTCTACTTTACTCAGATTCGCACCTTTTTAGGGACTCGTTAAGTTAGGAAGTTCTTATGCTGTTTCTAGTATGCATTTCGCCCGCGGATTACCTCGTCGAGTGTCAGAAAAAGGATCTTGAGATCCAACCAGATCGTCCAATTTTGGATGTAGAAAAGATCACACTCGATCCTTTTCTCGAGCGAAGTATTACCTCGCCAGCCGTTGACTTGTGCCCAGCCGGTTATTCCAGTCTTCACCTTATGCCTTAGCATGTATCCTGGAATTTGAGTCCGGAATTGGTTCACAAAAATGGGCCTTTCTGGACGTGGCCCAACCAGACTCATATCGCCCCGCAAGACGTTGATGAGCTGCGGCAGCTCATCCAAGCTTGTTCGTCGCAAAAAAGCACCTAAAGGCGTTGCGCGAGCATCCCCAGCTTTAGCCCAAACGGCACCTGTCTGAGATTCCGCATCGACAGGCATCGAACGAAATTTTAAGCATTCAAAGCGAGTCCCATCCAAACTCATCCGCTCTTGACGGTAAAAGGTCGGCCCACGGGAGCTCATCCGAACCAATGCCGCTATGAGAAGCATGACTGGAGAGAGGAGAAGAAGGGCAAAAACGGCTCCAGCGACATCAAAGCAGCGTTTGAGGAGTAGGTTGTATCCAGACAAAGGACTCTCGTGGAGACTGATGATAGGTACCCCATCAACCAGATCGACCCCTGGAGTCAGACGTGTAAAGCGCGCAATGTCTGGAAGTATTTGCACATCAACGACTTGATCCGCCATGACTTCAAGCTGAGCTTCAATTCCACCGTAAGCGCTTTGTGGTAAGGCTATGATAAGAGTATGGGTCGGATGTTCCGAAAAGTACTGTATCCAATCGGACGGCTCTGGGATCACGGGGAGCCCGAAGCTCCGGCAAAGAGCAAGGTCCTCAGTATTATCACCGGTACCAGGAAGAATGATTCCTTGGATCTTAGTATGGCCGCCTTCCTGATGCCTGGCAATGCGTACTGCATGAGATAAGCCTGAAGCTCTAGCTAAAATCAAAACGGCTTTTGGGGTCTGGTTACGTCGTTTCCAGTAGAGCAGACCTCGCAGAAGAGCATGTCCCAGCGAAAGAAAGACTGGCAGCAAGCCAGCAAAAACGAGCAAAGTGATGCGCGAGTAGCGGTACTCTTCGTAGAAATAGCTAAAAACGATCAACCCCATGAGAGTGAGACCCGCATGAGAAAGGAGAGCCCCGATCTCACGAAGGCCCTGATGATTCAGGCTCATCGTGCGAGTAAAGGCTCCGGTGCCTAAGCCGGTCAGGATCCAAATCATGAAAAGAAAAGGTAAGAGCTTCGTATAAAGCTCAAATTCAGGAATACCACGCGTAACTTCGAAGACAGTATAGAAACGCACGTAATAGGAACACAGCCAAGCACACCCGATCATACCGAGATCGATCCCAAGGGTCGCAGGCAGTAAATAAGGACTCTGCTTTCTATTCATGACCTTGTCCGTATCATTTCGGTAATTTCCACACGCATTTTTTCTAGAAAGTTTTGTTTTTGAAAGGTTTGAGCAAAAGATCGCAAGGCATCTTTGGAAAAATCCTCAGCCTTGAATCCTCGCAGCACCTCAACCAAATCATCAACTTCTGCTTTCTCAAAAAACACACCTGTCTGACCAGGAAGCACAAAATCGAGTGCTCCCCCTGCTTTGAGAGCAATCAAAGGCGTTCCGGCAGCTAAAGCTTCAATGGCTGTGATACCAAAGTCTTCGACCCCGGGAAAAAGAAATGCCTCGGCTCCCTGAAAAAGTCCCACCCATTCTTCATGAGATGGTTTAATCACAAACTTTGTGTGCTTCCCTGCTAGCTTTCGCAAGTGCCCCTCCTCAGGGCCTGATCCTGCTACAACTAAAGTTTTCCCTAGGCGTTCACAAGCCTCGATCGCAAGATCGAAACGCTTATAGGAAACAAAAGCACCAGCAGCCAACACATAGGATCCTTGAATCGGAGATGTATGGGATTCAGCAAAGCGCTCGACATCCACGGGTGGATGAATCACTTTCGAGTCCCGACCGTAGTATCGCTTCACTCGCTTTTGTACAAAAGCACTATTGGCTACAAAACGATCCACTCGCGTACTTGAGAGCACGTCCCAGAGCCTCAATTTTTTGCTCAAGAGATGAACGACAAACTCAAAGGGGTGAAACTGCCGGCGTGGAGTGAAATAATGTTGGCGCTGATCCCATATATAACGCATAGGCGAGTGGATGTAGCACAGATGCTGCGTATCTGGCCCTAACATAACTCCCTTGGCAACACAAGATGACGTGCTAATGACAAGGTCATAGTCTTCTAGAGGCATAGACTCAATAGCACTCGGCAGCAGAGGCAATAGAATTTTGCGCAAGGGTCGCAGAGCATTGAGCCATGGGTCCACTCTCACATCGCGGTCCCGGATGCTTTTGGGCATTTTTTTAGCGTCGTAAAACAGGGTAAATACTGGCGCTTCTGGGAAAAGTTCGAGCAGTGCTTCAAGAACACGCTCACCTCCTCGATAGGTCACAAGCCAGTCATGTACAAAGGCGACGCGCATCATATTTCTCTGAAAAACACTGTTTTTATAAGTGGTATTCGATGTCTGTTTGGACTTCGCACAGGACCTTTTTTGGAGTAGGCCTTGTTCGGAGTTTCCCTAAAAAGTCAATGGAGCAAGCCTTTTTGACTTTTTCGACACCCCAAGTACAGACTGAAAATACCAGTGAAGTATGCGCTGCTGAATGGAAAAACTCAGTAAAAAAATGCGGGACTCTCGCACCCCTGCGCTCTTTGTCAAAGCCATAAAAGTCTCCTAAACTCTCCCCCTTCATGCAGACAGAAAGGCGCAGCACCTTGCGGCGGGGGACAGCTCGATGCTAAGATAAATCTATAGACGCCAATCACAAACAGTTTTGTCTCAGAAGAAGCCGCCGATGGCTCTCTCCTAAAACGCTTGATGAAAACGATTCCGTCCGCGCCCAGATATTGCTTTCCCGACCCATCTTTGAGTGACTTCAGGAGGCTCGAGCTTCGCTATGAATCAGCGCAATGTTTTTGATGGTAGTTTCACACCAGACTTTAGCCCAGCGATTTTCGAACGGGAAAATCCTATCCCTGTAGGAGCATGGCGTCATGCCCTGAGCGAGATCGTTGGCCGAAGCGAGGCCATGGAACGCGTTCTCCAGACTATCGTCAAGGTTGCCCGTTCGGACTCACCTGTGCTCATTCACGGTGAAAGCGGAACCGGCAAAGAACTTGTAGCACGGGCTCTGCACCGCCTTTCACCAAGAGCCAGCAGGCGCTTTTTAGCTGTCAACTGCTCTGCGATCCCAGAATCCCTCTTAGAGTCTGAACTGTTCGGGTATGTAAAAGGTGCCTTCACTGGCGCTGAAAAATCCCGAAAAGGCTATTTCGAAGAAGCCACAGGCGGCACACTCTTTCTCGATGAGATCGGTGAGATGCCTCCAAGACTTCAAGCTAAGTTACTGAGAGTCCTACAGGAAAAGCAATATACGCCCGTAGGATCAAACGAAGTTAAGTTAGCTGATGTACGGATTGTGACTGCAACGAATGTAGATTTAGAGGATGCTGTCGCTCAGCAGAGATTTCGTCTTGATCTCTTCTATCGCTTAAATGTATTACCGATCGTCATGCCCCCCCTTCGCGAGCGCAAAGGCGACATTCGCCTCCTCTTGGAACACTTTTTAGAGCACTCCAACCAAAGCCATGGTCTCGTCAATCAAGCTTTCATGACGCCTGAAGTTTATGCGTGCCTTGAACGCTATCCTTGGCCAGGAAATGTCCGGGAGCTTCAGAATCTCATTGAGCGCATCGTTGTCATGACAGGCGGCGGAGCTATCAATATTGAGGCTCTTCCACAAGAATATGTGCAGGTTAAGGCTGGCGCCACAGCGCGCGACCATGCCAGTGTACTGATAGAAAAGTCTGAACCCATCTTGAGAGACAGAGACGAGGGAGCATTTCAAGCGAGTCTTGAGGTCCTTCCACCCGAAGGGATCAATTTGGAATTTTTCATCGAAAACCTTGAAAACAGCCTTATTATGCAGGCTCTTGAGCGAACGGGTCACAACAAGAACCAAGCGGCTAAACTTTTAGGTTTGAATCGCACGACTCTGGTCGAGCGGATCAAGAAGAGAAAGCTCGCTCCGCTGAACTCTCCATCCAAAGAATTGTGATAAAAAAAGGGGCCTGAAGGCCCCTTAAACTTTTAAAGTGTCATCACTTCTTTTTCTTTTTTCGCCATCCGATCGTCTAGAACTTTGATAAAGTTATCGGTCTGCTTTTGAATATCATCTTGCAGACGTTTGCCTTCATCTTCTGTAATGGTCTTAGCTTTCTCTGCTTTCTTCACTTCTTCATTGATATCACGACGGATGTGACGAATCCCAACCTTGGCTTCTTCACCCATCTTCTTCAGCTGTTTTACGATATCCTTACGACGTTCTTCGGTCAGCTGAGGAATAGGCACACGCACAACCACACCATCGCTGTTTGGTTGTAGACCCAGGTCAGCCTTCATGATCGAACGTTCGATCTCCTGAATCAACTTTTTCTCGAAGGGAGAAATCAAAATCGTTCGCGCGTCTGGTGTAGACAGAGTTGCTACTTGGCTTAGAGGACTCAAAGTTCCGTAATAGTCGACTCGCACGGAATCAAGAAGGCTTATCGACGCCCGCCCTGTACGTATACGCGTAAGGTCCTTGTCAAAGCCATCGATACGCTTTTGCATTTCGCTTTTACACTGAGCAACAAAATCTGCCATAACGTCTCACCTTTGTCTCAAGAATTCTGAACTGCATCCAGACACGACTCAAGCGTGAACCAATGTACCTTCCGTCTCATCAGTCACAGCAC